>CANJQY010000073.1 GCA_947476525.1 Oligoflexales bacterium
CACTTCGTCTCCACGGTGAACGCCGATAGCCGAAAGCATGGCCTTATTTTTAGGGTCTTTAATGGCCAATAACGCATCGGGTGTTGTGCGTATATTTGGGAGTCCTCGTCGCGCCGCTTCTTTGTGCCATTCTTCGCCGTAGCCGTTACCCTCAAAGCACACGGTTTTGTTTTCTTGTAAGGTTTGAACAATCAATTTTAAAATGTCCTCTTGTCCAGCTGTCGAGTGACCGGGGGTTAGGCTCTTTTTCAATTTAGCATTCATTTCCGAAAGCGTCGTCGATACTGCGGCGTTCAAATACGTTAGCGAGGGGGAAATAGACGCCGATGAACCTACGGCCCGAAACTCAAATTTATTGCCAGTAAACGCAAACGGTGATGTGCGGTTACGATCGGTGTTGTCGCGGGCAATCACAGGAACTCGGGCCAAATCGAGGTTAATATTTTTAGCGCGATCCGTCAGGTTGCCGCCGCTCGTGGTTAGTTTTTCGACGACTTCGGTCAAGGTGTCACCTAAGAAACAGCTGATAATTGCTGGAGGCGCCTCATTGGCCCCGAGGCGAAAATCGTTGCCCGCAGATGCAATGCTCATACGCAGAAGCGTCGCATACTCGTTCACAGCCTTGACAGTTGCCGCCAAAAACCAAAGGAAGCGAATGTTCTCCATGGGACTTTCGCCCGGTTCAAGCATGTTGTGACCGAGGTTGTCAGAAAGTGACCAGTTTACATGCTTTCCACTACCGTTAATGCCGGCGTATGGTTTTTCGTGAAACAATACTTGAAGCTGATGGCGGCGAGCCACGGTGCGAAGTACTTCTACCACTAACTGATTGTGATCGGCTGCGATATTTGCATTCTCAAAAATAGGCGCAAATTCACATTGGCTTGGTGCCACCTCATTATGGCGAGTTTTACAGGGGACGCCCAATTTGTAGAGTTCGTGCTCCGCTTCCATCATAAATGCCAATATACGAGGTTTTATCGAGCCGAAATAATGATCTTCCAGCTGCTGGCCTCGTGGTGGCGGACGGCCGATAAGCGTTCGGCCTGCTAGTAGGAGGTCTGGGCGAAGATTGAAAAGTGCTTCATCACATACAAAATATTCTTGCTCTGGACCTGCCGACGCAATCACGTGCTTGACGTCGTGGCCGAGTAATTTTAGGGATTCAGTGGCCGATTTATTGAGGGCACCAAGAGAGCGAAGCAAAGGGGTTTTTTCGTCAAGAGCTTCTCCTGTGTAAGAAATAAATAAGCTTGGAATACACAGAGTCAAACCATTTTCACTTTCCATTAAAAACATCGGCGAGCTTGCGTCCCAAGCCGTATAGCCGCGAGCTTCAAAGGTAGCACGCACCCCTCCCGACGGAAAACTGCTGGCGTCGGGCTCTGATTGAATGAGTTCCTTGCCGGTGAAACGTTCAATAGCACGTCCCTTTTTATCAAAGCTAAAAAAAGCATCGTGTTTTTCTGCCGTAGAGCCAGTTTGAGGCTGAAACCAGTGGCAGTAGTGAGTCGCCCCACGACTTAGAGCCCAGTCACTGACGGCGTCCGCGACCTTGCAGGCCAAATCAAGGGAGAGGGGGGTGTCGCGTGTCGCGAACTCTCTCAAAATGGCAATTTCTGACGCCGGAATTTTCTTTTCCATCATCTCAAAACTAAATGTATTGCAGCCAAAATATTCACTGGCCTTGAGGTTTAAATCATTTGGCCGGCCAAAAGTTTTTTTGAAGATTCGTGGTGTACGTGATCCTGCAGTTTTTAATGCGTCAAACCGTGCAGAAGCCCTGTTGGTAGCCATAAGTCACTCCAAATGGTGAAGATCTAAAAAGCCGATTGCTGCCGTTATGGCGAGGGCGGCACCGAGAGAAAAAATGTATCCCCCAATGGGCGTTTATTGTAGACGCCAGTCGAAAGCGGAGCAACTGAAAAGTTTGTTATTTAAAAATATTTATAAGTCAGATATCAGTGAGTCAATTTTAGATTGAAGGGCATCAATAGATACATCAGTATCAATGGACACAGTCGCCATTTTAGCTTTGGCGACGGCTGGAATCTGACTGGCAATAAGGACTTCAGCCTCAGCATCCGATAAATTGGAGCGAGCTTTGAGGCGTTCCAATTGATTTTTTGGCGAGCAAAAAGTGGCCCAGGTTTTGAGAAATAGAGCGGCTCGACCGATTTCAAAAATTAAGGATGCCTCGTAAAAAAAGATTTGGTTAAGACCAAAAAATCCTGAATTGTCTACAATTTGCTTGAATTTTTGGTGAATTGCAGGGTGGGTAATGGCCTCCAATGATTTTCGCTCCGAAGCCTTGGCCATGATGATTTTTCGTAATTTTTCTCGATCAAGTTCCAGCCGGTTATGAGGACGATCCGCCAGCAGTACGTCTGGTCCAAAGTGCTGAATAATGGCATCTAGGGCGGGCTCACCCGGCTCAACAATCTGGCGTGCAATCTGGTCTGCATCAATGACCACATAGCCTTTTTTCCGAAGCATATTGGCAACCGTGGTTTTCCCCGTGGCAATTCCACCTGTCAAGCCAATGCAGTGAGATTTAACGAAGGCCGCGAAATCTTCAGGACTTGACGGGGCCCGAATGGGGGGCTCTAATTTGCTCATTTGTTACAGCTCCAGTTCAATGCCGATCGACATAGAGTGTATCAGATTGTTGTGGTGGCTGTCTCTCATAGGCGTGTAGCCAATAAAATAGGTTGGCGGCGCTTCGCCCTGCAAGGTTTGGCTGGCGAGCAGCGAGGACTCGTAGGGCAAGGCCAACGAAAAAGTTCCCATGGGTGCTCGGCGCAAATCCAAGTTGTAGGAATGAAGGATTCTCGGCGATTTCCTCTTGCTAGCCTTCGGACGTGGCGAGCCGTTTACGAAAGCGTCAACGACACCAATCGCCCATAAGCCCCCAAACGAAATAATGGAATACTGTGCATTTTGCGTTGCCTTCCCAATGGCAGTTTTGGCCCTCGCATCGGCAGCGTCCGTCTCTGCGTCGTAGGCATCCACATCACCCACAGGTTGGTCCACGCGAGCAGCCTCGCGTTCATTATGGTTCTTAGTTTTTATTGCCGCGTAGGTCTTTGCTGCTGTCGAATTTACATAATAAAAGTACAGAGATGCCGATTCAGAACCCGCAAAAAACACTCCCTTTATTGGGCTACCATAGCAGAACTGACCAGCACCCAAGGGTAGTAGTTTAATGACGGCGCTACAGCTGGAAGGCCCCGATTTAGTTTTATTTTTTGCCGGTTTACGTTCTTCTATTAGCCTTGGTGGGGGAGGCATACCAGACGACGATCCCGTGTCCACAACTGGTAAAGGTGCAGGTGGAGGTGCCTGGACCGCAGACTCAACAGGGGCCCCGAGATATCCACCGTAAGGATCGGAAACAGGAGGCGGCGTATACGGCTGGTAGGGAGACGGTGCGGGCGCGGCATACGGATTTGCAGGTTGTTGGTAGCCGCCGTAAGGAGACGGCGCATACATCGGCTGAGGTGCCGCATAGGAAGGGTACATCGGCTGAGGTGCGTACATTGGCTGAGGTGCGTACATTGGCTGAGGTGCGTACATTGGCTGAGGTGCATACATTGGCTGAGGTGCATACATTGGCTGAGGTGCGGACATTGGCTGAGGTGCATACATTGGTTGAGGTGCATACATTGGTTGAGGTGCGGACATTGGCTGCTGCGCATACCCTGGCTGCGCTGTCGATGGACCGCCTTGTAATCCGTATCCGCCAGAAGGTATCACCGGTTGACTTGGTGCTGCTGGTGTTATCGCAGGACGGCGTGCCTCGCCCTCCGCAGCGGGTGGATAATAAGTTGGCTCGCTAGATTCTCCAAATAAATCGGCGCCCTTTGAGGCCGGAGGTTTGCTATTTGCTTTGGCTAAAGGAGCTGTTGCCCGTGGCAATGGAATATTCTTTTGAACTGGTATGGGTTTGGGCTTCGGGGGAATTTTCTCTAAGTTGACGGTCACTGAGCTTGTTGTTAGCGGATCGAGAGATACTTTAATCGCCTTAGTTACATACCCTACGGCTGACACGGTTAATGTGACGGCGCCTGGAATTACTTCAATTTCTTCTCCCGCGGATCCATAGGATATCCCGTCTAACTCAATTTTGGATGTTGGTACGTTTGACTTGACGACCAATATTGTTTTTTTGGATTTAACTTTTGCAATGCCAGGGCCACTAGGGGCAGTCTTTCCTAGGGATGGGGGACGACCCTGTGCCGGAGGAGTTGCTGCCGCCTTGAAAAATGGTATGACCGATTCATCGATGACTTCGCTCGCAGCTAATTTTACTGATGGATTTATTTTTTTCGCACTTTGAAAGGAAGCTTTCGCCGCTGGCTTCTGATTTGCCATATATTGAGCGACTCCCAGATATTTGTAAGTTTCACCTAGCTCTTGTTTCGACTTGGCCAATTTCAAAGCGGCTTTAAGTTGAGTCGTAGCCGATTTGAAATCATTTTTCATGAGGGTGTCTCGCCCTGTTTTGTAGGCCTGCGCAAACGTGTTTGTTGGCACACAAATAAGTAAGCCGATCACGAGTTGCGTGACGATTGTAAGGCGTATGCTCTGTCTGAGATGTAAAATAGCGCTCAGAGCCATCTGCGCCGGGGCGCAAAGCTGTGCGTCTAAACCTGGGATCAGGCTTCGACTCGCTAACTTTGTTCTCAAAACTTCCACTATGATTCTTCCTTAAACTATTTTCATTGCTCGCCGCACATCCTAAAAACTCTGACCAAATATCTGCAATTTAATGGCTTCCAGGACTCCTAAATTCAACGCTAAAAGTCAATTGACTAGACGTACCACTAAAATCAATGCGTCGTTTGCGCACATCCCCAGTGCGGTCCATGGAGACTTCATACACTCCTTTATCGAGAGTTAATGTTTGTGATGGTTGCTTCATCAAAAACGCTTGGCTCTTGCGAGTTTCAACGTTTACGATCGAGACAGTGACCGGAATAAGGTTGCTGCCGAGGGTTAACTTATATGTAGCCGGAGCTTTGGTCGAATTCTGGTCGCCCCGAACAAGGGAATATGGGCCAAAGATCTGCTTACTTTTTAACGTCACCACAATTGTCCTAGAAAAGGTCGTAAATCCTGAGCGCTTCAATTCCAATTGATGTGAGCCTGGAGAAACCAACATAAATCCAGAGGTCGCACCTTGAGCATTTGTCGTGCCGAGCCGTGTCCCATCTATATAGATCTCCGATGCCGGCGAGCTTGCAATGGATATCGACGAGTTGGTCGTTGGCACCTGCGGGCGTTCTTTCTCTTGCAATGCTTTAGGCTTAACGTCTGACGCCGGCACAGAAGTATGACTGCCAACCTCGTCCTCAGAAATATCGGGGACTGCAGGCAGGGAAACAAGTGTCGTATTTTTGCTGGCTGGCAATTGGGCCTCGCTGTTGGGTCTTGACGAAAATTGATTCGTGTTTTTTTGCTGTGTGGAATTGACTTTCGCGAGCTGAGTTGGCAGGCCCTGTGGGTTTGCTTTTTTGGGGGCGGTGGGAACTCTAGTATTTTTTGACGAATTAACTCCATTGGTTGGAGTGGAAGATGTATTTGGGCGAACGACCGGATCTCCATCGTTTAAAGAGCTAGTTTCGGTGTTGATATCTGCCACGCTGATTGGTGGCTGGACCGTGGTCGTGATTGGGGATTTTTCCGAATTGACCATTTTGGATACCGTCTTGTCATTTCCTACGGTCGATGAGGGTAACCCAGTTTTAATTTTGATTAAGGCGATTCCTGCTTTTATTTTTCCCATTTTTGCGATTTGTGGAAAATATAATCCTAAACAAATGAGGGCAACCGCAGCAATAACGAAATTTCGAAGGAAAGATGACCTGCGAGTGTGTCGATTGCCGTTAAAAAATATGTACTGTATTTTATGATGAACGCGGCGAGGAACTGCAGGTACAATTCGCGACATTGGGCGGACAATAGGCCTGTTTGGAATTAATTTGTCCTGGTCATTAATTTTTTTGACCAGTTTTTTATGTGTTGCTGGATTGTCTCGAGGATTGTCTCGAGGATTTGCGCGCGGATTTGCGCGCGGATTTGCGTGCTGATTTTCTTGGGGATTTGTTGCCTGATCCGAGGCACTGCGTCCGTTAGCAAAACTGTGGCCGGTTGCCGCCAATTGGGTTTTTATTTCTCGTTGCTGTTGGCGGCGGTTCGGCAAGTGGGCTTCAATGGACTCTCCTGACGGTCCGTGCTTACTGACATGCGGAGTCGATCTTTGGGGTAATAGGTGCAGGCGACGTTGACTGCCTTCAGATAAATCACCACTTGCCATGTCGGGACGCGGAATGGGAGAAATCATGGCATTACGAATTTTTAACTTTGGCGACTCGACGATTACAGTGGCGGCAGATTTTATGCTCGAAGTTTTGAAAAGTTCAGATAACCGCTCTCCGTAGGCTTTTGGGTTTTTAAAGCAACGCTCCAGCTCTACGTTACTCTGATCGAGGTTAAACGACCTGAGAAGATTATCGAGGTCGCCTCCAATGTCGTTAATGTTTTGATAGCGATTGTCTGGCTGTAGCTCTAAGCACCGAACAATGCAAGATTCAACCGTGGAAGGAATTCCTGCCATAATGAATTTTGGATGAACGTATTCTCCTGAAAGAATTCGCATGGCAATATCGGCTGTGGAAGCTCCGGTGTAGGGCAATTTTCCGGTGGTGAGTTCGTAAAAAAGTACGCCCAAGCTGTAGATGTCGCTTCGGGTGTCTATGTCTCGTCCGCGCACTTGTTCCGGCGACATATAGCTTGGAGATCCCATAAACATTCCTGTTTGTGTCATGCTCGAAATTCTTTGTATTTTTGCAATGCCGAAATCCATGAGTTTCACGGTGCCCTGATGGGTAATCATGATGTTGTCAGGTTTGACATCGCGGTGCACAATCCCTTGATCGTGGGCAGTCGCAAGGGCCTTGCATGCTTCTCGAACGATCGACGAGGCAATGAGTGGGTGTAGCCACCCGCCGGTGGTTGTTCCCAAAATCTCGGCCAAATTTCTCCCGTGAATGAGTTCGGTGACGATCCATAACTGGCGTGAATCCTCGCCAGAGAAATCGTATATTTTTAAAATGTTAGGATGGTCAAAATTAGAAATAGCATGGGCTTCGTGTTGAAACCGAAGGCGAATTTCACTATTGTTCTCGTAGCGGTCTTTGAGTATTTTGATGGCAATGTCGCGTCCCAATTTTTCGTCGACCGCAATATAGACAATAGCCATCCCACCTTCGCCAACTTTGCGAAGGATGCGGTAACGATTGCCAATCAGTTGAGCGATCACGTCAAATAATTCCTATCTTGCCGAGAGCAAAAAAAAGCTATTTTTCATGCCTATGTATCGGTCAATTCAGGAAAAAGTTGAGGGAAAACATGGCCCGAAGAGCCTTGGTTATCGATAAAGTTAAGCATTAGACCCGATGGTATGTGGGTAACACTCCAAAATGACTCATTTTGTTATGGTGTTTTTGCAGACGCCTCAAGGGTCGTGTGGCAAAATATCATGAAAACTAGAAAATACCTTTTGTGGGCTGTAGAAGCGCAGGTTACTAACCCGACTAGTATATAAGCAGGCGAATCCCTCAACTTGGTAGGCAAAACGACTTCGCTCTAAACCCACTTTCATGAGTTCGCCCCACATTGGTTGGATCGAGGACTCTTTTAGTTGAAGCAACTCGTTAATTTTATCGTCAAATCCCTCTAAAATAGGCGTTCTATCAGCAAGTTTCGCCGTGTATTTGTCCTTTTCCTTCTCGAGGTGGTGAATTTTTTTTACGTCATGACCTCGCATGGAATTTTGCAGGTGTCTGTTTACCGCCATGAGATTGGAACGGATGATTTGCATGTCTTCGTCGAGCGATTCTCTTGCGTAAATGTTTTTTTGGATTTCTGCAAAAACTGGTTTGAGAACTTCTAACTGCACCAATTCATGTTCCAGTTCTTCGACGACTAAAAGGGTTCTCCAATTTAATTTTCCTTTTGAAAGCATGATGTCGCCAAAAATATGGTCGCCAACGTATAAAATTTCGTCGCCGTGAAACTTCGCCAATTTTTGAAACAAACTTGCGCTGCCGCTTTGATAGACTCGATGCCGCGCCAAACTTCCTGAATGTGATTTTAAAAGTCCTGAGTCGGTCATCACTTCTAAAAATGGGCTAGAACCAGTGAAAAAAGCAGGTTTTCCTGCCGCAACAATCGTGAATTCGAAATAATCTCGCCACGATGGGAAATCTTCATTCTCGTTGTCGAGTATGTAAGTCATCATGCAGTTAGTGTAGTCCCATCCCGAATTGGTTAGCAGAAACAAAGTTTTTCCGGCGTCGAGGAGGCGCATGATGGCTGTCGCAAGGTGTTTGTCTTTGCGTACAAATTTTGAAGGGTCAGACATGACAATATTTTTAATGCTGCCATCGGCATGGCTTAAGTCTATAAATTTCCGAAGGTCGTCGTAAACTTCCCTATATGTTTTGCGAATTTTATTTGGATGAAGATCCATATAGTCAACAATTTCGACAAACAATTGAACTTCGCTCAAAGCGAAAAAAGTGTCGACACTGAGGAAGTCTTGAGCTTTAAACGACTCGCCGTTGTAGAGCGAGTGGCGTGTGTCTCGATCAATTTTTTTGGTGCCGTGGAACGCTGTTTTTACGTATTTATGGCCATCAACTTTTAAAACGTTTCCACGGTCACGATCAACCAGAAGTCCGCGAATCAAAAAATTTGGCTTGAACTTCAGATCTGAAAGCTCAACCGGGTAGCCTGCTGCAATGAATTTTTTAAGCGTTTCGCAGAATGCCAGCGATTCAAAGGCCTCACGATTGTACATAACGAGCGTGTGATCCATGTCGAAGCCAATTGATTTAATCCGCTCCATGTTTAGAGACCGATTGACATAGATGCGCTGCCAGAGTTCGAGTTTGCTATAGGGATTTGCCAAAGTAGGCTCCTCGCCCCGCCTGTTTCACGGGGTGCTAAAGGTTAGGATTTTACCGCTGCTGAAATAAATTTTAGGCCCACTTGCACTCTCAAATGACCTTGGAGGTCCATAAATTTGCGCGTGTAAACGACCTCAGCGGACGTACTCGCCCAGTTTTTATCCTCGATATTGACTCTAACCTGAGGTAAAATGACACCCGCGGAAAATGGCGCTGATGCGGCATTAATACGCAGGGAAAGGCCTGTAGCAGACATGTCCATGACATGGCGGCGGAGAATTGTTTTGTGGTCAAAGGGGTTGACAATTTCGGCTATGACCTTTTCGTCTTTTGAAAAAATCAAGCGTTCAGACATCCGAGTTTCCTCGACCAGGGAATTTTGTTGAATTTCAAAAGTCATGAAAGAACCTCTTGGATTGACTGAGGTCGACTGAAACCGGAGCATTTTACATTGAAGGAAATATTTGTCGCAATTGACGAAACGGGAAATATATTCAGGTCGAACCATATTTTCCAAAACCAATGTCGGACCATCTATTTCTTTGATGACCGTTTGAAACGCAATGTCCAAACCTGTGCTGGAAATGAATACTGGGGTTCTGGATTTTTGGCAGAGTTCAAGAATGCCGTTCACGTCCAAGTTTTTTTTCATTCGAGAGTCTCCTTCGTAAATGCAGCATCCGCAAATCGTTCGGTCATTCTTGATACGCGCTTCGTGCCGGGAAACGCCCAAATGACGCTCGCACGGTACACTTTTTTGCTGTCCGAATAGACTTTCATGCTGCTACCGTTCTCGACTAAAAGTGCGCCAATATTAAATCTTAAAAATGGACTCCTGTCATAGTATACCCCAAGATGGATCATGGATCCAGAATCTGAGCGGCTACAGGCGACGCGTTTTGTGCTTGATTCACCTTTGTCATCGAGGGACGTCTTGGCCGTACAGCCGCCAGTTTTGATTTGGGGTACCTTGTAATGGTCCTGATAAAGACCTATGAGGGCTTCGCCTCCAGTTTTATTGTAGATTTTGAAATCCACGGCTGCGATAACCCCACGCCTAGTATAATCGAGCCAAAAATCATTGTAGATAAATTCATATTGAAACGCGTCGACAGTTGCCTCGATTTTCTTTTCGGGAAAGTCTTGTGCGTGGGAAATGTTTACGCTCAAAGCCAATTGCCCGGAACTTCCCGTCAGATCAAACGTCTTGTTGCTATGTTCAAGGCTCTCATTGTGTATTTCTTTTCGCATGTAAAGCGACAGCATAGATCTGGATGTCTGAGACCAAGCCCAACCAGCCCAAGGTATCAAGAGTTGGGTGTCTTTTTCAGATGTAACTATCTTTAGACTTGACGTGTCAGCGCTTGGAAAAAAAGTTGACCCAACGCGAGTAAATTCAAGTCGTGCGTAGCTTCCTAAAAAAAGCTGGCTTCCAACTGAGCGACGAAAATCTCCAAATAACTGGTGGGTCCGCTCTAAATAATCGCCACGTAGTGGAAATTGTTCCATGCTAAAACCTTGCATTACCCAGTCTGGAAATGCGGAATAATCTGAAATCCAATTTTGTTGATAACTGTATCCAGCAAACGATGTGTAGTCACCCTTCCTGTTTGGCCCAATGCCAATCGAGGCGTTGACCTGAATGCCTCCGGAGGTGTTAGAATTATTCTCTAGAGCTCCCGCGGTAGTCGGTTGATACCCTGAAGAATCGGAGCCTTCATAGCCTAATTGCACTTTCCAAAAGTGCGGGACCTGAAACAACGACCATGGATGATACTTATATATTCCAATTTCTCTGTCGGGCCGATCAAAGCCATGGACCGTATCGATACTTTTGCCGGTTTCCAATGCTATTAATAGGCTTTTGGCGGACGGTGCATCGGGGCCGCGCGGGAATTTTTGCAAATAGGCCGCTAGAATTTGTTTTGCCCTCATTTTGTCGCCAGAATTGTGAGAGGACATGGCCATTTCAAATGTAGCGCGAGCCCCAAACTCATCGTTCCAATTAGAGGCATACTGCCAATATTTATTGGCTTCTGCTTCGGCCCCTAAGACAGCAAGGCACATACCCTGATAGAAGAAATTGAACGACCGATCTGCTGCTGAGTTTGCATTTTTTCGCAGGGTGCTCAAGGCCAAGGAGATTTGACCCGAGTGGTAATACGCGGCTGAAAGTTGATTCCACGAGGAAAAGTCGCGAGGGAAAGCACGTAGATGTTTTTTGTACAGTGGGATGGCCGCATCCCAGTTTCCTTTTGCAAACTCAGCCTGAGCCTTAATCGGTTGTGCCGCGCTCGAAATGTTTTGTCCTCCGACTGATGCAGGCTTGCAGTAAGCCGTGCTGCTAAAAGTCGACGAGACGAAAAGCAACAAAGGAAAAAGCAAATGGACTAGCGGGTGGCTCAAACAGAATCACCTTTCAATTCTAACATGGGATAACTTTATGTCATTGTAGAGGAAAATGAATATTTTTGGAAATTTATTTTTAGCCGCCTAAAATGTGAGCAAACCATTATCATTCTAGCAGAATCTATATAGAAAACCCGAACGAAAAAATATTGATGGCCTATGCTAAATTGTCGAGACCAGCTTTCAAAGTGCCGAGATCTTTGCAAAAAGCAAACCGGACGTAATGCTGACCTGCGGCAGTATCCCTAGGATTTGTATAAAAGACGCTCGTAGGAATGAGTGCAACTTTTTTTGTTTCGATTAGCTGCAAAGTGAATTCAGTGTCCGGAAGTTTTGACAAATGGCTGTAATCTGCAACCACAAAATAGGTACCTTCTGGTTTGTGAAACTTGAAACCCAATTTATGAAGTCCGGCGCACAAAAAATCTCGGCGTTCTTGATAGTCTAGCCGGAGCGTTTTGTAATAGTTATCACTCAATTCAAGGGCGGCACAAATACCCACTTGTAGTGGAGTTGCTGCACAAAAAACGGTGAATTGATGGACGCTTCGGAGTTCACGGGTCAGCTCAGGTGGCGCAAAGGTGTAGCCAATTTTCCAGCCTGTCAGACTAAATGTTTTGGCGGTACTTGAGATGACGACGGTTCGTTCGCGCATTCCGGGGAGTGTCGCCATTCGAGTGAATGGAAGGTCGTCGTAGACCAGCTCTTCATAGACTTCGTCGGTTATTACCAAGAGATCATGTTTTATTGCAAAGTTGGCAATGATCTCCATCTCGGATTTCGTGAAGACGCGGCCAGTTGGGTTGTGTGGTGTGTTAACTAAAATAGCTTTTGTCGAAGGGGTCCACCGTGATTCAAGATCATTCGCCGTAAATGTCCAGTCGGGAATGCACAATTGGACCTCCACTAGCTTGGCACCGGCTGAAAAAGCCCCGGCTGGATAGCAGTCAAAAAATGGTGCGAAGGTTATGACCTCATCGCCTGGGTTGATAAACGCTTGAAAGGCACAAAATAGTGCTTCCGTCGCGCCTGAGAAAACAGTGACTTCGTTTTCTGAATTATATTCAAGTTTGGAAACCTTATTCATTCGATTTGCAAGTAGCTCTCGAAGTTTAGGAATTCCGTGAGAATGAGCATATTGATTAGAATTGCCTCGAATCGCGGCAATGGCTGCGTCTTTAATCGCGTCGGGACCGTCGAAATTCGGAAAGCCTTGGGCCAAATTAATAGACCCGTTACGCATGGCCGCCATGGTCATGACAGAGAAGATGGATGTCCCAAAGCGGCTCCATTTAGCGGATGGCATGGCCATAAATATTCCTTTTTGTGAATATAACAAATCCAAACTTGCGCTCTGGCTATACCGCAAAAATTGAGAGCGCGCCATAAGTGAGATAATTCCCAACTAAAAAACTGCCCCTAGGGTTAAGGTTTCCTTGAAATCTCCGATACATGCACGGATTAACGTATAGTTTAAAGGTGAATTTATAAGGAGGGAAAACGATGCGAATTCGCATGGCTGGAGCAACAGATATTGGCAGGCGGCGCAAGGGCAATCAAGACAGCATATTCTACGACGAAAGTCGCGGACTTGGAATTGTGGCCGATGGAATAGGTGGACGCAAAGGCGGTGAAATCGCGTCTTCCATCGCCGTTAATTCAATAAAAAAGTCTTTTTTTGGCGTCGAATCAATTCGTTTTGGAGAGGTTAATAGTTTTTTGGTGGATGCTATTGACGAGGCCAACGCATCAATCCTGGCGCGTGGAGAATTAGAGCCTGAGATTCATGGCATGGGTACCACCCTGAATTGCCTTGCCTTTGTCGGTAATCGACTTCATTTGGGCCACGTTGGCGATAGTCGTTCCTACCTGTTTCAAGATGGAAATATTTTCCAGTTGACCATTGACCATAACGTGGGAACATTTGCGGACCGCGGATGGTTGCGCCCAAGGCAGTTGCTTCCCGGCTCCAAAAATGAAGCGCTGGTCAAGGCCCTTGGACTTGGTCCGATTTGCGAGGCAGATATTTACGAGATGGAGCTAAAGGCTGGACAGGTAATTATAACGTGTTCCGATGGTTTGACTGGCATGGTTCCAGATGCAGAAATAGCCCGAATCATTCGTAAAAACATATTCAATTTCGAGACACTGCCAAGCCTCCTGATTGCAGCGGCAAATGCGGCAGGCGGCGTAGATAACATAACTGTTTTAGTTAGTGAAGTAAGGGGGCATTAATGGGTTCAACGAAAATATACTTGGTTCGTCGAGACTGTCGGCAATTTCTGGGTCCGATGACGAAAGATGAATTTAGGCGTAGCCTAGCCCGGCTAGATTTCGGCCTTCAAGATGAAATTTCTGGACACACTGGTCCGTGGGTTATTCTTGATCACAAGGAACAGCTGACGGAAGCATATCCCGAAATTTCTTCACTACTCGCCGAATCCCTGCCACTTTCGTGGCGTGAGACGACCAGTCATGCACGAATTATTTCTCGGCACCGAACTAAGAGTGACCGAGGTCTCAAATCACCGTCGCACAAAGGCGGGGGGGATGGATTTCAGGAATATTTAGTGAAAAGAAGAAATAGAAATCGTTTTGTAACTGTTTTTGCGCTGCTCTTAGTCATTGGATTAGGGTATGCGTACCAAGCGTACCTATTGAAGAAAAAAGATGATGTTCCGCCGGTTTCCGAAATGCAGGCACTTTCAGAAAAGCCAGATCTTACAGAATTCTTAAATGCGATGGGCATAAAAGTAATACCTTATGCTGCGAAAATTATTAAATCTCAAAAAAATGGAAGCTCCTGGCTCCCACTGTTTCGCCTTTACGCTTTTAACTCTACGGGAAATATTGAAGGCATTTCGCAGAAGATTCTCAAAGGAGAAGTTCAGGCCAATTTCAACCTCGAATGCACCGTGGAAAGTTGGAAGAGAAATTGGAAGGAAAATGAAGTTCAAACGCAACAGTTTTTGTCGGGTCAATCCCTTCAGAAAAATCAATGGACCAGGCTGCTGTCAATGGATCCTAATTGGATCAAGCGTCGTCCACAAAAAGGATGGGAAAAACCAATTAATATCTACGAGGGCTGCCTGATGACGGCTGACTTGGCTATCCATTCGGTCGCAGAGGAGGTAATGGCTGGTCGTCCGGGGCAAGGAGGATTGACTAAAGAAGTTTTTCAGGCTGTAAGATTGCGTCTAGAACACCAACTAAATGTAGTTCGAGGGCTGCCGTCTATTTCCGGCGCGGATGCAAGTGCCAACGAAGTCGGTACGCTCGGAATGCTAACATGCTTAGAAACTCAAACGACTGTTGTGGCAATGAGCAAGTGTAAAACCGTGATTCATTCCAAACTGGATTCCTTCATTGGAGAGCACTTTGTGCTTGCCTTGATTCAGGTCGCCGTTGGTCAAGGGAAAGGTGTTGCTGACGAGCTGTGGAAGTCCGCCGCAAAGGATGGGGCTGGATTTATGCGCTCTGAAGATATCATGGGGTCTATGGAATATGTTTCCGAATTGAAATTCCTAGAACTAGTGCTCGGAGGACTAGAAATTGATCAGGCGAAAGGAAAAATGAAGATTGAATTTCCGGATCAAAAATTTGATCAATGATTGGCTCGGTTTATGTGGCTAGAATTAGCAGCAATTCTGACAAACCAAGAATGGATTAGCATGGTTAGCTCGGCGAAAAAAAAATATATCTGCAGGCTGTTGGGCGTCACATGTATTGCCACTTTTTGCCTGATACTAATGCCGACAACGCCTGCGATTTCAGCACAATCTGGGGTTGAAAAGCGTAAGTCTGCAACCAAATCGGCCTCAACCAAATCGGCCGCAACCAAATCGGCCTCAACCAAATCGGCCTCAACCAAATCGGCCTCAACCAAATCGGCCTCAACCAAATCGGCCTCAACCAAATCGGCCTCAACCAAATCGGCCTCAACCAAATCG
>CANJQY010000074.1 GCA_947476525.1 Oligoflexales bacterium
AAACGACAGGACTCGATTCACATGGCTGATGTGATAATTATTTTAGCACGTGAGACCCTTGAATAAATTGATCACAGGGCCCTCAAATAGCGTGGAGGCACTCAGTTGTATTAAACCGAAATATCCCGACGAATATCCACGGCAAAAGCCACGCCACCTTCATGTCGCACGCGAAACAACAGGCGCTCTTCACGTTTGAGGGAGAGAATGCCCGCACGCTTAAGATCTGGGCCAAACAGCAGGACCGTATCTTTGCTTTGGTCTGAGCCTGAATCCAGGGAAATGACACCAGCACGCTCAGGATTGTAGTGAATCACGGTTCCAGAACAGTCCCCCGCCCGCTCCTCTGAGTTTAGGACGAGAGTGCCGCCTCTGGTGGCCGACTTGTGAACGCTGGTAAACAATTCGTCTTTGGCGTCATTTTCCTTCACAAAAACATAGAGCATATGCTTGGCTCTAGTCATAGCCACGTACATCAAGCTGGCCATAATTGGATGCTGTGGCGGCAAATTGTATTCGCTAAGATTGAAGGCAATAACAATTTTAGATTCCAAGCCTTTGAACGAGGCGATTGTGGCAATGCCAATTTCTCCAGTTTTTATCGGGTGAGTGTCACGAAGCCGCTCTGAGGAGAGCTTTGTGAGTTTTAAACCCGCTATGGTGTCGACACCGGCTAAAACGCTGTCTTTATTCTCAGGTGCTCTTGCCGATAAGAGCATGATTTCGTCTTCATTGACTCCGAGGTCATCCGTTAGTTCGCGAACAAGTTCGGTCATTTTGATTTTCGCGTCCGCACTATCCGTATAACGAATAATCACCGGCATGAAGCCTGCGCGGTCGCTCGTAGCAGCAACCTGCGTCAAAGCAGACCGTCTAAAGCCTCGCGAAAACTCACCGATTTGGCGCGTGTTTCGGTAGTTTTTGTGCAAACGCATGTAGATTGTCGGAACAGGAAGGGTATCTTCTGGTCTAAAGCCTGACTCGCTTTCTTCTGCCCCGCCAAAGACTCCTTGCTCGCGGTCAAAGAACGTATAAAGTTTCGACTCATCCGCATCCTTTAAAACACTCTCTAACGCGACCCACCAATAGGGCTGAATGTCTTGAGCTTCGTCCACAATTAACACGTCGTAGCGAGTTGACGAGGCTTCAATGGCCTTGCGCAAACGTTCAGGTGCTTCAATTTGAACGTAGTCTTGAGGCGTCAGACTCCAATCACTCGGCGTGACTAACATATTCACTCCGTGCGAACTGGCAAGTTCTTGGATGCCACGAACTTCAATTCCTTCGCCCATTTCTGAAGAAATACGCGCCGCTAACAATGGGCTACTCACCAAATACAAAACTTTTTGGCTTTGATCGCGAAAATGTCGTGCCAGCGTCATGGCTAACACAGTTTTCCCAGTTCCAGCTTCGCCTTCCACACCAAGGCGTTGAACACCTGTGAGGGGACTTACGATGGCATCGTGCATGAGCTCACTTTCTTTAATTTTCGCTTCATGGGTATCTATATACTCTCGGAGTAATTGCTTGGATTCAAACGTGGTACCAATTAACAGCCTGTCGAGGCTATTGGCGACGTCGTTAAACTTCAAAAAATCTTCTCGGTGAAACGAGCGCGCGACGCCACCCAAAAATGCTTCCAAATTTTCTAAACCTCGGCGCCCAAGCAACACAGACGGCTCAATCGTCGCGTGAACAGGAAACTCCGACTCGTCGACCTGGGGAAAACAGACAGCACTGCTGACCGGCACATTGATATTATTTGCGCGAAGAAATCGAACAAACCGATTACGCCAAACGATCGCTTGTTGAAACGGATTTTTAATCAGAAAAGAACGGCCATGACGATTGAGTGAGAAAAATTGTCCCGTCTCACCATCTAGGCTTATGCGACCTCCCTTCACCTCCACTACAATGATGCCGTGGGCTGGATGATAGAAAACAAAATCTATTTCCCCGTCCTTAACACCCTCGCGCTCCTCTCGAGTCGAAAGAACCACAGAATGGTAAACCCGCCAGCCTACCGGAAGCTTGCTAGAGATCTGATAAACCTGCTCCTCAGCTTGGCTAGGAAAAGCAACTTCAGTTTTCTTTTGGTCAGGATGTAGTATTGCCATGGTCAATCTCCGAAATGGTTGGGGACAGAAAGTTTCAACCAATGCCAATGCAACAGCCATTCCATGTGCCGGCCAAAATAAAGCATCATAATTTCATGAACTTAATCGGCCCTAGATCTATTCGGTTGTCGACAATTTGGTCACAGTGTCTAAGTTTGTGACGCGAAGCCCCTTAGCACAATACATAACCATATGAAATTATAGATATATAATGCTGAACCGTCTTGGCAGCTTAATTGCTACATATATGCGAATCCTTCGTTGCAGGCTAACAAGAATTGAACAGCATTGGACAAATTGAATATGAAAATACTAGCAAGTCTATTACGACCCAAATTTAGTTGTGCTTTGTTAATGGTGAGCGTATCAATTGTCGCCGCATCCTGCGTGCCTGCTGACATTTCCAGAGATCAAACCCCTCCTAAACGCGCTTCGGCAGATAGCAAAAAAGACAACAAAACAGGATCAAATAAGCCGACCAATACCAACACCAACACCAACACCAACACCAACACCAACACCAACACCAACACCAACACCAATACCAATACCAATACCAATACCAATACCAATACCAACACCAACACCGCGACTCCACCAATTGTGAATCAAAACGCTGAGTGCTACAAAGCTGATGCTTTTATCTGTAAAATAGAACGTTTGATCTCCGACAAAACGAATAAATACCGTGCGACGACGGGCAAAAAAAGTCTCGCACACGATCCAAAATTGTCGTTTGTTGCACGTGATTGGAGCGCCAAACAAGGACGCTCTGGTGGCATTAGCCACAGCGGATTCCCAAACGCTCGACAAAATGTGTATCGTGTGGAGTTTAGCGTATCACGGTCTTTATATGCTGAAAACGTAGCCTATACTGGCGGGCGCTTCAACAGTGCGTCACACAGCGACGCAGCCGCCGAGGCGATTGCTGAAGAATTTGCTGTAATGTGGTGGGAGAGTTGGGGCCACCGCATGAATATGTTGGGACGCTATGCCAATATTGGTGTAGGCATTAGTCAATCCAATTCGTCTTGGTATGCGACGCAAATTTTCGATTAACGAGTCGCTTGCGCAAAAGCGCCCGCGACGAATCCTGAGCCGCAGGCGAAGGATCTCGGTCGATTTTCAGTCATCCGGAAATTTTCAATCACAAAGCGCCTTGTAGCTTAAAACTCTTAGATCTGTCTGCAATTAGCGTGCTGATCCGTTTTGGGATCTTTGCTTTAGGGAAGGTTGTACAAATTCGCTCTGCTACAGGATCCTTAAATTCAAGGATTTTATCGTTAATCCTTTTAAAACAATTTCGAAAGACCCCCTCTTTCAAGCCAAGATCTTTTTCGAGTAATTTGATTTGATTTCCACCGATTAGAGTAAAATCGTCGCGGTCTCCAATTTTAAAAGAAAATTGTCTTTTGAGTCTTGGATAAATTGATGTGCACAGAAGGTCATAGAACGGCGCAAGTTCGTTTCTAGTATTGCGTAGGAGAAATGAAATATTTTTAGAATGGCTATCATGATTTCCAATTAACAAATTGAATGAGATCCACTCCAAGTAACTCTGGATACTTTTCACTCGACTGGCAGGCTGAATATTGCTGGTAATAAGTAAATAGTTCTCTTTTAGGGTGGGTCCGCCTTTATCTTCATACTTAAATTCACTTGTTTTTCCATGCGCTTGACAGAAATCTTGTTGATGTATCCGATGAACTATTCCTCTCTGATCGCGATAGCGGTCATATCTTTCAATTACAAATAGTGGATGGTCTCCTTCTGCGATAAAACAGTGTGGAATATTGAATCCAATTTCCCGTGCTAACTCCATACAGTAATACTCATTAAAAACTGATTCTTTAATACCTGTATGTTGAATAGGAGCTTTTACAATGTGCGTTGTCGGTGCTCCCTGCGTCGGTATGAGAAAAACACCGTCTTGATAAATAGCTGGAAACTTATCTTGAGCGCCAGCAAGAGAAAGGTAGCCCGGGTTCATATTTGCTATTACGTCTGCAACAGAGTTTTTTTCGTCAATAGCTGAATAGACCTTTTTCATATCTATTGAGATTGTTTGCTCTGGGTCGATGGGCATTATGTAATCTTTTTGATCTGTAACAATGATTGCTCCCGCGCAGTCCTTGCCGTAGTTTTCAAGAAAATCGAAAACTCCAGTAATCCCATGTGACCGTTCTAAATTTTCTTTAACATCGCCCTCAGGGAGCAAATTCTCGAAGTATGACAATGTGATTCTATTTCCGAAAGTGTCTTGTGCCAATGGCATGGCTAGACTTAATGGGAAGCCTTTTGAATGTTGCTGCCAAGACTTGCTGTAATTGAACCCGTAAACCAAGTCGTCATTGCGGGTTAATATTCCAACCAGTAGGTCTTCGTAAAAAACATTTAACTGTTTCATTGCTCTAACTCGATTACAATTTTGAACCCAAGAATTTTTGACATTTTTAGTAACGTCGAGAGTTTAATATCAGAATCTGCAACCTCAATACGGCTGATGCCGTTATGGGAAAGATTGCAAAAGCTTGCCAGTGTCTTTTGAGTAATACCTAACTGCTTTCTTCGTCCCTTCAGAATTGCTGCGACATCTTCCATTTTTGAGATCGTTGGATTTTTCATAGCCACCTCCTGGTTTCTGCTGTGGTGAGAATAATCAGGCTTCGTCAATGGAAGTCAAAGATATTCTCTCTGCAGTGAGAATATCACCAACTTAGGGCTAAGGCAATGTATATTCTCACTGTAGAGAGAATAATGCCGCTGAATGCGAATATGTCATATAATTCTCACTGAGCTGAGAATTAACATGGACTGGGCATAAAGTGGCCCCGTCAAATGGATATTGGTTCAAATACGGCTAAAAACTCACCTGTTGTTACCGGTTAATACCATCGTCCGGTAAGACATCATCAGCAGAAACTAGGTAACAAATCGACGCCTAAACAAAAATTGGTAAGAGCAATTCTGCGCTAGCAACAACAACATCGATATCGCCAACTCTTTTTTGCTGCCAAACACCAGGGCTATGGATGATTTGGATATGGTGATTTAGGCCAAGTTTTTTGCAAAATGGGATAAAGTTTGTACTCAAGTCATCACGGGATTGTTTTGCTTCGATGGTGAGCCACGGTTTTTGCTTTTTTGTTATAAGAAAATCCACTTCAAGCTTTTCTTTGTTTCTTAAAAAATGTAACTGCTAAGATCCCATTCCGATATCCGACCAGAAATGACACGACTTAAGTAAAGTTGAGGCTACCAAGTTTTCAAATCTGGCGGCAATACTTTCAACCTCAGACCAATCCCAAAGATATAGTTTTGGCTCTTTTTTGAGACTGCGTGCTAGTCCTCTAGAATACGGAGAAATTGTGAAAATATAAAAAAGTGGCTCCAAATACTGTAGCCAATTTTTAACGGTGTTGTGGGCGCATTCTAAGTCCCGTCGAAGGCTCGCGACACTTAGAAGGTTACCGACTCGCTCTGGGAGAATGGAGGCAAGCATTTCAATCTGACTTAGATCTGGAATTCTACTCAAATCGCGCAGATCCTCACGAATCAGCTTTTCAACACGCTCATGATGCCAAATATTCAAATATTGTAGTGAGGCTCTGGAATAGGGAGACGGAAAACCTCCAAATTTAAACAAGCGATCGTAAATTTCTCTATCGCCAAGACATCTCTTATTCTTACTAAATATTTGCTCGATGGCGACAGACAAGTCTTCAGTTGGATTTTTTTGACTCAGCTCTCCCATGGAAAAGGGATGAAGCCGAAACGGTAGATAACGCCCAAGTAGGCTGTCACCGCCTTTTTTAAAAATATTTAGTCGAGCACTTCCAGTTACTAGGATGCGCATGTTTTGGCTATGAAGATCAAAGACCCCCCTTTAGATCACATAGCGAGGTTTTAAAGGTAAATTATCCATGCGACCATTTTAACGCCTAACTGAAATTTGGTCGCCATTATATCTATCGGTAATTGCTGGTTCTTGATAATTATGTATAGCACCAGGAGAATACTGATTCTATTGCCACACATGCCTTTTTGGGCCACGAGCATGTAGAATATTATTTGCAGCCTCGTCCCGGCGCTAGGTATTTTCTTGTGGTTTCTGCCGGTGATCTCAGGTTCAACGATTGCGGCACGAGATTATCCCAAGTGGGTATGGATGAATAGTTGGAGCCTCAGCAAGAAGAAATCCGCCGCTGATTCAGAGGAAGATGTCACCCACTCTTCTGTGAGTTCTGCGCCCAAGTGAACCACTTGTCGAGCTCCATAAACGAGCAAGACATTTCTGTTCGAGACAATTTAATTGGATCTTCAATTCACTCAAAATGACCAATTAACGAACAATTCTTGTCATCCATTTCAAAATCCTCCAAAATATTTAGTTTTAAAGAAATTTTAAATAGATTAACCCACCAAAATCACTGGGTTTTTAATTCTGACGCCTCACTCAGGTCACCAAAAAATATTCCCATTCCAATTATTTTCGTATACGCTTCTCGGCAGAATATTTTACTGCGCTAATGAAGTTAAAAGACAATTATCTAAGGAGTTGGAAATGAGAAGTTTACTTACGGTTCTGGCTGTTACGTCCATTGGACTAAGTGGCTGTGACAAAATCAAAAGTTTATTTGGGGCTACGGTTAAACTAGAATCTGACGGCGACAAGGTCGCTTATTCGATTGGTCAACAAATCGGAGGCTCCATGAAGAGCCAAGATCTGCATATCAATACCGCCGTACTTGCTGCGAGTATCGACGACGTCATGAATGCAAAGCCTTCACGCATGACTCCCGAAGAGATGCAAGCCGCTATGACCAAAATGCGCCAAGACTCGACAGCTAAACAAGAACTAGTTGGAAAAGAAAACATCGAAAAAGGTGCAAAATTCCTGGATGAACATAAAAAACTTCCAAACGTTAAAACCACTCCTTCTGGCTTGCAGTACGAAGTCGTAACTGAAGGCTCCGGTAAGTCTCCTTTAGCGTCTGACACGGTAAAAGTTCACTACGTTGGAACACTGATCGACGGCACCAAGTTTGACAGCTCGTATGACCGCAAAGAGCCGGCACAGTTCCCTGTGAGTGGAGTCATTAAAGGCTGGACAGAAGCTCTACAACTTATGAAGCCAGGCGCAAAATGGAAGCTTACCATCCCGTCGGACCTAGCTTATGGCCCTCAAGGACGTCCAAGTATTCCTGGAAGCTCCGTATTGATGTTTGAAGTTGAGCTAATAGAAATCTCTGCACCAGCTAAAAAATCATAACTTTAAAGACAAAAAAGCCCCCGTCCGCAGCAGCGAACGGGGGCGTTTTAATTTCTACGCTTGAAGTCAATGTGTATCGAAAGGAAAAACCATACACTTAGACGGTAGGATAACTTTTCAGAAACTTAATAGGTCAACTTTCGAATCTGGGATGCCATCATTGCTTGTGCATCCTGCGCAACCGACATCGGCAATGGCGCATAATCAAAGGGTCCAATTTCAACGACGATTTCAGCGGCACGCTGACTCGCAAAACCCTGAGTAATCCAGCTATTCCAGCCTACACTTGGCAGCAACGAAGTAACTTGTTCTAGCGGGAAGGCTGCAATGTCTACGAACCAGCGACCACCGCGTGGATTCACACAACCGAAGAGGGGAGTGACTGCCACCGACCATGAGTAGAAGCCCTGGTGCGTAACCGCATCACCTAGGTACTGAATGGCCTGAGATCCGCAGCTCAACTGAAGGCGACTGGCTGTTTGGCTTAACTCGGTTGCAAAAGGAGCCTGAAATCCGCTGTGAATCAATTGGTTTGGATTTGTAAACACGTTGATAAACATTTTTGCGAGTGTCGGCTGTGGTCCGCCCAGTACTCGGCGCCCCAAGGACGTATCCGACGCGATGGCAAGACTGTTGTAGCTCATGGTGTTCATATTGCTCCAGCGGAAGGTATTATAGAACGGATCGGCTGGTGCATTCATTTGAACTGGAGGAGTCTGTACGCAGTAGTTTAACTGAGCGCCTGAAGCACTTAAATCTGGAATAAGTTGCTCGAAACTCGCTCCTGGACGACACGCCAATGGATAAGGAGCCGCGCTGTCGTTCATAGACGCATCAATCATGCTAAACTTAACGAAACCAGGTTGCTCAAACGTGCTTGCACTGTAAACCTTGTGCATTCCTTGGGGCACGGTCACGAGAAAAAGATCGCCAACTTGTTCGCGTACAAGAACCGGCCCCGCAGCACCACCTTGGCCGCCTTGGCCGCCTTGGCCGCCTTGGCCAGTTCCTATCGAAAAGTTCGCGGTTACGACATTGCCAATAGCCGAGGAATTGGACTCACTCGCAAAAACAGAGAACGTGTATTGTCCATCATCTTGTGCCTGAACCGTGAACGGAGATGTGCACGCTGTTGAAATTGAAGTTCCTGCGGCTCTAGTTAGCACAGCCAAACATTTAAATTGGACGTTATTGGAAGCCGCTTGTAGGCTCTTTAAACTAAATTCTATTTTCGTCCCGGGCTGAATCGTTTTACCGTTGATATCAGCAAAATTGAGAATCTCTACAGCTAACTGATCTGCTTGCTGTGATGAATTAGGCGTTGGCTGCGCGGGTTGAGGCGCAATTGGTCCAGCCACAGGAACGACTGGCGCAACAGGTGCTACGGTTTGTGCGCCAGCGGCTGGAGCCGATTTTTCTTTTCCGCAACTTGCGGCAAACATGGATACTAGCGCGAGGCTGAATACCTGAGTTTTTGATGTTTTGATCATATTTGATCTCCTTTTGTTTGATTAAAAAATACGCTTTGTGTTTTGGGTTATACGTATATTCCTTAAAGATGTCAAGTAATTTTAATCATAATGTTAAAAGATTTTATAGAACATTAGTATACCACCGCCACAGTGGCGGGGGTGATGTTTAATAACTATCTGAAATTATTAAATATAATATTTATATGGCTGCCATTTCAGCTGATGCGCACTCTCCACGTCGCCGCCCAGTTAGAGTACGTTTGGTATACTTTTGATACCAATTGGCTGACCACTTTTCGGTTAATTCCCCCGCAAGTACTGTTGACAGTCTGCTAAATGGATTTATAGTGCTGCTTCGGTTACAAATTCACTTCATTATGGAGGCATCTATTATTATGACCACCGAAACCGGCCAAATTTCAATTCACGCCGAAAACATCCTACCGATCATTAAACGCTGGCTTTACTCTGAAAAGGAAATCTTCATTCGTGAGCTCGTGGCTAACGCTGCAGATGCCGTCACCAAACTCGCCAAACTAAAAGTAATCGGCGAAGTCAAGGGCGAGACCCTTGAACCCAAAATTACTGTCTCCATCAATAGAGATGCCAAAACTGTGACAATTTCCGACACAGGCCTAGGCATGACGGCCGACGAGATTAAGAAATATATCAATCAAGTAGCTTTTTCTGGGGTTCAAGACTTCGTCTCGAAATATCAAGACAAAGCTGACGAACAGCAAATCATCGGGCATTTTGGCCTGGGCTTCTATTCTGGATACATGGTCGCCACGAAAATTGAGATCGACACCCTAAGCTACAAAGAAGGCTCGACGGCCGCCCACTGGGAGTGCGACGGAAGCACCGAGTTCAAACTCTCGCCAGGTGTTCGCACGACGGTCGGCTGTGATATCATCCTTCACATTGCTGAAGATTCGGTGGATATGCTAGAGGAATCCAAATTAACGGAGCTCCTAGACCGCTACTGCGCGTTTATTCGCTATCCAATCGAAATCGGCGGCAAGATTGTAAATGACCCAAATCCAATTTGGACAAAGGCACAGTCACAGTTAAACGACAAAGACTATATCGACTTTTTTCACAAAGTCTTTCCAGGATCGCCAGACCCGCTGTTCTGGATTCACTTGAACGTCGATCATCCGTTCAACCTTAGAGGAGTACTCTACTTCCCTAAAGTTAAACAAGAGTTCGAAGGTAGCCAAGGCCAAGTAAAGCTCTACTGCAACCAAGTATTCGTTGCAGATAACTGCAAAGAAATTGTACCTGAGTTCTTGACCCTGCTTAAAGGCGTCATCGACTGCCCAGACCTGCCTTTAAACGTCTCCAGAAGTTACCTTCAGGTTGATCCAACCGTGCGCAAGATCAGCGAGCATATCGTCAAAAAAGTAGCCGACAAACTGGCTGGCATGTCTAAAACAGAATTGGACACTTTCAAAAAACATTGGGACGACATCAATCCGTTCGTGAAATTCGGCATGTTGCGCGACAACAAATTTTACGACCGCATGCTTGAGCACACCCTTTTCAAAACCACCAAGGATGAATACCTAACCTTGGATCAGTACGCCGAGCGCAACAAAGATAAAACCGAGAATGCAATTATTTACGCGTCTGACAGTCAAGGTCAAGCCGGCATTATTGAAATGCTAACCGCTGCCGGAGTAGACGTCATCCTTGCAGAATCATTTATTGATACGCATTTCCTACCGTTTGTTGAAATGCAGTCTGCGCGCAAGTATAAATTTTCCCGCGTCGACTCAGACATCACCAAACACCTGAAAGATGATTCCACCATCGAACTTGTGGATCCACTGGACAACAAAAAGCCAAGCGAAAAATTAGACGAGCTATTCCGAAAATATATGACCAAACAGAACGTCTTGGTCAAAGTAGAAGCGTTTAAATCTACGGCTTTACCTGGCATGCTGATTGTTGATGAGTCTATGCGCCGCATGAAAGACATGTTCCGTAAAGGCCCGATGTCGGAAAACGACAATCCATGGGGCGACGAACACACGTTGATCGTCAATCAGAGCAATCCAGCGATTAAAAAATTGTTAACGATAGCCAGAGCTGCCGGCCCCGACTGCGACATTCAAATGGCAGTCGATCACGTATACGATCTAGCTTATTTACAGCAGGGAAAATTCACTGCCGAAATGATGCAGAAGTTTGTGGACCGCAGCTGCAAACTTCTAGAACGAATGTAGGGAGAGCCAAACGTTGTCAAGTTTATTGCAAGAGCCTTCGTCCATCGATTCGTCCATCGAATCGTCAAGCCTATCGTCGACCACATCGTCGACCACGTCCATGGGCATTAGTGAGCCGATGGTCGCTGCGATGTTTGACCGTATTTCGGATCGCTATGATTTTTTGAATCGTCTTTTGAGTGCGCGGCAAGATCTCCGCTGGCGCAAATTTTTGGTGTCCATGATCCCGACTCGCAAAGGCGGAACATACCTAGACATGGCGACCGGCACAGGCGACGTCCTCCTTGCAGCCACCAAATCTCACCCCGAATACGCGACGTTTATTGGCTGCGACATCTCGAAAGGCATGCTCGACGTGGCCCATAAAAAAGCGGTGGCTATGGGGCTTTCTGAACGCATGACCTGGGAAGTTATGTCGGCGGAAACGATTGCCCTTGAATCACAGTCTGTTGACTGCGCCAGTATTTCGTTTGGGCTTCGAAACGTCGTCAACAAAGAGAAGTCTTTGACCGAGTTTGCCCGAGTGGTAAAGCCTGGAGGGCTATTCCTAATACTAGAGTTTTTTACCCCGACGTCAGGAATAATGTCTCGCGTTTTTCAGTACTATTTTCATCATGTTCTGCCAAAAATTGGCCGTCTTTTTAGTGAAAAAGAGGCCTACGCCTATCTCCCGAAAAGTGTAGCGTCGTTCTACAGCCCAACTGACCTACGAGCTAGTTTACAAAGCAAGGGATTTACCGTTGAAAAAGAAATTAATTTTCTTTTTGGGGCCTGCCGCCTTGTGAAAAGCCGTCGCGGAAATTTTCAATCAAAATGAGACCGTCTGGCATTTTAATTGAAAATATCCGACGCTCGGAGTTTAATTCTTGGCGGCATAGATTACGCGAGAGGTTTGGGCTTTAGTCCCCATCAGGATTGGCGTGAGTCGCGGCTTGCTGTCGAGAGGGACAAACCATACGAATCGAAATTTGAGTTTGGCAAAGACGGTAAGCCGCTATTTATCAATGGGCCTGACGAAAATGTGGAGTCCATCTAATTCTTATGCTTGATAATCCATTCCGAGAAAAATTGGCCACAATAAGCGATCCGCTAATCGCTGTTTACCGATTTCTTCGCCTCACTCCAAATAAGATTACGGTGGCAGGTCTCGTTATTGCCTGCGCCGCAGCCTACGCCACTAGCCTCAGACATCCCTATTGGGCCCTTAGCCTTTGGTGGTTTAGCCGCCTGTTAGACGGCACTGACGGCATCTATGCGAGGTCTACAAATCAGACTTCAGACTTCGGCGCCTACCTTGACATAGTGTGCGATATGGCCGCCTACTCGGTCATGATTCTAGGTTTCAGCATTCCCTACCCTCACCTGCAAATGGCGTGGTCAACCATCTTGATCCTTTACGTGCTATGCATCACCAGTGCTTTATCCCTAGGCTCCCTCACCGAAAAGCGCGGTTTCGTCTCAACCGACAATCGCGGCCTGCGCCTAGGGGCAGGCCTAGCCGAAGGAGGCGAGACGGGGGTTGCATACACGTTTTTTCTGCTGATGCCGCAACATATCGAAACACTCACCACGGCATGGCTCATTATTTTAGGCTTTACGGTCGCCGCGCGTACGATGCTGGCAAATCGCTTATTTTACAAACAATAAAGCCAGTTATCACCTAAAATAGCACAACATCACCAACATTAAAAAATTGGGCTGCACGGAAGATCTCTCGCCGCTATGGGTTGCATTTGCTGCAACAAACCCAAAATCGAAGGCTTGGGTCTCCACCTTGGCAGGAGGACAGGCTCTCCTTGAAAAATCTGGACGGCTCGCTGAAATTTATTCCAAGCATAGAATCACAGGCAAATAATTGATTTGATGCTGTTTTCACAAACAATTCCTGGACCTGAAATTGAATTATTGCCGATTTCTTCCGATCTAAGAATGTCGCATCGTTAAAATGTGACACTTATTTAAGGTGATGAATGAAGCTTGCCACCACACATATATTAACCTCTCTGACGCCCATCATTGTTATGGGAGTGGCTGCTGTCGTAGTTTTTACTCAGATATTAAATTTCGAACAAAAAGAATTCGACGAAAAACTCCATAATAATGTCGAGCTCGTGACTCATAAATTAGAAGAATATCTTCATAAAGTCGCACAAGTGACTGACTCCATGGCACACCGCCAAGAATCCCTAGACAGCGTGGTCGAAAAAGTCCACGCGAGCGTCGAAGTTGATTTCTTTAATGCCTATGTTTCAGATGCCCACCTCGATATAATGGTCACAGACATCACTCATCGAGCGCAATACCGCAGCTGGGATCCGCTCGCTCAAAGCGACATAGTAGCTGTCGACCAACAAGGAGCTTCTGCAGGGAAACTCGTTCGAATTGATGGCGACGCCGAGCCGCATTTTGCTGTGGTTAGCAACATCTACACAGCAGACAATAAAATACTCGGCGAACTTTTGGTAGCGGTAGAATTTAATGAAAAATTTGTGAAGTCACTTATTGTGGACGCCCAAGATTCCCTCCGATTTGGCTTTGGACCCGACATTTTAGGAACAATTGGAACGTTTGACCCAGACTGGCTACGTGACCGCGTCACGTCAAAAATAATGCCAGGCTTGTGGGTCGAAATTAGCCGCGATGGAAGCTCCACCCTCGGTCAAGGTCTACAGGGGACTGTGATTCTGTCGATCCTATTGGTGACCCTGGCAGGTACAGCCTTTTTGTTTCAATGGCGGTCAACCTCTCGGAACATCATTCAACCTCTCAAAAAAATTCACTCTGTTATTGTTAATGGCGCAGTCCCTGCAACCGTAGGCTACCTACCGCAAAATGAAATCGGCACCATTGGCATCGCGATCATTAATCAAAAATTTGACCTCGAGCAGAAAGTCCTCGTGATCCGATCTATCACAGAGCAATTACAAAAAGATGCTTCCATGATTAAAGTTCTGTCCCACGACATTGCAACACCATTGACAGTAATCAAAGCTGCAACCCAAATGCTGAAGAAGAAAGTTTCACCCGACGACGTGGTTAGTCACGACCTAATTCGTCGACTCGGTGTGCAATCGAAAACCGTGGAACAGATTTTGGGGCACGTCCGCGACATGAAAGCTCTAGAAACAGGAAAGCGCCGCCTTGACCTCCACGACGTCCGGTTTGGCGACGTATTGAACGAGCTTCACGAGGCGTTTGAAGACAGATTGTCGGAGAAGGGATTGACGCTAAATTGGGATAAGGCAGATGACGCCGTAACGTTTGTCGCCGATGCCATTTCATTTAGAATTAGTGTGCTCTCGAACTTAGTTTCTAATGCGATTAAGTTCTCCACGAGAGGCGGCCGCATTGACGTCTCTTGCCGTGAGATTGATGGCATGACGAGACTTGAAGTTCGAGACTACGGCGCCGGAATTCCACAAAATATTCGCGCGCACATTTTCTCTTCCACTCACGCAACCACCCGTGCCGGCAGCGAGGGAGAGTCGGGAACAGGCTTTGGTATGCCGCTGGTCAAGTTTTATATGGATCTCTATGGTGGGAAAATTGATTTCTCCACAAAACTAATATCAGAATCCGCAACGGATCACGGAACCACATTTTCTATTTTCCTTCCAACAAAATTAATCGGCGCGAGCAAAAATGCTGCGTAGCAATCAACGATCGAATTTTTAAATCCATTGTCCCTGGGTAAACACGCCGCGCGGCGCAGTGCGTCCAAGGTCAGCGACGAATTCCTCACATGAGTTAAGGGGCATCACTAAAATATCAGCGTCACGGCCAACGGTTAATGCCCCCTTGGAACTCTCAAGTCTGAGGGACCGCGCGGGCACCCATGTGACGGCAGCGACTGCCTCCGCCATGGTTAGCTTGCAGTGGAGGGCTCCCATAGTCAAGACTAGGCGCAAGTTGTCGACGGGGCAACTCCCAGGATTAAAATCGGTGGCTAGTCCTACGGGGCAACCAGCCTTCTTAAACGGGCGGCTATCGGTGTAAGGAATAGACGTGTATAAGGATGTACCAGGCAAAAGAAGGGCGACCACACCCTGCGCTGCCATGGCCTCGATACCCTTTGGAGACGCAAATTGAAGATGATCTGCACTTAGAGCACCATACGTTGCAGCACATTGCGCACCGGCAGAATCTGAGAATTCGTCGGCATGA
>CANJQY010000075.1 GCA_947476525.1 Oligoflexales bacterium
ATGTCAGTAACTTAAATATTTTCAGGCGAGATCTTCAATGTTATATATTTTTCTGCCCGTAACTTCGTCGCTCCGCACCAGCTTTACTGCACTCCTCGTATTGACCACCACCAGCTGTGTGACGACTCCAACCAAACACAAATCCAAAATCAAAAATCCAGCTCTCCCCGCAGTGATGGCCACACCTCCTAAACCTGTGGTCGACAGCAGCGCACCCGACGCCACCGCGCCGCAGGTTGGCCTAGCTCCTGCTGTAGCTCCTGCTGTAGCTCCTGCTGTAGCTCCTGCTGTAGCTCCTGCTTCAAATGCAGTAGACCCATGTGATTCCTCAATTAAATTCACGGACGGAGAGCCCATTTTCCTTCCAGAAACCAAAGTCATGCTGACTCGCGTCACAGCACCTTGCGTGACTTTGCTTGGAGTGGCCGGCCACAAAAAAAATGCTGGATGGATGACCATGGGATTTCCATGCACGGGAGCCGATGGGAGAATTGACTGGAAAGGAACAAACTACGCACGTCCAAAAATGGTCTCTTTCTTGCTTGAAACTAGCTGCGCGATGGGCCCCTTAGACCGCTCAAAAATTCAAGCAGAAGCCATCAAAGTTGCAGGCATCTCTGCCACTGCACCAATGCTCGCCATGAGCCCATTCGTCATTCAATACTGGGAAGTTCCCGGTTATTCCGATGCCGACACATCCTTTATTGTCGACCTACGCTCCGGCAAAGGAATTGACGAGGCTTGGGTCCGCTTTATAAAGCCTAAGCCACTTCGCATTTTCCTAGTTGGTCGTGAAAACGCCTGGGTCGAAGGCAACAATATTTTTGCGGTAGAAGGGGACCTTAACATCGTCAGTAAAAATCGTTTTACCTTTACTGTCGACAAGGCTCACGTTTTAAAGGGCGACGAACTGAGGGTTGTCCGAACTCGCTGCGAGGAATTGAGACCCGAACGAGATTGCGCCCGCGTATTTTGATAAAGCAGGTTTATTGATGTCATCACAAAACACGCCATGGGGTAAGTCCACCACTCAGCATTTTTTCACCCTGACGCCCGCGCATATTCTTGATGCCGTCGAACGCGTGGGCTATCGCTGCACGGGACGCTGCCTCGCCCTCAACAGCATGGAAAATCGGGTATATGAAGTAGAAATCGAGGTCGATGACGTTAAGGCACTTCGCTCACCCTCCGAAAGATTTGTGATTATCAAGTTCTATCGACCAGGACGTTGGACGTGGGATCAAATTCAAGATGAACATGATTTTTTATTTGACTTGGTCGATGCTGACATACCAGTCATAGCGCCAGTTCCTGCGGCAGATGGGCACTCGGTTTTTGAGGATGAAAATCTTGGGTTAATGTACACAATTTTCCCAAAGGCCGGTGGCAGAAGTCCAGACGAGCTTGACGACGAGCAGTGTGAGCGGGTGGGCCGACTTCTAGCAAGGCTTCACGGCATTGGTGCAATGAAAAAATCAGATCACCGCATAAAACTCGATCCAGAAACTTACGGCATTAATAATTTAAAATGGCTTATTGACAGTGGAACCATACCCATTGATATCCGCGAGCGATATCAGCGGGCCGTTGAAAAAATATGCATGATTAGTGCTCCATGGTTTAAGACTGCGGCCTGTCAGCGAATTCACGGTGATTGCCATCTCGGCAATTTGGTTTGGGGACAAGAAGGTCCTTTCTGGGTAGACTTCGACGACATGGTCATGGGACCACCGGTACAAGATATTTGGTTGATGATCCCCGGCCGCGATGAATTCGCTCAACGCAAACTTCAGCTTGTGTTGAACGCCTACGAAATGATGCGCCCTTTTGATCGATCCACTTTAAAACTGATTGAGCCGCTTCGCGCCCTTCGCTTTGTTCATTTTGCCGCATGGATAGGCAAGCGGTGGGAGGATCCTAGCTTCCCTAGAGCCTTCCCGCAATATGGTACGCCTCATTGGTGGGCATCCCAAACACGAGACCTAGAAGAGCAGGTTTCACTTTTGTTGTGATAAGTTACGAGTGTCAAAGGCAATGGTCAAAAGCAAACACTATGCCTAAATAGCGACCATCCTTAAGCGCGATTAAGGCACCTTGTCAAGCGACCAACAATTAGCTACAGTTCGCAAAGTTCTAATCGGGAAAAACTACGAGGATCATTCCTTGAATGTTTTAAAGGTTTTTTGGGCCCCGGTTTTCCGCGAGAAAATGTGCGCAATCAAAATTAATAAAGGAAACTTATGCAGGCATTCGAATCAATCACCGAAATGGGTCACGAACAAGTTGTGTTCTGCCACGATAAAGCAACTGGCCTTAAGGCTATCATTGCTATTCACGATACGACCCTTGGGCCTGCCCTAGGTGGCACGCGTATGTGGGACTATGCCAATAGCGATGCGGCCTTGTTTGACGTGCTACGTTTATCTCGGGGCATGACGTACAAAGCTGCCTGTGCAGGCTTGAACTTGGGCGGCGGCAAGGCTGTCATTATTGGCGACGCAAAAAAAATGAAGAGCGAGGCGTTATTCAGGGCCTTTGGACGCTTTGTCAACAGCCTTGGAGGCCGTTATATTACTGCTGAAGACGTGAACATTGGCGTCAGTGATATCGAGCAAGTGGCTGCAGAAACCAACTACGTCACCGGCGTCACCAGCCGCCCAGGAGGCTCAGGCGATCCCTCCCCTGTCACGGCGTGGGGTGTATTTTTCGGAATCAAAGCCACCGTCAAGCAACGCCTCGGCAAAGATTCGCTTCGGGGCCTTAAAGTTGCCGTTCAGGGCATAGGCAATGTAGGATCTCACCTTTGTGAGTACCTTCACCAAGAGGGCGCGCAGCTAATTGTTAGTGATATCGATCAAGAGAAGTTAAAGTTGATGGCGAGTAAATACTCCGCTAAAATAGTCGAAGGTCCAGCCATTTACAGCACAGAATGCGACGTATTTGCGCCCTGTGCCCTAGGTGCCATCATCAATGATGAGACCATTCCGATGTTTAAATTCTCTGTGATTGCAGGCGGCGCCAACAACCAGTTGCTCGATGAAAATAAGCACGGAAAAATCTTGAAAGACAAGAACATTCTCTACGCCCCCGACTACGTGATCAATGCAGGCGGCCTCATTAACGTGTACAACGAGCTTCGAGGCTACAATGCTGAAGTGGCACGCAAGCAAGCAGAAGGCATTTACAAGACACTGCTGACCGTCTACAGCGAAGCAGATCGGCTCGCAATCTCGACCCTCGCAGCGTCGAATGCGGTGGCGGAACGTCGCATCAACACAGTTAAAGCTGTGACAGGCTTTAAGCATACTTATGACAATCAATCTTGGATTCGCCGGTAGTGTTATGTGCTCGCCAAAAAGCGAGCCCAAAAGGAGTCTAGTATGAGTATTATTTTGGGGTTGTCGATTTGGCTTCTTTTGCGATTTGTTATTCCTGGCTTCTATCAGGTGGCACAAAATGAGATCGCCGTTAAATCGGTTTTCGGCCGAGCCCAACGCTTAGGAACCCATACGACTTCCGAACTGCCGATGGCTCAACATCTCACTGACGATGAAAAATCTCGGTACGTTTGGCCCCAATTGGAAGTCATTCTCCCAGGCGGTCCATATTTTAAAATGCCGTGGCAAGCCATCAGTAAAGCCAGCACGGCGATCAACACGGCCAGCATTGCGATGGATCCTGACAGCCCCTCAGCAAACACCGGCGGCAAGCTGCTCGAAGCGGTGACCAAAGATCATCTCAATACGCATCTTGAGGGTCAAATTCGCTTTTGCATTTCTACCAAAAATCTTTATCCAGTGTTTTTTGGCATTAAAAATCCGATTTCGCACACCATGGGTTTTTTGGTTTCTATTCTGCGCGAACGCATCGCTAATTTCGAAGCACCAGAAAAACCGGGCAGCGAATATGACACGACCAAGGGACCGCGGGCTCAAGGCATTTCCATCAATGATCTTCGTAAAAATCTGTCGGACCTTAACTCTCAAATGGAAAAAGAGTGCCTTTCCTCAGAGGCACGTTACGGTATTAGCCTGACCGCCACTCTGATCACAGCAATTGATCCACCGAAAGAAGTTGAATCGGCACTGGCCGCCATTAACACCGCCTACAACCAAGTTTCTTCTGAGGTCAGTCTCGCACAAGCTGCGGCCGACCAAAAAATCGTGCAAAGCAAGCGAGCGGTCGAAATCGAGACATTTAAAGCGGAGGCGGAAACTCAAACACTTCGGCAGTTAGCAGACCAGCTTACCTTGCTGAAAAAAAATGGGCCTGATGCCGTCAAAACCTATATTCGCAACGTTAAATTAGAGCTATTTAGCCGCTCTTCGCGGGCCATTGTGGAGGTGACTCGTGATTGAATTATTTGACGCATTTCCGTCGTTGATGACTGCAGTATTTATTGCTGCCGGGCTGATTTTTGGTGAAAAATTGCTTTTTTCGTTTTTGCGTTTTTTTGGAGTGTTTACCACAGTTAATGAACAAGAAGCTAAAGTATACGAGCTATTTGGCAACGTCATCGGCGTGATCGACGAGCCGGGCTTACACTTTTTGTGGCTGCGTTTTAGCTGGCGAGCCCTGATCGTCAACTACTTCGGCACGGTTTACGTGCGGGACAAGCGCCTTGATCAACAATACATTCGTTCGACGCCTGTCAATTCAGAGGAAGGGGCTCCGATGGGAGTCGGCGTCTGGTACGAGCTCATGATCACTGATCCCGTGGCGCACATTTACCGTAACACTGACGCACGCGGCTCCCTTGCTGCCAATGTTAGCAACGCCACGGTTAAATGCCTAAGCAATCAAAAGCTCGAGGAGATGCTAGAAAATCGCCATCAAATGAGTCAAATGGTGCGCAAGGAAGTTTCCCTACTAGCCGCAGAATGGGGCTACGCATTAGGAAGCACTTATATCAGAAAGGTCCATTTTCGCGATCGAGAAATGATTCATCAAATCGAAGAGAAGGTTGTAAACCGCCTGCGCCAAGTGACCTCTGCGATTCGCCAAGATGGAACCAACCAAGTAAATATTATCACCAGCAGTGCCGATGCCCAAGCAGCCGTCGAATTTGCGCGGGCGGCTGCCCGTCGTCCAGAAATCGTTGGAAAAGTTTTAGCACTGGTAGGAAGTGACCCGGAGATCGCCAATGCCTTGTTTGAAATACTAGAAACTCAACGCCTTTTAAGCAGCAAGGCTGACGTCATTTTGGTTCCTCGCGACCGTGGGCTACTCACGCCACTGCTCGCAACAACTGCACCTTCGGCTATGCTACAAAATTAATTCCGGCACAAGGAAACCTTCATTGCACCAGATCCGGAAAAAGGTGGTGAATGTACTACTCGATTTGTTCCCACTTATTTTCTGTTGGCCCCGGATCAAGTTGGAGGTCGCTGATAGCGATTATATATCACGTGTATAGACACGTGTATAGACACGTATCTATACACATGTTACAATCAGCTGATGTTTAACATCGGATTTAGGAGGATTTATGAAAGTCAATGCCTTGATGGTTCGTCAGTCGTTTGGAAAAATCCTTAAAATGCTTGCTGCTGGAAACGAACCTCTTGTGATTGAGAAAGGTAGAAAGCCCGTGGCTGTCTTAATAACGCTCGAAATGTTCCAAAAGCGATTTGTGGACTTTCAGGAGATCGATAAAAAAAATGCCATTCTTGCCCAATTTCGCGATTCGGCTGTAAAAACCAACGAGAGTTCTCTTTCAGTATTGAGGGATCTACGATATGGCTGATGTCATCGACGCATCTGTTGCAATCAAATGGTTTATCGAGGAGCCCGGCAGAGACAATGCACTGGTGGTCTTGAAAAAATTTGTACATAACCCAAATTTTTATGCTGTCCCAGAGCTATTCTTTTTTGAACTGACAAATATTTTTAATAGATTAATATCAAAACCGACATCGGTACAAATAGAGCTTTTAGAATATGTCTTACTCTCGGGGGTTCATCGATTTGCAATGACGCCAGAATTGAGTCGTCTCCAACGAAAATATCAGCATCTAGGACTGTCGGGCTATGATGCTTCCTATGTTGCTGTCGCTGAATTGCTTCATGGGAAATGGATAACCTTCGATGAGAAGGCGAGTAAAAAAATAAAAAATACTAAATTAATAGAATTGCTGCATTAGTTAGTCTCTGGCGCTTTCGCGCCAGAGACGTGTCCTGAGCGCAGCGAAGGATGTCGGCGAAAGCGCCAGAGACTGTCTACTGAGAAGTCGTGCGGCAGTAGGCTGCGAGTGTGCTTTTTTAGGTCATCGATGAATTCTCTGCCAACTCCACTGAGCTTGCTCATTAGACTGGCGTCGGACGGGTAAGCAATGTTGGGTTCCTGCACAGTCGAATCGAAGTCGGTTTCGCTGGGATCTCCATACCCAAATTGGACCGCGATTTTGGCGAGAGTATTGGCACCTACAACTAACCACCCGTAAACAAAGGAATAATAAATACTTTTAGGTTTTTCCTAAAGCTTTGTTGATCTCTGCCGATAACTCTAATGTGATCGGATAGCCAACAAAAAAAGGAGACTTATAATGAGTGCAGCAAAGAAACACAATCCTCATCCTAACCAACAGGCAAGCAATGCCACACACAAGCATGCTCACGCCGCAGAGTCCGGAGCAATGACCGCAGATAATACGCGTTTGGTGTTTGCGCTTGCGTTATCGGCGGCATTTCTTCTAGCCATGTCGTCACATATGTCCCTACAAAAAGATCTTGGGGATAAAGCTCAGTGGCATGACGAAATGCTTAAATTCTAGGGTCATTTAATTGTTTGTAGGAACATTATCTGTACTACCGCTTTATTATGCTGCCAGCTTAAAACTGGCGATAAGGCCTTCCACTTCAGGCGTCTTGGAGAATGACTTCCGCCGTCAGCTCGCCCTGAGTGATCCAAAGTTATCGCAGTTTTCGAGCAATTCGGGCTGCGATTTCTCTCGTTACACCTTTAACAAGAACCAACGCATCGAGATTGGCGTTGGCAATCGCCTCGATGCTCCCGAAATGCATGAGGAGTGCCTCGCGGATCTTCGGCCCCACCCCTTCGACATCTTCGAGCAATGATTTTTGACCAAGTTTGGAACGCTTTTTGCGATGCTTGGTGATCGCAAACCGGTGTGCTTCGTCGCGAATTTGCGTCAGCAATCGGTAGGCTGGCGAGCCCGGCACCAGTGGCACAGGGGAGTCGATCCCTGGCCGGAAGACGCGTTCCAACGAATGCTTGGGGGCGCGGCTGCTAGGCTTGCTGGAACTGGTATTATTGGAGGCACTCGCATTGCTTGCTGATTTTTTTTCATGAAATTTTTCAATGCGTGATTTAGCGATGGAGACGATCTTCAACGTCAACCCAGGAAATTCGGCGAGGGACGTCAATGCACTTTCCAATTGGCCGCGGCCACCATCAATGACTAACAGGTCAGGCAGATCACCTTCGCGCACACCGCGTTCTATTCGGCGCCTAACAACCTCGCGAATGGAAGCATAATCGTCGGGTGATCCCTGCACTGACTCGACATTGTAGATGCGGTACAAACTTTTATCCGGATGCCCGTCAATAAAACACACGTCTGATGCGACGATCGCCGTACCCTGAAGATTGCTAATATCAATGCACTCCATTCGCCGAGGCGGCGCGTCCAAGCCCAACGTTTTTTGAAGTGCCTCCAACGACGAACGCCTGCGGTCCATCCCGCGAACGGATTCATCGTGGGCGTACTGCGCGTTTTTTTGTGCAATACCAACTAAATCAGGCCACGGGGCGCGCAAATTTCGCAGTCCTCGCAGGTCGGGAGGCTTCGACCCCGAAGCCGTGATGGCGACCGCAACGGAGTCGGAATTCAATAGATCATGAGGCAATACAATCCTAAGCGGCACGTGCCGCCCCTCATAATATTGCAGTAGAAAATGAGTCAGTGTTTCATCGATTGCACTTGTGCCTTCAGGATCTTCCGGCACGTCCATGGCCGTGGTGGTAAAAGTAAATGAATCGCCTCCGATCAGTCGTCCACCACGAATCATCGACACGTGCACTGCCGTCGCATCATTGCTTGTTGCAAGACCAATCACGTCCCCGTCAATATCAGGCGCTACCATCACGGTTTGACGCTCTGACAATACATCTATCGCCGAAATTTGATCACGGTACGAGGCCGCCAGTTCAAACTGCTCTCTCTGCGAAGACGCCAGCATTTTAGCCTTAAGGGCCTTTACCACTTCGTCATTTTTGCCCTCCAAAAGCGCCATAGCGTCTCGAAGCATGGCGCGATAGGCTGATTTTTCGACGGGATTAACGCAGGGTCCGAGGCACATTTTCATGTGATAATAGTTGCACACTCGCTTCGTATGCTCAAACTCCCACTGGCTACAGCGAATGAGCGGAAACACCTGTTTGATCGCATCCATACTCGTTCGAAGACTTCCAGCAGCACTAAATGGTCCAAAATATTCAGCGCGGTCGTCTTTGCGTCGACGAACGATTTCAAGGCGCGGCCAATCTTCGGAAAAATCAATTCGTACGTATGGATATTCTTTATCATCGCGCAAAAGAATGTTGAACGGTGGCTGATGATGTTTAATCAAGGTGCGTTCGAGCAGCAACGCGTCGACTTCCGTTTTGACCAACATAATTTCAAAATCTTGAATTTCACGCACAAGAGATCTTGTTTTCGCCGAATGCTCTTTACTGTCAACGAAATAACTGCTCACGCGCGATTTGAGGTTTTTAGCCTTCCCAACATATAGAACTTGTCCCCTCGCCCCCTTCATAAAATAGACTCCAGGCTCGCGGGGCAATGACGATAATTTGTTACGAATGCCAACGTTCACTCGTCGTCCTCGTTGCTGCCAAGAATAGCTGAACTCTCGCTCAAGGCATCATCGGATCCTGAATACTTTAGAAGGAGGTCTTTGAGTGAGCGAATTTCATCGCGAGCTTCAGCAGCCTTTTCAAAATCGAGTTCAGCTGCGAACTTTTGCATTTCTTTTGTGCGCTCGCGAACTGTTTTTTCCACGGTGGCCACGTCGCGTTTGGCCAACTGAGAGATCGCCTTTTTCATAGCCGGAGAATCAAAGTCATCGCCGTCCGATGCGAGCCCGTAGACCTTCCGAAGATCTTCGGCAATGGACTTAATAATCGTTTTCGGAGTGATGCCGTGTTTCGTATTGTATTCGGATTGAATGCGGCGGCGGCGATCAGTTTCATCCATACACGTTTTCATGGAATCAGTGATACGGTCAGCAAAGAAAATAACTTGGCTGTCGACGTTCCTTGCGGCACGCCCTACGATCTGAATGAGGGAACGTGCCGACCGCAAAAAACCCTCCTTATCAGCATCCATCACCGCCACGAGCGTGACTTCAGGCAAATCCAAGCCTTCACGAAGAAGATTGATCCCGATTAGAATATCAAAAACTCCGCGGCGCAGGTCGCGCAAAATATCAATTCGCTCCAGACTCTCAACTCCTGAGTGCAGCCATCGCACCCGCATTCCCATGTCCGAGTAATACTTGGTGAGGTCTTCCGCCATACGTTTCGTCAACGCAGTGACCAGCACCCTCCCCCCCTTATCGACCGCACTGCGCATGAGGCCGTAGAGCTGGTCCACCTGACCGTACACGGGCTTAATCGTGATTTTAGGGTCGATAAGACCAGTGGGGCGAATGATTTGCTCGACAAATAAATTATCCGGCAGCGCCAATTCATAATTTCCGGGCGTGGCTGTCACATGCACTAGTTGGCCTGTACGTGCCAAAAACTCATCGAAGTTGAGGGGACGATTATCAAGTGCACTTGGAAGCCTAAATCCGAAATCAACGAGCACTTGCTTGCGACTGCGGTCTCCTCGAAACATTCCCCCGATTTGCGGCACGGTAATGTGACTTTCATCAATAAATGTAATGAAGTCTTTAGGAAAATAATCCAGAAGAGTCGGAGGCGGTTGCCCAGGCTTGGCACCAGTCAGGTAGCGAGAATAGTTCTCTATACCAGGACAAAACCCAAGATGCTCCAACAGCTCCACGTCGTGCATGACCCTTTGCTCTAGGCGCGCATAGAGATCCAGCTTGCCCATGGCCCGCAGCTCTCTTAATCTTACGCCCAAATCTTCTAACACTTCTTTGACGATTAACTTCACATCCGTACGATCCGCCACATAGTGACTGCTCGGGTAGAGGGTAAGCTCGTCCACTACCCGGATCGTCTCTCCGGTGATGGAGTCAACGAGGGCCACACGGTCAATTTCATCTCCAAAAAACTCAACCCTGAGCACCTCGTCTCGCTGGTGTGCTGGAAAAATATCGATCGAGTCGCCACGCACTCTAAAGTTACCGCGAGTTAGCGTGGCATCATTGCGGCCATATTGAATATCAATAAGACGTCGCATAAATATTTCCCGCGACACCTTCTCGTGAGTTTTAATCGGCAATACCAGCTTTGCGTATTTTTGCGGAGACCCTAGTCCATAAATACAACTGACGCTGGCGACGACGATAACATCTCGCCTCTCAAACAATGACCTCGTGGCCTTGTGTCGCATTCGGTCGATATCGTCGTTGATTGCGCTATCTTTTGCTATGTACGTGTCGGAGCTTGGTACGTAAGCCTCTGGCTGAAAGTAATCATAATAGCTAATAAAGTATTCAACGGCATTGTCTGGAAAAAACTCTTTAAATTCTGAGAACAGCTGCGCCGCCAATGTCTTATTTGGCGCCATGACTAACGCCGGTCGACCAAGTTTAGCTATAACATTGGCCATGGTGAAAGTTTTACCAGACCCTGTCACGCCTAAAAGTGTTGTATGCCGCCCCCCCGTAGAGATCCGCGCACATAGCTCGTCAATCGCACGGGGTTGATCTCCTTGTGGAGTTAGTGGTGTAGCAAGTTTAAAGGAATTCAGCGTCACAAAAAATTTTTCCAGGGTTCTTTCAGGAGTAAACTCGTGTTTAAAATTTGAACAAAATCAGACCAAAAAAAAACCACAGTTTGAACCTATTGTTTTTTTTTATTGTTAACCAATCACAAACAATTTACCATATTAATTCTAGGAACTTGAAGCGTGATAATTTATTACTTGATTATTTGCGCTAGTGCTCAAGAAATGTGGAGGCAAGACAAAGTGTTAAATACAGATCGATTATTGAATGGTGGCCTGTCGTTGATTAGCTTAACCACTAAGAAATGGCTCAGAATAAGTTTAACCCTGGTCGTGTTTAGTTGTCTCGGCAACTCTGGCACCGCTAACGCGTGGTGGTTTTGGACTCCTGGCGATACGGTGGACAACGTAGGATTTAAGCCTGAGCAGCCAATTCCGTTCAGCCATAAACTTCATGCTGGGGACCGCAAAATCCCGTGTGAATATTGCCACTCAAGCGCACGCCGCTCCTTTTCCTCAGGTGTCCCCTCGGGCAACACTTGCATGGGCTGCCATAAAATCATAAAGACTGACAGTCCACATATCAAAAAAATCACGGCAGCCTATAACAACAACGAGCCGATGGAATGGGTTAAAGTCCACGATTTACCAGACTTTGTTCGATTTCCGCATAAACGTCACGTCCAAGGAAAAGACCAAGGCGGCGCAGGCTTAGCCTGTCAAGAATGCCACGGCAAAGTTCAGGAGATGGACGTCGTCGAACAAGGGGCTCCTTTGCAAATGGGTTGGTGTATCGGCTGCCACAAAGATCGCAAGGCTCCAATTGACTGCCTTACGTGTCACTATTAGATTAAGATAAATAGTAGATTAAGACAAATAGAAGCAAAATAACGCCTAATCGACGATGAATTTGCGAGGATCAATTAAAAATGAATACTGAAAATACTGGAAACATCATGGACACTGCAGAACCCAATCGCCAAACACCAATCACGGCAATTCCAGGATTTAAGATGACTGATCGTGGCCCAGAAATTTTTGGACCCGTAGATGGCCCCCTAGAAACTCCAGTGAAGATCATCGAAAAAGGTCACCTTTACATGGGTGCCGAAGAAGTCCTGCCGAGCATCGATGCGAAATCTGCCTCGAATGAATCGAGTGATTTTGCTGTGACCGCGGGTGCGCAAGCTCTTGCCAAGACCGCAGTTGATCGCCGAGATTTCCTCAGGTTATTTTCGGCCGCCGCCGTTGCAAGTTCGGCAGCCTGCGTGCGTCGTCCACTTGAAAAAGCCATTCCTTATGTCAATCAACCTGTCGATCAGGCCGTAGGCGTGACCACCAACTACGCGACCACCTGCGGCGAATGCGCGTCGGGTTGCGGTATCACCGTTAAAACATCGTCGGGACTGCCCGTTAAAATTGAAGGCAATGTCGAGCACCCATTATCTCAGGGCTCCACGTGCGCAGTCGGCCAAGCAAGTCTTCAAGGATTATTCCACCCAGATCGTAGGACTGCTCCGGGCTTCCGTAACGGTGAAACCATCTCTACTTATGCGTGGGATGATGTTTACGAAGTACTAGGCAAGAAAATTGACGGCAAAAAAGTCGCAATTTTTACGAACGGCTCTACAGGCTCTCGCAATGATTTCTACACCGATGTTTTGACGAAGCTTGGCGGCTCAAACGCCGACCTCTATACCTACGAGTCAAACTCCCTCTATGCCGCGACGTCTGAAGCACACAAGCTCGTGTTTGGCGTCGATTGTCTACCGCGCCCAGATATGCGCGTGGCACAAGTTATTGTAGGGTTGGGTACAGACTTTTTAGACGTCGGAACATCACCTGTTTTCTATGCAAAAAACTTTGCAAATTTCCACTCCATGAATTCAGGAAATTTCGGGAAGTTTATCCAATTTGAAAGCATCATGACGCAAACTGGCGCCAAAGCTGATGAACGCCACGTCATACCTCCCTCAAGCGAAATCGTCGTGGCGCTTCTGCTCATGAAGTCCTTAACAGAAAAGAATGCTGCGTCCAGCAGCCAAGCCATCAAGATCCTGGCCGCCAATCAGTCTATCGTTAGCAGTGGGTACGAGCTCGTTGGCGTCGCAAAAGAAGTGTTTGATAACGCTGCTGAGCAACTACTAAGAACACCTTCGCTCGTCCTCGCAGGCAATACTGGCTTTGACAGCAATGCCACAATGCTGCAAGTTGCGGCCGCTTTAATTAACCAGATGATCGGCGCCTACGGCAAGACTCTCTTTATTGACCGCGGATGGATGCGTTCTCCGGTACGTGCAGATGATTTGTCACGATTCATGACCAAAGCCGCTAGCTATGATGCTGTATTCTTTATCGATACCAATCCCGTTTTCTCGCTCCCAGCAAGCCTAGGTTTTGCGGATCTCGTTAAGAAAATCCCAATGGTTGTCAGCATGCAGAGTAGTCCTTCAGAGATGGATGATCTAGCCCATGTGATTCTACCAATCAATCACTCCCTCGAAAGTTGGGGCGACGAGCACCCTGTGGCAGGTTTCTGGTCCGCTCGCCAGCCTGTCGTTCGTGCAGTAAAAGACTCTCGCCAAGCAGAAGACATCTTCCTTTGGCTGCTCGCCATCCAAAAGAAAAGTTTACCGTACCAAAACTATCACGCTTACCTTTTAGGTAAGTGGAAGTCTTTGATGGTACTCGTTGACGCTAAGGGAGTGGACTACGATACCTTCGTTAAAGCTGTGCTACGCAGAGGCTTTGCCGGCAGACTTGAGACAAGACCTTCACCCGCTATCAAAGACATTTCCGTATTATTTAAAGTGAACGCGTCCGCCATGGCCTCAGGCCTACGCCTCATCGCCCCTCTTGATCCTCGCCTTGGCGACGGCCGCGGTGCTGACAAACCAATTCTTCAAGAAATTGGCGACGGTATGACCACCATCGCTTGGGATAGCTGGGTCGGCATGAATCCAAACACCGCAGCAAAAATGGGCTTTAAGCGCAATGACCTCCTTCTAGTAGAAACGGCAAGCGGTAGCGTTAAAGTGGCTCTCTATCCATCTCCGGGACTGCATCCAGATGCCGTCGTGATTAATCGCGGTAACGGCCACTTACTCGCTGCTGGCTTGGTTCAAGGTGGCGTTGGAGTCAACCCGCTGGCACTCTGCGGTACATCATTAGAATCTACGATTAAAACGCCGATCACCTCAGGACTTGAAGTAAAAATCTCGAAGACTGGCGAAATTTATCACCTTGCAGCGATGCAAAAAAGTCATGACATAGGCAATCGGACCAGCATCGTGAAAAAATACTCTCTCGAAGAAGTGAAGACCCTAAAACGAAATCGCTCACTGGATGATGTTCCAGATCTTTACCCAACCCTCAAAGCCGATGAGGCCGCACAATACAAATGGGGCATGTCTGTAGACCTAACCAAATGTTCTGGGTGCGGCGCCTGTATGGCTGCTTGCGCCATTGAAAACAACGTTCCGCAAACCGGAAGAGAACAAATTCTTCTTGGCCGCGAAATGCACTGGATACGAATGGATCGCTACTTCGCTGGTGATCTTGACAATCCTCAGGTGACGTTCCAGCCGATGATGTGTCAGCAGTGTAATCATGCTCCGTGCGAGGCCGTGTGCCCAGTCATTGCAACTAGCCATGATCCTGAAGGCCTAAACGCCATGACCTATAACCGCTGTATTGGAACACGTTATTGCGCCAATGCATGTCCTTATAAAGTGCGCCGATTTAACTGGTGGACGCACAAATGGGGAGTCATGGGCGACCGTCCACAAGACAGAATGCCAAGAGCTTTAAACCCTGAGGTGACAGTTCGTACGCGCGGAGTCATGGAAAAATGCACGTTCTGCGTTCAAAGAATTCGTCAAGCGAAGTACACAGCGAAAGAGCAGGGTCGTTTGGTACGTGATGGAGATGTCATGACGGCATGTGCTCAAGTTTGTCCAAGTGATGCCATCACGTTCGGCAACTTGAAAGATCCTGGAAGCCGCGTTGCCAGAGAGCGTGCTGATGCTCGTTCCTACCTTGCACTCGGTGGGGATCCTGACAAAAATGAATTTGGCCTTAAAACTCTTCCAAACGTTAGCTACATGGCGATTATCGCACACCGCGAGCCGTTAGGAACAGGAGAAGAGGGCGAAGGTCAGCATTCTCCTGGGGCCAAAGAAGGCCAGCCTGCACAAGAACATCATGGGGGCTAAGTATTAGAGCTAAGTATTAGAGCTAAGTATTAGAGCTAAGTATTAGAG
>CANJQY010000076.1 GCA_947476525.1 Oligoflexales bacterium
AGGCGAGGAATTCTATTAAAAAACGGATCTTCTTTAGCTAAGGAAGATCTTTGAACTTCCCAATTTTTAAACTTTTCGTCAGTTTGTTGTTCTGTTTTTAATCGTTCCGTGGTTAGACGCCGAATCTCTGTAATTAAATATGATTTATTAACAGAAAAATTTGGCTACTGTCCAACGATCAATTTATCCGAAACGGATGAAGAAGCATTTATAACAACTTCTCCGCGAACTTGTTTGAACGCGCATAAGCCAGAAGAGTTCGGTTCCCAAAAATTAAGATATAAGGCCACGCCATGAATTGACGGTTGGGTCAGAGACTCTTTAAACGCATTTATAACTTCTGGACTTTCAAAAGCATCTAACGTGGCATCAATTATATCTTTTACACAGGCATCATTTTTTCTAATTTCATAAATTTTGGATAGAGCATCTGCTTTCCAAACAGAGCCGCTATCCCAGGACTCATTATTTTCGGGAAAATTCGAAAGCTTCACGCCAAAAAAAACGCCCTTTGTTGGTTGATCATCTGCATGCGCGCTTTGGTTAAACAAAGAACCCGAGGCAATGAATAGAGAAACTAAAATTTTAAATTTATGCATTTACGACCTCAAATAAATTCGCGCAATTCCTCTGCCGTCATTTCAACATCTCGCAAAATTTTCGCTAGCAACCCAACCCCAATATCTTCTCCGCTGTGTACAGGCACGACTGTCCGTCTTCCATCTTGTGAAATCAAAAAATGATGACTACCTTTCACGCGAATCACTTCAAATCCGGCTCTTTTCAAAGCCGATATTAATTCTTTACCTTTAAGCCGCGGCAGCTTTGCCACATCAAGATCCTACCGCAATTTTTTGAACACCCACAAACTCAGGAATCTCGCCTAAGGTTTTTCCGTCAACTTCAAGACAAAGTTCAATGGCTTCTTTGATGCGTTTCATAAGCGCATCTTGAGTTTTTGCCTGCGTATGACAGCCTGGAAGTTGCGGAACAGATGCGATTAGGTACCCGTCGCGATCTTTTTCGATGATGACGTTAAATTCTCTTGTTTTTATCTTTTTTGTCATTTTTTTCCTAACAAAATCAACTGGTAGATGCGTCTACCAATGAATCATTTTCCGTCTACCAATTCCACCACCTGAGCAAATCCAAACCATCAAATTCAAGAATTCCACCGAAAGTATCTTAAGGGTGAGGGCCCTCAGAGCTATTTCGCTGGTGCGGCTGGTGCGGCTACTGGTGCGGCTACTGGTGCGGCTACTGGTGCGGCTACTGGTGCGGCTACTGGTGCGGCTACTGGTGCGGCTACTGGTGCGGCTGCCTTTGAGGCGGCTTCAAGTTTTTCTTGGAGGCCAGTTTTACCGGTTTTACCTTGCATAACCGTTAAGACTAACGAGGTTGCCATGAACACAGTCGCAGCTACATAGGTCAAGTTACTTAGAAATTTATTTGCGCCCGTTGCGCCAAAAACGCCCGAGGAATTTCCGCTTCCAAACGCTGCTCCAACGCCGCCGGCATTGCCTGCCTGCACTAAAACAACGAGAATTAAAAAAGAAGCAACTAACATGTGAAGGACGGTGACGAGAGTTTCCATTGGGTGGCCTTTTCAAGGAGTAGATTCAGATATTTACAGGTATTGTATATAACACGAACAGACAAGGTGATACGATTTTCTGTAGCCTTTCAACATCGCCTGAACTCAGATATGTGACTTCGGCGAGAATACTTTGATGATGGTGGCGCCTCCCAGAATCGAACTGGGGACACATGGATTTTCAATCCATTGCTCTACCGACTGAGCTAAGGCGCCGTCTGCCAAAAGTGAACCGTTTTTCTATATGCGACAGTGCATTTAGTCAAGGAGGTTTAACTAGTTTTCTGCTATTGTTTCTTTGGAGGGCACATAAATTATGCAAGTATCAGAAATTACAAAGCCAATCGTCTTTGCAGGTCCATGTTGTGCGGAGTCGTTGGATCTTTTAGAGGCAGTTGTTGTGCCCCTAGTAAAGTTGTCTAAGGAGCTTGATTTTGATTTAACGTTCAAAGCAAGTTTTGACAAGGCTAATCGCACGTCTGTGGATTCCTACCGCGGGCCAGGGCTTGAAACCTGTATGGCATGGTTTGAAATTATCAAAAAGAAATACGGCGTTAAAGTTCTTACCGATATCCACGAGGCTCATCACGCTGCCGAGTGTGCTTCGGTGGTCGATGTACTACAGATTCCAGCGTTTTTGTGTCGACAAACGGATTTGCTGGTAGCCGCTTGCGAAACAGGGCGAATGGTAAACGTCAAAAAGGGCCAAATGGTGTCCCCGTCCGCGATGTGGAACGCGGTGGATAAAGCTAAATCGGCATGCAGTAATAAAAATTTACCGCTTCGAATGGCTTTGACGGAGCGTGGCTCAAGTTTTGGGTACGGAAATCTTGTCGTAGATCCTCGGTCCTTTCCAATTATGGCTCAAGCAGGCGTTCCAGTTATTTTTGATATCACGCACTCAACCCAATTGCCGGCAGGTGGTGAGGGTGGAAAAATTACCGGCGGTGAACGGCGATTTGCGCCAATACTGGCGCGGGCAGCAACGGCCACTGGGTACCTGGGCGGTTATTTTTTAGAGGCGCACCCAAACCCCGCAAAAGCCAAGAGTGATAGCGCAGTACAATTATCGTTGCCGCAGGCTGAAACGCTTTTGCGCCAAATTATACCTATGTGGTATGAAGCCAAAAAATTTACTGACCGAGATCGGCTGTTTTTTGATTAGGATGGCAGGTTTCAGAGAGAAGTAATTCCGGCTTGGTATGTTCAAAGATATACCAGCCTTCCTTTTTTGTTCCGTGTTCGCGGCATTCGATATGCTTGTATTCGCAGAGGTCATCCCGTGACACAAGGCGATTTCCGATGTGCCAGCCTGCAAATGAAGACTTCGAAACGCACTTTGGAGAATTTTTCATCCAACTGCATTTTTCCTGTTTTACGAGGACCAGATTTTTTTTCTTTTGCAAGAACCATCCAGAGTTTTGGCCGCGACCGCAAGATAGAAGTTCACGATTGCAGTTGGCAGAAAGTTTGACAATTCGGCCATCATGATACCAGCCCGCTGCGGGAGTTCCTTGAGCGTTACAAGAGGCAATGTTTGCGTTTGGGTCCAAGCTTATTTTAGTAAAATAGATACATGGCACCGTGTTCGTCAGATCAGTGCCGGAGGTCATTTCGCTAATGCTTACAGTGGCTCCTTGCTCATCGACCGTCTTTTTTTCGGCGAGTCGTTTAAGGTTGTGGACATCGATTTCAAGAACGTCAGTCGAATTTGCGTTAAATTTTATTTTATCGTCAATGGAGATGTCGGCTGTCGTGATGTTAGGAAGGGATTGGTTTGCTCGTTTCACTGCAATTAAAACCTGACTATTTGGGACGCTTGAAAAGTGAGCCTCGACTATCAGGTCGCCTAATCTCGGCGATTTTTCATTGAGCAATTTAATGCTGCAATGAACAGCCGTTTCCGTGACGGGAGGAGGGGTGTCGTGTGAGCCTGAGGAGGTTTGGCATGCCCCAAGAGGAAGGATCAATAGTAGTGTCGTAGAAAGATATTTCATTGAGCTCCATTTGCTTGTTAGCTTCGGCCCTTTAGTAGGTCTGGCAGAGCTTTATATTGATGGAATTATCGTCCATCAGAAGCAAGGCATTAGTTTTCAGCATTTGGTGCAAACCGAAGGATGTGCTTGCAATAGCTAATTTAAAAAAATTTTCTATTTGTTAAAGTAGGAGATTGAAGCCAAAACCGTGCCGCGAATAACTGGATCATCGTCCAGTTTGAGACGTTCCAGGTGCAAGTCTAGTCTTGGATCCTTGGTGACGATGGCTGCTATCAGGGCATTGCGGCGAAGTCCCGAGCGTTTTGCCCGTGTCATTGGGGTTCCGCCGAAGAGCTCTTCATATTGGCGTTGATCCATCAAGATCATGGCGATTAGGTCTGGTGTAGACTTAATCTTTTCAAGGCTTTGCGCCTCGGGGGATGGGTGGCCGGGCCTATTGTAAGGACATACAAGCTGACAGATGTCGCAACCGAACATGTAGCGGGAAATCCAAGGCCAATACTCTAATGGAATTTCACCGCGGTGTTCTATCGTCCAGTAGGACAGGCACTTTCGGGCATCGATGCGGTAGTCTTCATCCAAAGCTCCCGTTGGGCAATGGACTTGGCAACGCTTACAGGTGCCACATCCTCCATTTTTAGTGCGCGGTGTGTGTCTAGATTCGGCCGAGATTTTCTCAGGAATATGAAACTCCTTCGAGGTTAAAATCTCGCCCAATAGAAAAAAACTGCCCTTTTCGGCGTGAATGATACAAGTGTTTTTACCAACAAACGCTCCCCCCGAGTTGGCCACAATGGCTCGTTCAAGGAGTGGTGCAGAATCCACGGTAATGCGCCAATCAAAGATTGCGGGACTCAGGTGTTGCTCTAACGCACGTTTGACTCGTTCCAGTTTGAGGCGAAGAAATTTGTGGTAGTCTTTAAGTCTAGCGTACTGGGCGATTCGTGGCCCGTCGTCGCTTCCCAGAGACCACCGGTCCCCTAAGGAGTAGGGAAACCCAAAGGAAAGGGCCGCTTGCGCATTCGCAAGTAGGAGTTCAGGGTTTTCCCGAATTTTGAGGTGATTTTTCATCCATTCCATGGTTCCGTTGCGGGATTCGTCGATCCATTCTTGGTACCATTGGAAGTCGCGGCTGACGTTAAGGTTGGATACCCCAAAAAAATGCAGTCCTTCTGCCCCAGCAAATTTCTGAGCGGCTACGAGAATTGGAGGGATAGGCTCCAACAGCTGTTTCGATTCATAAGGTAATTTCATGAGAATCCTAGGGCGCAAACATTGACTGACTGGCCAATGTCTTTGTACAATTGTTCCAAAGACTTTTCACTAGGTGATTGCGACATTTACGCAAAAACCCATTTTTCGCAAGGAGCGCGGGCATGAAAATTCAGGCAATGGGTAATTTTGGTCGAATTGTGGCGTTGTCAATCACGATATTTGCTGGTTTTTCATCGTACGCCCATGAGGGGTCCCACCTCGAAGGTGGCATGGCAAAAATTGTTACACTAAAGCTAACCGATTACAAAAGTTCACTTCGAACACTGATCAGTGAAGGCTATGATATCGCTGGTGTTGATATTTCAAAAGGTACGGCCGATGTGATTATTTCTGTCGATAGCGTAATGCAATTGACGTCTCTAAATCTGGGGCAAGTTGTGGGAACTAAACTCATTGATCCCACCGTTGCGCCAGACGTGGGGTATACCACTTATGATGAATTGACCACTCTGCTTAGAAATTACCAGACCAGATTTCCAGCCATTCTTTCCCTGGAGTCGATTGGCAAGAGTCACGAAGGACGAGATGTTTGGGCCGTAAAAATATCCGACAACGTTGCGATTCACGAAAACGAGCCAACGATTTTTTTCAACGCTATGCATCACGCCCGCGAAGTTATGACAACCGAAGTGGCGATCGATTTGATTGACCAACTGACGTCTGGATACAGCTCAAATGCCAATGTAAAAAAATGGGTGAATAGCAACGAAATTTGGGTTGTGCCGATGGTGAATCCCGATGGCAACAATAAAGTGTGGACGTCAAATAACATGTGGCGAAAAAACACTCTCGAGGGCTACGGCGTAGACATCAACCGCAATTATCCTTATGCATGGGCATCTTGTAACGGAAGTAGTGCAAGCACCAGTAGTGATACTTATCACGGTCCAAGTGCAGGTAGTGAGCCTGAAACTCAAGCCATGATGGGCATCGTCGGACGAATTCAACCGACTCTTTCGATAAGCTATCATTCCTATAGTGAGTTGGTTATTTATCCTTATGGATGTGATCAGCAGCACACTCCGGAACGCGAAACCGTCGAAAATGTTGGCAAGGCACTAGCAAGCCGCTTGCCAAAAGATAAATCCGCCGGTACGTATTCGGTTGGGACTGCATGGGAGCTTTTATATGCAGTAGATGGTGGTGATATTGATTGGTACTACAGCGAACACAATGTTTTGCCGTACGTCATTGAAGTTAATTCGGCAGCTGAAGGATTTCAGCCAGGATTTAATTGGCGTCAACCTACGGTCGAAAAAATGCGTGCAGGATGGGGCTATATGCTTGACCGGATGCAGCAAAGTGGAATTCGAGCAAACGTCACATTAAATGGCCAGATGGCTGCGTCGGGGGTTGTTACAGTTACCCCGATTGTCGCAGATGAGAAAATGGGTGATGCTGTTCGTAGTTACAAAATTAAAGACGATGGGTCCTTCCATATTGTCGTAGACCCAGGCATGTACAAGGTTTCTGTTAATGTTGGTGATCGCACGGTGCAACAAGATGTAACCGTTGGCGCCAAGCGAGTTGATCTTACCGTTGATCTGTAGCTTTGTGACTAGTCAACGCCGCTACGAGCTCTCCGTAGCTGGCGGATTTTCCCCACCAAAGTAATTGGCTAAGGCGAGCTTGTTCGATAAGCATCGGTAGCCCATTTATACACTTAAGGCCAAGGGCAAGTGCGTCCAAATAAAGTGCGCTTGGCTGGTCATAAATCAAGTCAACCAGCAGGTCGTCTTTTGACAAATACTGCAACGCCTGAACATACGCCTGTAGCGAGTCCCCATGTTTCGGTGCGCTCGTGGCCTGAATCACCAGACGTCTCAAGTCTTGGGTCTCCCTAAGGGTATCAGTAAACGACTCCGCATCCAGTGATCGCAGGGTCAGCATGAGCACTGGATCATCGGCAACAGCCGCAAGAATATGGTGATCATTATTTTTTGATCTACGATGAACGACGGCTATGATAGGGCGATCCTTCGTGGCTTTGGCAATGGCGGCGAGGACAGCTTGCGCCGAACCTCCGGACCCCAAGATGACGACCGCATCAAAGTCTTGGAGCCTAGCAGGAGCTTGGGCAAGACCTGCCAAAAACCCTTCCCCATCGGTAGAAAAACCCTTCCATCCCAATTCAGTTCGCACCAAAGTATTAACGGATGCCAAGCCTTCGCTTGGAACAAGTGTGGCTACGAGATTTTTATGGGGCATGGTCACGTTGAGACCGCGTCCACCAAGGTGCCAAAAAATATCTAGAAACGTTTTGACATGATTGGCGGCGAGGTCAAACGGTACATATAGTTCGTTGATACCTAGGATTTTCGCAGCGTAATTATGGATCGCCGGAGAAAGGCTAAAATTAGCGCCGTGGCTAAGTATACCCAGTAATTTCGTATTACCTGAAAGTCTTGAATTTGGATCAGCACTTGGCATTAAGTGAGCTTCTGAAGGAATCTTGTTAGGGTCTGTGTCACGTCACTTGGGGCAGTGGGTAATTGAAGCGCGACGGTTACTAAATAGCTCTTGCTATTGCCGGTGATCGTTTTTACTTTTTTGACGATGCCCGTCGCGGAGGTCTCGGCCAATGGAAATCCAGAAAGTGACGACAAATCAAAATCAATTTTTTCGCCACTCGCGGGAGCATCGGTCATCACCAGCTGCATTTTGTGTAGATCAAGTGAGCGCACGAATCCGACGCTTTGGTGATTTTTGCGTTTCATAGCGATTTTAAGAAAAAGGTTATGAACAGCGATTCCATTTTTAAGGAAGCGTCGCGACGAGATGGCTGCTAAAAGGAGAACTAAAAAAAGAAGCCCTATGACTGCGGTCGTGCTAAGCGTGTGAATGTCGCCAGATGAAGCCGAGGTGGTTTCGATGCCAATATTTTCCATTTATTCTCCTCGACAAACTGACTACAAGAGTCTAAAAACGCAAACGTGCTTTATAACTACAGTTTAAACAGGATGAATGCTATTACAGACATGGTAAAACTACAATGATATACTTAAATTGGTGACATTATTATATGGAGACGTCTAATCAATCGATATTACTATTAAAATCTATTGGCCCAAAGCCGGTACGACTCGCAATCGGTAATTTTGACGGGGTTCACGTAGGGCACAGGCGTCTCATTTCGGACTTGGTTGCGAGGGCTGAAGCCGAAGGCCATTCGAGCGTGGTGATGAGTTTTTGTCCTCATCCAGCCCAGTTTTTCGGCAAGAATAGTAACTTCAAAAAAATTGATACTGAGTGCATCCAGCGTCGCATCTTGGCGGAGCTTGGGGTGACCGGGCTGCTAGAACTACCGTTTGACGCGATCCTTGCAGAGCTTTCAGCGGATCAATTTTTAGACCTTTTAATCAAAAATTTACCGCTCAAAGAAATCATCGTCGGCAATGATTTTCGATTTGGAAAGCATCGTGTAGGCCATGTTGATTTATTATCACAGCACGGTAGAGCCCACGGCTACAGCGTGAATGTGATGGAAAAAATGTGCGTCGATGGTGTCGTGGCAAGTAGCTCTTCTGTGCGCTCACTTTTAGCTCTAGACGGAGATGTCGAGGGCGCAGCAAGAATTTTAGGCCGCTTGTTTTGTCTCCAAGGCGTCGTGGTGAAGGGGGATCAGGTTGGTCGAACCATCGGCTTTCCTACAGCCAATATCGGTGACATTCACCAGCTTATCCCAAAGAATGGTGTTTATTCAGGTCGGATGAAAGTGGCGCAAGAGCCGTCGCAATCAAGCCAAAGTGAAGCCTGGTTGCCGTGCGTTATCAACATCGGTGTGCGGCCAACCATAAAGCTGAAGGCGAATGAAGATCGCCGAGTCGAGGCGCATGTTTATGACGCAAATGGCACAAACCTAGATATTTATGGGCGAGGGGTCGAGGTTGAATTCATGAGATATTTGCGCGATGAAAAGAGATTTCATGGAATTGAATCACTTAAAAATCAAATTGCCGCAGACATAGCTCACGCACGTTCCTAGCTGTTGTTGAATGGGACAAAAACAAGGAAAAACGATTTGTTTTTAGATCTGTTTTTATGGTTTACGATTTTTTGAAACGTTATAAACCGTCGTACCCGCAGCCGTTGTAACCGAAGCGAAAATTTCGGGGTCACCGGTCATATCACTCGTCCATACGAGCGTATGGGCGGTGGCCGTTGCCGAGGCATTGACCTGAAGTGCAATTGGGCCAAAGTCCTGCGTTCTCGATTCCGTGCCGACCAGCCGGTCACAGGGATCGGTGGTTAGGGTGGGTGGTTCGTTCATGTCAATCGGCTTTTTTAGATGTCGCCAGGTCACTGTGCTGCTGGCAAGTGTCGTCACAGCAATGCCGTATCCCCAAATAGAATTGCCGTCGCCAGTACAGCGAGTTGCAATACGGTTTAAAGAAAAATTAGTGGTGTTATCAGCTGTTGTCCACGATGAAACGACCTCAAATCCTAGGGAGGCAGAGGTTGCTCCACTATCCACACCCGCAACATTCCACGAGTGCAGTTCATTAATCAAGGGAATCGATTTTTTGGAGGCGGCGTCAATAGTGCCAAATTCGGTAAATACTTTGGACGCACTTGGCTTTAATGGCACGGCAACGGAAAACGTAGTTAAACTTGCTGAATCGTCGTCAAGGATGGCGCCAAATGAAATCGTCGCAGAAAAATCCGTGGCTGTGGCTGTCGCGGCTGCGGCTGCTGTGGTAAAAGTCCTCGCGGTTAACACCTTCATGCCGACAGTGGAGGATCTTGTTGTCGAAATGAGACTTGAGTTGGTCGCCCAAATCCCATCGAATATAGTATCGGTGGCGCCAACTTTTGTTGATGCTGGTGTGCCGCTATTGACATCGGCCACGTTAAGGGTGGCCCCCTGGGACTTGGTCCCAGTGAGATAATAAAACATCCCAGAATCTGGTGCGAATTCGAATTTAGCGAATCCCCAAGGGGTGGTCGTAAGTGACGTGCAAACACCCGTTGCGAAAACGCAGAAGCTTAAAATCTGTCCTGTGGCCGTCGCGCCTTGTACTAACACATAGGTTCCGTTTGGCGATAACTTTGCGATGTTTTCTGTGGTCATTCCTGAACTGGTCGATAATTTGGTTGGTGTCGCCCATGCATCAGCAGTAAATGTCGTTTTGTAAATACGCGACGTTCCCGCATCACGGCCTGACGTGAATACCAGGCTGGTGCCGCTACCGCTTAGTCGCGCGCTGCCATCAAAATAGGCGAATTCTGAGCTTGTGTTGTCTCTTCCCGTGCGTTGACTTTGGGTGTCAGGTGGCACAATTTTTTTGTCACTGCCGCAATTTGAAGTGGATAGAGCTACGCCCAATCCTGTGACGACGGCCAGGAATTTTGATCCTAGCATTTTTAATTTTGATTTCTGCATACTGGCCTGCCTCGATTAAAAAATGAACTGAGCCTGATGGTCAATAATACCGCGTCAATTCTTTAGGTGTAATGTAGCCAAGCTGGGCGTAAGTGTCTAGCTCATGTCAACGGAATATGGTAATTTTAAAGCCTAACTGTCAGTAATTAGCCTACTCTGTGTTTGCATTATGCACAAACTGAGGAATTCTCTATATGTATGCGCGTTCAGCAACGGAAAAGGCGGGTATCGTTGCCGCAATTGATATTGGAACAAATTCGATCCATTTAATTGTGGCGCGTATGGATAAGGTCGGCCATCTAGAGATTTTAGACACCGATAAAATCGGAGTTCGCTTGGGCGAATTTATTTTGCCCGATGGGAATATGTCGGAAGAAGGGCAAAAGCGTGCCTTGCGCACTGTGGCGCACATGGCAAAAATTGCCGGTGCTTACGGCGCTGTGATTCGGGCTGTGGCGACGCATTCTTTCCGTGAGGCAAAAAACCATCAGGTGTTGATGGACGATATTTTCGAAAAAACTGGTGTAAAAATTGACCTCATTGATGGCGTGGAAGAGGCAAGGTTGGTTTATCTTGGCATGCGCTATGCGCTGCCAATTGAAACTATCACATGTCTTGGCATGGATATCGGTGGCGGTAGCACCGAAATCATCTTAGCTAAAGCCGAGCATATCAAATTTGTCACGAGCGTAAAATTAGGCGCAGTGACGTTAACGTCAAAGCATTTTAAGTTAAAATCCGCGACAGAATCTTCAATCCGAAAGCTCCACGAGTACATAGATCTTCGCCTTAAACCGCTGGCAGGTCAGGTGCCTAAAGGTTCGCATAAAAAGGCAATAGCGTCATCTGGTACTGCAAAGGCCATAGCGGTAATGCATAGCCGCATATTTCGCAAACGACCCTTGGGCGATGAAAATGGCTATAAACTTCCTGTGAAAGATCTTGGTTCCCTGATGAGAGCGATCGAAAAGTTAAAATCACCAGATCGAATTCGTGCGGTTTTAGGTGTCGATGCTGCGCGGGCAGATATTATTTTGGCCGGAACCGCAATTATGTACGATGTGTCTCGTATTTTTGGTGTTAAAGAATGGACGATTACCTCCTTTGGACTTCGCGAAGGTGTGGTCGTGGACAGCTACCGGCGTATGGGGGGTGAACGGGTTGGCCGGGCGAAGGATTTTCGCTGGGATAGCGTCAAACAGCTTGGTGAACACTGGGGAATTGATACTAAGCATGCGGATAGCGTTTCAGCGATGGCGCTTGAGATATTCGACAAATTGGCAATTCACTTGCACCCAGAAAAGGCAAAAGAGCAGTGGCTCGGCGACAGAGAGCTACTGCACATCGCTTCGTGGCTGCACGAGGCCGGAAAATTTGTTTCGCAAACCGGCTATCACAAACATACCTACTACCTTTTGAATCACGGCCGCCTTCTTGGTTTTACCCAATTTGAACGGCATCTTATCGCGTTGGTGGCTCTCCACCACAGAAAGGCAGGGCCAAAATTTAATCAATGTGAAGCTGAAGGCTTGCATAAACCTGAATTTGAACGCGTAGAGTTTTTAGCAGGCATACTACGGCTGGCTGTCGCACTGAATCGCTCCCGGCGTGGGACGGTAAAAGGTGTGGTTCTGCACAAAGGCATGAAGCCAGAACTAAAATTAGTCATCAAAGATGGATTGGATCCATTGGTAGAGCTTCAACAGGTCGAACGAGAATTAGAATCCCTTGAAAAAGCAATGGGTTGGAACTTTGTTGTGGACTACAACCGCTGCTCTATGCGAGGACTTAAGCGTAGGGCTGTGAGAAAGAAAGTCGTGAAGAAGAAACGCTCGTCCACGAAATATGCTGAGCAGCTGGTTAAAACACCTCGTCGGTCCACGAAAAAGAAATAATATGGCCGTAAATGAGTATCGTAGAGCGCCACGCAATGCAAATATCGGACTTTGCAATAGAATCCAGTTAGGATGTGTTCATTGGCCACTAAATATATGACATCGCCTAATTACCAGAGCTTCATCGCAGCTTTGAAATTAGTCGTACAGGCAAAAAATTCTACGGAAATTCCTCGTTTGATCGTGGTGACAGGTGGTTCGGATTTTTTGCATTTAAAAGCCTGCCAAGCAATTAAATCGGCCTGGCAAAAATTGGATATTGGAGATCCCCAATCAATTGAAACTGCAGAATTGGATCAAGCCAAGTTTCAAAGTTTCTGGTCGCAAGTAAGCCTGTTTGAGCCTGAGGCTTTGTACCTATTTCGCAGGGCCGGCAGCGTACGGAGCCTCGGGAGTTGGTTGGCCGCAATTCCCACTCCCGAAGCCATTAAATCACATATAGTTCTTGAGTGCGCAGATAAGCTTACTGCCGATGTGCAAAAGCAAGTTTCAAGACTACAAGGCGTCGTTATGTCAGCGATAGAGCCTGTAGGGGTTGCAGAATTTACAAAGGTCGCGGAAACTTTTTTACGACGAGCGGGCTTAGAAATCGATGACGATGCATTGCGGTTAATATTAGGTGCAATGGGAATGGACCTTGGCAAGATTAAAAATGCCATAGCCACTATTTCATTGCAGTTCGCTGGGCAAAAACGGTGTCTTAATTCTGCTGATATCGCGGGGTCGCTCGGCAGCCTCCGAGAAGACGACGTTTTTGAGTTGTTCAGTTTACTAAGAAATAGACGCCTCGCCAGCGCCCACCTTATGACTGAGAATTTTATTAATCGAGGTGAATCTGCGATTGCCATAACAGGCATTTTGTCGCGTTTCGCTCGCGAACAAGTGGAACGTGGATCCATGCCCCGTGGGATAGGGAGCATCATGGCATGTGCCGAGGCGGATCGACGGCTGAAGTCGTCACGAATGGATGACACCCTAGTGCTGTCAAACGTCATTGACACAATATCTGACGGGACAAACTGAGAAATATCTGGAAAACTCTCCATACTGAAGCGTCCATCCGAGGCATGTCAAAATTGAGTCCTAACCTGAAAAAAATAATGATGATCGTGGCACTCAGTTTCAGTGGGTTTCACGCATCCATTGTTGAAGCACAGGTCGCCAAGGAGCCTAGCGGCGCACATCCTGCAATTCATACGTTTTCATCTCTAAACTGGGATGAAATCAGACCGTCAGCGATGCAAACTGAATCACTGCTTGCGGATATGCCGCAAGGTCGCGCCGTTGTAAGTGCCAAAACAAATGATTTATGGATCGTGGGTAAAGCGTACCTCTGGCGCTGGGCACTACTTGATGGGTCTGTGTCGCGGGTGGCGCTGCCCTCCGAAAAAGTAGCATCCATTCAGCTCGTCTATGCGTCGGAGCAATTCGTTTACGGCGTTGATGGCAACGGCGCGTGGATGTTTGATTTGTCAACTAAAAATTGGAGCCGACTTGACGGTCGCTTCGATGCAACGAGAACGACGAATAACGTGCTGCCGTTTACGCCTGGCGACGAGCATAGTCTGTTTTTTATGACCGACTCTGGGATTTTTGTGTTGTTGTTCAAATCAAAACAATTGGTGGCTGCCAGCGGTGATAAACTAATGGCAAACCCGCAAAAGGCGGTCACATTGGTGACTATGAGCGGTGGCGTTAATAAATCGTTAATAGCAATCCATAACCAAGAAATTTTTCGCCTTGCGACCAGTGGCTCTAAAATACGCAAAGAATTAATTTATACGGCTAAGTCTCCTGTCTTAGGCGTGGTGAAAACTGGAGGCTGGTATGCGGCCTGGACTCGACAAGCGATCATGATTTTTGATCAAAAGTTGGAGCGTAAACAGGTTATTCCCGTGCTTGGGACTAGGACAATGACTAGTTTTGCGGGAACTGCGACTAGGCATGCGGTCGGATTTTCGGATGGAACTATAGAGTTGATGGACTTATCATCCCAAAAGAAATGGTCTACTTCAAAAGCCGAATTCCCAAACCAATTTCTAGATTTTTCAGACGATGGATCGTTATTGATACTATCCCTTCAGTCGGGCATGCCCCGAGTATTTGCGATGACTAATGTTAAATAAGCTGATGAATTTAGAAACATGAACCTAAAGAAAATGAACCTAAAAAAATGAAATTGAAAAATACTTGCTTTAAAATTGGATTTCTATTGGCTGTTCAATCCTGTGCATCGGGCCAGCGCGCAATTTCAATCAGGTTAGATCCCTATGCACCAAGCCCGGTAGTTGATGGCGGCCTTGATCAGAATCAAAAGGTGCTTTCTGATTACGTCACAAAAAATGCGGACGATCTTAAACTTGTTAGCGATGTCACCCTAATTTTTCAAGCTATGCAGGCTGACCGCTCAGGCGATATGAAGGCCTCTGTAACGTCTTGGTATCGAGCCCTCGAAGTGTCCACTGGGCACTTTGGGGAGCTTGCATTTAATGGCTGGCTCAAAGCCTATGCAAAAAGCCTCGGTAAAGTCATGAAACGCGTCGACTTGGCAAGGCTAGTGCTGGCGGAAACAAAGTCTGGAAACGTTTCTCCATGGATGGTTGACCGCGGCCTTAATTCAGAAGACAGAATTAGACATATTTTGACAAGGGAAGTTTCACAGTTCATTGAAGAAGAGGTTGCCGCTGAGGCTGTAAAGCCGAATGCCCCGGCCATACCTGGTCTTAGTTTAGAAGATCCCCTCTTGTTGCGCCTCGCTGCAGCGGTTTGCAAGAGTAAGGGGCAGTACGGAGCCGGCTGGGACGAATGGCGAGCAGGCCTAGTTGTTGATGTTAATTTGTATTTTGATGGACTAGTGGCACAGTGTGGTGGCAAAGCAGCAAAGGCACTCGAACTATTGTCCGACGTCGCACCAAGGCTCGCATCGTCCACAAC
>CANJQY010000077.1 GCA_947476525.1 Oligoflexales bacterium
AGAACATAAACTCACCGAAAGCGGCCGTTGGGGCAGGCAACACTGTTATTGCAAGATCATGAAATAATGTTTCTAACTGGAAAATTTAGGGTAATTTCTGTTCATTTTTTCTGTTCATTTTTCTGTTCATTGACGCGGGCGTCATCGGCCTGTAAAGATGCAATTTCCGCAGCAACATTTTTAGCGTCAAGGGCAGGATCCACGTCTTCAAAATGTTTGCGCACCACCAAAGCCTTATCTAAAATAAAGGTCTGTCGCTTAGCCATGCTAAGCACAGGCATCTTAACGTCGTAACGACTTATGATCTTGACGTCTTCATCGCTAAGAAGATCAAAAGTCATTTTATGTTCGTCATGAAACTTTTTTTGCGCAGCAACGGAATCGGCACTAATGCCGTATACTTCCGCGCCAAGTTTTCGAATCACTTTTATTGAGTCTCTGAATGCACAAGCTTGCTTCGTGCACCCCGGAGTGCCGGCTTTGGGGTAGAAAAATAAAACGGTATAGCCAACACCCCTCCGAGACTCAAGATTGAAGTCCACACCGTCTTGATTCTTCGCTGTAAAGATTGGCGCAAAGATTGGCGCAGTGATGCGCCGGGTACTGACACTTTGTGCCTGCGAATTCCCAATTGGCAGAAAAACGCTGCCAGCCAAAATCAAAAATAATGCCAACCCACTTGCCCCAATAATACGGTAGGGTAATCTCCGTTGAAAAGGATAAATCGCTAGCATAGGGAAACCTCCAAAATTTGTGAACAACGCCGTTAAAAGGCTGTAAAAGTTCCAACTATATATTTTTTTGTTCGAATTGTCTACTAAGCCGGGGGAGGTTCATAGTCTCTTCCAATCGACGCGTTCACTTGGTAGCAAGTATGAATTAAGCTCTTCAGCTAACACCATGGGGTTATTTTTCGCTGCGATCAGTTTAATACCTTCGACAATAATAATGTTCTTGCGCCGAGTTTCTTTAGCTGCTTCGGTTAGATTTTCGCCAATGGGAATAACAATCAAGTTTGCGAAGGCAATACCGTAGAGAGTTGCGACCATAGCTATGGACATTGATACCCCAATTGTCTTCTCGGCGCCAGACTTTCCGAGTCCACCGAGCAAAGCGATCATCCCAAGTACGGCCCCCATTAGTCCCATAGCCGGGGGATACTTGCCCATGGCTCGAAATCTACCAGCATCGTCGCTGTATCTTTCATAAACGGTTTCATTGCGAGCCTTTAGTATCTTGTTAAGATGGGCTGGCGGCACTAGTTCGTCTAACAGAAGCTTCATGCTATCTCTTAGAAAAGGATCTTTTAAATTTGCCGTCATCCTCTCAATGTCAGGAGCCTCGTTGCGGTATGCGTCCGCCAACTTCATAAGATCTTTTATCAGCTCAATGTAATTTGGTTTCTGGCCACGAATAGTGCGCGCCCAAAACACTTTCAACATCAGTGCAGCACGGTCCAATTGAAAGCTAATGGACGTTGCAGCGATAGTTCCACCAATTACAATAACGACAGCGTGCAAATCCAGAAACGACTTGGGATTATCGGTTGATGATAACGCCGCCCACAAAAAAATTGATGCGGCCAAGACGAACGAAACTACGGTCATTAGATTCAATGTACGGCCTCCTCTGCTGACTTTGTGTAGCGGCATTCTACTATTTGCCGAAACACTATTATTTATTCGCTAAGACTTTCCTGACACACTCAATTTCAATTCCATTACAGAGATCTTCGGATTCGCACAATATCTCCTATATTTATTGTACACCAAACAAGCCGCTACTTTTCTTTGGCCAGGAAAAGACCTCGACTTTCGCCCAGATTTCCAAGCATTTTTACGTAATTCCCAAATATTCCCGTTACCCATGCGCTAAACCTTCGGCAGCTTTTGCCGATGGGTAAGTCTGGGTTAGCTCAGCAAAACAGGGAACTCCAATGACTCGAATTGAGCAATTTATTCAACGCGAAATCGCCAGTACAGAGAACTCTTCATCTGTACCTCGCGAATTGCCCGAGATTCCCACACAGAGAAACCAGACAGTGCACCGGCGGCCCTATGCAGGCGCATTGCCTCCTACGCCCGTCGCACTTCTGACAAGATTCCGTGAATTAATTGCCAATGAGGTTGCGTTAGGGCTGCCGAAATTGCCGCCGCCAGCGCCATTCGCGCAAGAAACGTCCCTCGCCTCGATCGTGGAAGATGTTGAAGAAGATATAGAGGATGCAATGTTAGCCGAATATTTCCAACTCTACATAAATGAAATCGCTCAAGACGGGTATTGCAGGCTTACTCATTACGCGGCCACATCGAAAACTAGGATGAGTATTGCCCAGACGCTCGGGGCATTAGTCACCAAGATGACTCCTGCCGATGCGATCGAAACATTGTCAGCATTAGACAATTCAACAAAGATACTGATGTTGAAGCAAAACTTAATTTCAACATTTCTTATCGGTGTTTTGCCCAGGGATTGGTTTCCAGGGTCTCGAGTGAAACTCCCTACGTTACCACCTAAACACTAACGCCGCATTCGAAGGCTGGGCAATAATACAATTACTGACAAAGGCGCAAACCAAAAAGCCACCCGGCTAACGTCTTGTGTAAACAAATTTGCCAAAAAGGCGACCACAAAAATGATGATGCAAAGAAAATGGGCCCGCGTGAGGCAAAGCATCAACTCCCTAAAAAACCTGGGGCCATCTACCCACCGCCCTCTCCACAACAAGGCCAATCCAAACATCAAATACAAAATATCTGTGGGCCACATCAACCATAAATTAGCGTTGTGTGGCAGCACGGTGTGACTGCCGAAGGTCCAAGACAGTGCCATAAATAAGCCGAAAAGACCCCAAACGCCGCCTAGGATAATGTAGGCAAATCCACTCAAGCGAATAGCCGTTTTTTTAAGAGACGAAAATCTCAATAAAACATGGGATAGGATTGCGGGTAGACCTGCTAGGAGCCAAAAAATGGCGTACCCATTTATTATTGGAATTTCAGATCGTGCAAAAGTAGTAAGCTGTTGCGTATCAGAGATTAAATTTTTTCCGGGAATCACTTGCCCAGCATCGTCTACCGCCGGCGCTCTTAGCAAGTATTCCCGAAGATAGATCGGTATAAACATATCATCCCATTCACTCATTTTCTGGTCAGGTTCGCTATTCAATATAACGTCCTGGCCCATTGCAAAAATTGGGATGGATGCGTTGTGTTCGATAACTCGGTCGCGGTAGGATTTTCCAATCATGCGGGTCGACGTATCCAGCTTCAGCCTCCCATGAAGGGCCTCATCAAATAGGTCACGAACGCGAGTCGCACAATTGTCGCGAAAAAAATAATATTGGTAATTTATATTTTGCGGCTCCGCGAGAGAGTAGATTCTTCGCACAAAAATTTCTTTTTGCTTGGTTGTGAAGTTGACTTGTTCCATCCAGAGCGTCTGATGATCGTAGTCTGCGCCCTCGACCTCTTCCTGCCAAGGCCCAAAGCTCATACGGTAAATCAATATTCCTTTGAGAAATTGTGGCAAAAAGTCTGGTGTGCCAAAATCGAAGGTTCCCCAATTGTAGCCAATGTCCGTATAATTTTGGTGATTGATCACGCGTACGATCGTGTGCCCATACTTCGAGTAAACTTCGGGCCCGAGATCACGGGTGGCAAGAAATATATCAACTTTTGAAAAATCTGTTGGAATTTTGGGAGGGGATCTTGAGGCTATAGCACGCTCGGAAACAGCTAATTGGCACATCAAGACGAGCTCAACAATCAGGGCAATGGTGGCATTCAGGTTCTTTTTTATCATAGACCAACTTTGTTTGGGCGCACCATTTGGTGTTTAGAATTGTGTCTGAATAAAATATCGGTTTTGTGCTTCGCCAGCAACCAATTTTTCGGTCCGATGAATTGGTATTCCACGAAAAATCACACCACAACAGCCGAACGACGTTCATGTCACACCAGAAATTGATACCTAACTCTTAATTTGCATTAGTTCCATGTAGTCACGCCTCACTGGGATGTAGTAGTATACCGAAAAACAAATACTTTGGTCGAAACGAGGGCTTTATCGGTGCGAGTAGAAATAATCTTTTTAAGTGTGATATTACTGTTTCTTTCGGCCTGCGTGTCAATGACGTCACTTACAGTTAAGGGAACGGCATCTATTGCACCATTGGCTGAGATTTCACTGCGTCAGGAGTCTAGTTTTGAAGCATTTCGCTCCGGGGCACCAGGTGGATTGCAGTTATTGGAGGCCAGTTTATCGGCTGATCCTAAAAATAAATCACTACTCTCGGCACTGGCAAAAGGTTACCAAGCTTATGCAGTCGTTGTAGCTGAAACAGGCATGATTTCAGAATCTCTCTCCGAAAGTTCTGAACAACATTCGCGAGAACTGGCACTCGATTATCATACAAGAGCGGTGGCTCGGGCCAAAATGTTTTTGCAAGAATCTGGCATGCCGTGGCCCGATGTGACGAATACAGGCATGGAGGTCTCCTCACTGAGTTCTTTCAGCGGCGATCAAACTTTAATTGACATTGCGTTTGTGGCGGGTAGCAGCTTGAAATCTTTGGTTGCGCTGCAAAAGGGCAAACCTGCTGCATTGACTTATTTGCCGGTTGCGACGCTGTTGAGCGAATTTTCGTGCTCTGGTAGGTTAAGGCCCAGCTATCCGGCGTGGGCGTGTCAGGCCATGAATGGAGTCGAGCTCGCGGAAAAACCGGTCATGGTAGGCGGAGATATAGGTAAGGCTGCGCAAATTTTTGCCGATTTGTCCAAGAATGCTCCACTGGAACTTTTCCCTCAAGCGTTAGCGGCGCAGCACGTGCTCACCAAGAAAAGGAGTGCTGACAACTGGAAACGGATCAAGGATAATGCCCAGATTCTTAAGTCGAAACAATTTGAGAGGCAAGCTAAGGTGGCTTCAAGTCAATCCGCGGTGGAACCAGATTTTTCTGCACTACTCAACGCGGCGGCTTTGCGCCGAATTGAAATTATGACCGCTCATGAAAAAGATTTATTCTAAGGAAACTTATGTCGCACAAAAACCACATTTTTATCATATTTTTTGCCCTAACCGTCATTTGGTGCCAGACGTCCAAACTAGTGGCGGCTGCGGTAACCATCGAAATCGCCACTATTTTGCCCGACGACGGAGGCTCAGCAGCCTTGAAATCCATGGCAAAGTCCATTGCCACCGAAACAAAGGGTGACATCCTGTTCAAGTTTCTGTGGGGCGGCATGGCCGGCAGTGACGTGGAAGTCCTATCACAGATTAAAGCTGGGACGATCAAAGGTGGGATGTTTGCCGGTCAAATCATGGATGTAATTTCGCCAATTATGCGGGAAGGTGAAATCCCCTTTCAGTTTGGCAGCGACCGTAACAAGGCTCGGGCATTCGTTAGCAAAAACGCAAAGGCGTGGGCCGCTGGAATGACGAAATTTGGATTCCATAGTCTTGGATTTTACGAGGTAGGGTTCGTATATCTTTGCAGTAAAAAGCCGGTGAAGACCCTTAGTGATTTATCAGGAGCAAAAATTTGGGTGTGGCCTGGTGACGCACTAGGACGAGCCGTGATCAACGAGTTTAAAGGGGTGCCAACGGAAATTGGGGTACAAGATTCCTACAAGGCTTTTGCCGATGGGAGACTCGAAATGGCCTACGGCCCCGCGATTGCAATCATCGCCCTTCAATGGTACACGAAGGCTCCACAGATGGTTATAGATCCCATAAGTTATGCGACGGGTGCATTCGTGCTCTCAGAAAAAACTTGGAAGAATATTTCGGTACCAAATCGGGCGATCATTGAAAAATTTGCGGCCGTAGCCGTTGGCCAATTGAATTCGTCTGCAATTCAAGACGAAAATGAATCTCTTATGGCCCTGAAATCATTAAACGTCGCGATGACAAAATTACCGGATGCCGACAAGTCGAAGCTTGCGGCCGTTAATAAAGCTGTCCGAAGTCATTGGAAACCTAAACAATAGGTATTTTTACCGACGTTTTTTAGGGGCCACCGAATTGAGATTTTTGACCTCTTCAACAATCCGCGTCTGTTCGGCGGCGTGCCCTTTCGCCGAGCCTTCTGCGGTGGTACCACTATCGCGTCGACCAATATATTTTAGATTGATGGCACCATCCAAAATACTCTCCAAATGCGGTCGAACGAAAGTCCATGCTCCCATATTTTGAGGTTCTTCCTGCGCCCAGACTGCGTCCTTGGCATTTTTATAGCGGGCAACAATCGCAGAAATTTTCTTATTCGGAAACGGATATAGCTGCTCGACACGCACCAGTGCAATTTCACCTTCGGGTGAATTCGATGCCGCATCAAGCATTTCGTAGTAGAGTTTGCCGGTACAAAAAACGACTCGCTTAACAGTCTTTGGATCTTTAATTCTCGAATCATCAAGGACCTCTTCAAACTGTCCATTTTCGAATTCGGAAAGTGGACTCGCGACCTTGGCATTTCGAAGCAATGATTTTGGAGACATAATAATAAGTGGCTTGCGAAACTCGCGGCAAATTTGCCGACGGAGAATATGGAAATATTGAGCCGCGGTCGTTGGAATGGCCACTTGGATATTGGCATTTCCACACAGCTGCAGAAAGCGTTCGGGACGACCTGAAGAGTGTTCTGGCCCCATGCCCTCATGGCCGTGGGGAAGTAGTAATACCAACCCTGATGTTTGCCCCCATTTGGCTTCAGACGCTACGAGAAACTGGTCGATGACAATTTGCGCTCCATTTACGAAGTCACCGAATTGGCCCTCCCAGAGTACGAGTGCATCTTTATCAGCAATGGTATAACCGAACTCAAATCCCATGACGCCAAGCTCTGAAAGCGGGCTATTTAAAATTTCAACGGGAGCTTGGTTGGGATCGATATAGTTTAGACTTTCGTGGGACAGTCCCGTTTCGAAGTCTTTTAGGACAGCTTGCCTACTCGAAAACGTGCCGCGTTGACAATCTTGTCCTGATAAGCGAACATGGTGCCCCTCTTTGGCTAGCGTTCCAAAGGCTAACAGCTCCGCCATCGGCCAATCAACTCCAGCGCCGTCGCCGTCAACCATTTTTGAGCGAAGTTCAAGGAGCTTTATTAGTTTAGGATGAACGTTAAATCCGGCAGGGACGGAAACCATTTTTTTTCCGACGTCAGCTAAAATTGTCTTGGTGACAGCTGTATTTATCGGTTTAAACATGGCGGCATCGTCACCATGTTTCGGATGAAAAATGTCGTCAAACACTTTTGGAAACTTGTCTTTGAACTTGTCTCCTTTCGTGTCGCCTGCTTTAAGTAGATCTAGACCTTCTTGCAGTCTTGCTCGGAAATCGGCTTGTTTTTTCTTGAGATCATCAGCCGACAATACACCTTCAGTCACAAGGCGTTGGCCGTAGAGAGTAAGGACGGTCGGGTGTTTTGCGATTACTTTGTACATGGTTGGCTGAGTGAATCCTGGCTCATCGGTTTCATTGTGGCCGTAGCGCCGATAGCCCACGAGATCGATCACGAAATCTTTTTGAAATTTTTGACGGTATTCCGTTGCAAGTTGGGCCGTCCATATTACGGCCTCAGGATCATCTGCATTCACATGAAGAACTGGAGCCTTAAGCATTTTGGCAATACCAGAGGCGTACTCACACGAGCGACTATCTTCAGGATTGGTGGTAAATCCGACCTGATTATTAATGATCACGTGCACGGTGCCACCGGTTGTATAACCCCTTAGCGCAGCGAGGTTCAAGGTTTCCGCAACCAACCCTTGGCCGATAAACGCAGAGTCTCCATGGATAAGTAGCGGCAGTACTTTTCTACGATCTTTATCTTGAATCAGGCGTTGGCGAGCCCGCGCAAAACCTTCGACCACAGGGTTGACTATTTCTAGGTGACTAGGATTCGGAGAAAGGTATACGCGGACATTTTTTCCGCCAAAATTTCGTTCGCCGGCGAAACCTAAATGGTATTTCACGTCACCGTCTATTTGATAAGGATTAAATTCACTTCCCTCAAATTTTTTGAACATCGTCTCGTAAGTTTTGCCGATGTAATTACAAAGGGTGCCAAGCCGCCCGCGGTGAGCCATTCCCAAAATAATTTCTTCAACGCCAGCCGCAGCACCCACCTTGCCAACAGCCTCAAGCAGCGGCATAAAGGACTCTGCGCCCTCCAGTGAAAATCTTTTTTGGCCCAAAAATCTAGCCTGTAAAAAGGCTTCGAACCCTTCTGCCTTTACAAGTGCGTCGAGAATTTCGAGTTTTTGCTCGTTGTTGTACGTGGGACTATTGCGGCAGGACTCCATTTTTTCTTGAATCCATTTAATGAATTCAATGTCGTCATTGTCGCGATATTCCGCACCAATTTTGCCGCAATAGGTTTCTTGCATCATCTGAGTGATTTCGTCAAACGTCATTGGCGTGTTAGTCGGCAGATTTGCTGCGATAAACTTCCTCGTTTTGTTGACATCCTTAAGGCCGTGACTTGCCGGATTCATGTCGGCTCGAAGTGGAGGCTTAGGGGCAAGCGGATTTAGATGGGAACTGAGGTGCCCTAGCACTCGGTAGGCGTTAATATAAGCTTCGACTTTTGCAGCCTCTTGATCGCCGGAACCACCTTTATTTGAAGACGACCCTTGTCCAGCGCCTTGTGAGATTGCAAATTCGTAACCCTCAAAAAACTTCCGCCAGCTCTCCTCTACCAGTGCTGGATTTTTGCGAAACTGCTCATACTGCTCTTCGATATAGCCGACGTTGGTTGCGGTCGCGTAAGAAAATTTTGTTGAATCCATGGTTAATTTCGTCCTTTAGAAATTTAATGCGCGTTTATCAACAGCCAAGGCGGCTTCCTTCATGACTTCTGCAAGCGTGGGATGAGCATGACTTGATCTTGCAATATCCTCAGCACTGGCCGAGAATTCCATGGCAATAACTAACTCTGCAATGAGCTCCGAAGCATTTGGTCCGATGATATGACCCCCAAGAATACGGTCTGTTTTGGCATCCGCAATAATCTTAACGAAACCGTCAGTTTCGCCAAAGGCACGAGCTCGGCCATTAGCCATGAATGGAATTTTCCCCACTTTATACTCGATCCCCTTAGCCTTTAATTCTTCTTCGGTTAAACCAACCGATGCCACCTCAGGCCACGTATAGACGACGTTGGGAATAGCCATATAGTTGACGTGTCCAGATTTTCCTGCGATCAACTCGGCGACGGCAACGCCCTCTTCATCAGCTTTATGCGCCAACATTGGACCATCGATGACGTCACCAACGGCGTAGATGTTGGGGACCGATGTTTGATAGTGCTTATTAACGTCCAGCTTCCCGTCTCTTCTCGCCGCAATCCCTACGTTTTCCAAACCAAGGCCGTCCGTATAGGCTCTTCTGCCTACCGCTACCAGCACTTTGTCACAGTCGATCGTCATGGCTTGACCATCTTTTTCGGCAGTGACTTTAACGCCCTTACCACTTTTTTCAGCTTTAGTTAGTTTTGTGTTTAAGTGGAAAAGCATGCCCTGTTTTTCCATAATTTTTTTCATTTCTGCAGATACCGCACCATCCATTGGCGGAAGGGCTCGGTCCATCGCCTCGATCACAGTGACCTTAGATCCAAGGCGGAGCCAAACGCTTCCCATCTCAAGGCCGATAACACCAGCTCCGATAACGACTAAATGATCTGGTACTTTTTCAAAACAAAGGGATTCCGTCGAGCTGACTATGTCTTTTCCGTCAAACGGAGCAATGGATCTCAACTCGACAGGAATCGAACCGGTACACAAGACAAAAGATTTCGCCGTGTGTTCTTCGATTGATCCGTCCATGGCGACAACCTTGACCGTATTCGCGTTGACGAATGTTCCTTTGCCTTTGATGTAGGTGACCTTATTTTTTTTAAACAAGCCTTCGATGCCTTTGGTCAGGCCGGAAACAATGCCTTCCTTGCGTTTGAGCATTTGTGCCACGTCGAACTCTAGCTTTGTAAATTTAATGCCATGTTCCGCAGCTTTATGTTTTGCATGATAAAAGTTCTCACTGCTTTGCAGTAGGGCCTTCGAAGGAATACATCCGACATTGAGGCAAGTGCCGCCCAAAGTTCCACGAAATTCCACACACGCGACACTAAGTCCTAGCTGCCCAGCACGATTGGCACCAGTATATCCTGCTGGACCGCCACCAATAAAAATAACGTCAAAGGCTGCCATAAATTAAACTCCCAGCAATAATCTAGTAGGATCTTCGATGTACTCTTTAATTTTAATTAGAAATCCTACAGATTCACGGCCATCAATAATTCGGTGATCGTAAGAAAGTGCCACATACATCATAGGACGAATGACAATCTGACCATTTACCACAATCGGACGTTCTTGAATTTTATGCATACCTAAAATCGCACTCTGCGGCGGATTTAAAATAGGAGTGGACATCAGCGAGCCAAACACGCCACCGTTTGAGACGGTGAACGTTCCGCCGGTCATTTCATCGACCGTAAGTTTTCCATCTTTTGCGCGTTTACCGTAATCTCCGACCGCCATTTCCAGTTCGGCAGGACTCATCCTTTCAGCATCTCGAATCACAGGAACGACTAGGCCTCTATTTCCTGAAACGGCGACACCAATATCATAGTAATCGTGGTAGACAATATCTGTGCCGTCTATCCAACCGTTGACCTGCGGATACTGTTTTAGTGCCTCAACAGACGCCTTGATAAAGAAGCTCATAAACCCTAGGCCGACGCCATATTTTTCTTTGAACTTATCTTTATAGTCACTTCTAATTTTCATCACGGCACTCATGTCAATCTCGTTAAAGGTCGTCAAAATGGCCGCGGTTTCTTGTGCGTGGACAAGACGTTCAGCAATTTTCCTGCGTAGTAAGGTCATCGGTTCGCGACGTTCTGAACGGGAGCCTGAGGCCACTTGTGGCTTTATCTGGAAGGCTGTGACCGGCGCAGGGTTTGCGCCGCCTTCCAGGTGTGCGATCACGTCACCTTTAGTGATGCGCCCGTCTTTTCCTGTGCCTGCGACATTCGATGGATTTACATTTGATTCCTCGGTGATTCGCCTAACTGCAGGACTGAGGGGTTGCCCAGAAGCGGCCGAGATCTGAGGACTAGGTGGCGGCGGCAGTGTGGCGGCAGTCGCAGTGGCGGCAGGTGCCGTTGCAGCTTTGCCGGCGCCCGCTGCTATGGCTGTATTATCAATACGTGCCATGACTTCGCCGATGGCCACCGTCTCGCCTTGTTTCTTTACAATTTGAATGACGCCAGCAGATTCCGCGACGACTTCAACCGTTGCTTTATCCGTCTCAAGTTCGACTAGAATATCGTCGCGATTGACAAAGTCACCGGTCTTGATTCGCCATTTGTGAATGACACCCTCTTGAACGGATTCACCAACATTAGGCATTTTTACATCAACAGCCATCGATATTTCTCCCTCGTACGAACAATAATTATGAACAATAGTATGAACAATAAAAAACCGTGTTCTCAATTTTATATTTCACAGATAACAGTGCGTTAGCCAAACCTACTCATCGGTAGGCTATATAATTAATTTAGCATGACAATAAACGACGTGCACATGTCTTAAATACAAAAATAGCTAATTCCATCCTTGAAATTAGCTAATTATACAAAATTTAAGCACTAGGCGAGGGACTGATTAAAATCAGAGCGCAGGAACGTGTGCTGCGAATATTGAAGCTTTAGTAATATCTTCACCACGGCAGTTTGACTCGGTACACTTGTAGGAGATCTGGCAATCACCGTGGGCAACAAAATCGGTTTCTCCACGAACAAGTATTCCTTCGACTTCGCCTGTGGTGGTGTTAAATACAGCTGAGCCGCTATTTCCGCCATACGTATCGGTATTAGCTACGAAATACGGCAATTCCACCGAATTTGATCGCACTTTACCCCCCGAGGTAATTTTAGTGGGCAGTCCAGAGGGGTGTCCGATTACCGTAACGCCGTCACCAACAGCAATGGATCCACGGCGTCGCAGCTTAAGAGGTTCACGGCCTACAACCGCCCGATCTAATTTAATGACAGCAAAATCTTCGGCAAGTCCTGGGTTTTGGACGCGAGCCACAATGGAACTACAGTGATAGACGTCATCACCGGAAACAGAATCAAGATCTTGACCCTGAGTTTCATAGCCAAATCCAAAAACAAGAGCCGCTGAACTGCAAGACTCTGCATCAGTAATGCAGTGGCCAGCGGTCACAAATAGATCTTCGCCAACCAGAAACCCAGAGCAGAACCCCGGTGTCGGTTGATCAAAAAATGGCTCACTTGAGCACAGTTGCTGAAGATCGCCGAATGTACCGGTAGGCACGCCTAGTCGATTGCGACCGGGAGCTCTAGTCAAATCTGCTTTATGTAGAATCATGGCTGTCGACCGAGCCAATTCTAGATGCAGAGCCGTGTTACTGCTTTCAAATAAATCTCGGCGATCATCAGAACCATAAATAACACGGTCGTTTCCAAACGCAGTTGAAGCTAGGGTAAATGCCGCACTTGCAGCAAGGACGATGCGGCCGAATTTAGATAGGTATTGCATGTTCACTCCAACATAAATTGCGAAAAACTGTGATATGATCTGGTTGCAGCGAGAAAGCTAACTAAAACTGGCTGGTCGGTCAATAACATTTCATGTTTATTTTTAACTTTTGAAGGAATGCAGCTTAAATGCCTACAATTATAGATTTATATTCGCATCTAAGGATGGCAACACGTATGAGAAGTGCCTTTTTTATAGTCAGTTCAATGTGTTTTTTCTGTATAGCGCCTTTAGTTTCTACTTGTGCGACGGTGCCGGTATTGGACGACTCAGCGTCGACGAAAATCGACCCCACCGCACCAGTCGAGTTAAAGCTCGATGTTATCAAGTCGAAATTTGATACTGGCTTGGTGGACTATACTTTTTCGGGACACACATTCAAGGCACAGTGGTCACGCTGTACCGCGAATGAAAAGGGCTCCTTTGTAGTCATTTTTCACGGTTCCGAAAGCCTACCAATTGGAGATCTTCTTTGCGGAAATTGGGCGTCGCAGGTTGTTCTTAAGCACGGGTTTAATGTTATTGCGGTTAGTCGACCATCGTTCTTAGGGTCCACAGGAATCGCCGATTTTGCGGGTCCACAGTCAGTTGCGGCAAATGTTGCTGGAATTGCCGCAGCCGCAGCAGCCCGACCTGTGACGGGATATTGGGGTGTAGAAGAAGGGGTTATTGCAGCGGCATTCACAGCTAAAGTATCAAAAAATGTGAATTGGCTACTTCTTGGAAATGGTTTTTATGACTTGGAAAATGTTGAACGGTCCACTAAAAATGAATCGATAAAATTAGCCATTCAAAACCAAAAAAAGATTGAGGGTGACGTGGCGTTAGAGCGTCGGTCCATTGCTTGGGATAGCTCAAATTTGCCAAAAATAATTTCCCTTTATCACACTACCGTAAACGACGACGCTCAAAAAACGCAGGCAGATGCCTTTAATGATCGACTTCGCACTGCTCAAACAAAAGTATATTTTGATGAGGTCGTTGGCTCTAAAAGCGACATGACCTGGCAAGTCCATTATCAGATCGTAGATAACGCACTTAAAAATCTAAAATAGTCTGGATTAGGGGCTAGGCTATGACAGGCTTTGTTAAGGTTCGTAGCGCGCCTATTTGCTGGGAAACGGGCTTTCATAGAACACGTATGTCGCGTAATCGCCGACTTCGAAATAGACCTTTTTTTCACCGTCATCCGCAATGAAATTTTGATTGATATCCATCACGCCGTATGCGAACCGGTACGCACGAGCATCTTTGGGCCCTTCGGTTGAAGTGGCCGTCGACAACTTGTCGACTTGAATCCAACGATACATCACTTTACCGTTGCTGACGACATCGACCACACCGTTGGTGCCTGTCCAATTTTGAATGGAGCGTGAAATTTTATTCTGAGATTCTTGGGTGCACGACCATATGGAAGCACCCATCAACAGAACAGCAATGACACCCGCGAATACCTTGGGGGAATTAGAAATTTTCTTCATTTATATCTCCGTATATTTTTAAGTTCGTTGTTTTTTTTATTTTTTGTGCTAGCGGGCCGAAGCTTGGAAGTTCGCAAGTTTCAGTATTTCGGCAGAAAGGCCCCAAACGGAAATTTGCCCACAATCATACAAGTAGCTCTTGCGCCAGCATCCGAACATATTAAAACCAAACTCCCGTCGATTCGACTCTAACACTAGGTCTAGGGGTATCATATATATTTCGGCCACCTCAGCATAGTTTAACCGCAAATCTTCGACCGGCGTATTTGTAACGGCCACGATTGGAATTACCATTGAGCCGTCCAGTGCGGGCAGAGGGTCGACGGCTCCCAGCACACGAACGCGGCTCAAATCAAGGCCTACCTCTTCATGGGCTTCGCGCAGGGCGGTGTCCCTTGGCCTCAGGTCTCCAACTTCTAGGCGCCCACCTGGAAAACCAATTTGCCCTCGATGAGAGGAAACGGTGGTACTGCGCTTAATAAATAGCAGGGTTGTTTGTTTGTTTTCGTTAATAAAAAACAGGATAACAACGGCGCTTGGTTTGCACGCTGACATGAAATAAACCGAATCCCAAGTTGGTGGATCCGGTTTAAGTTGATCTAGTTTAATTTCTGAAAACATCACGTCACTCTAAAAGATAGGGGACTACGCAAATGAGATGTCGGGCACTCGCGCAGCTATATTTGCTGATCGTTCTGAGTCGTTGTCAGCCCTCGGCGGCTCGGAGCGAGAATTTTTAACCTCTTTATGGCCCTTGCCATTTTTAGTCGCGGTTTCCGCGGAGACTGCGGCGCGCTTCATGGAGGTGCGGCCATTAAAAATGGCCCCTTCATGGACGACAAGGTTTGGAGTTGTAATTTCAGCTTGAACATCTGCGGTTGAACAGATTTCAATGCGC
>CANJQY010000078.1 GCA_947476525.1 Oligoflexales bacterium
ACTATACTGAAGTGGGTCTTATTGCGAAGCAAGCAAGGAAGCTTGGCATTAAAGCAGCTATTCTTGGTGGCGACGGATGGGACTCAGAAAAACTTTATGAAATTGGCGGCAAGTCTCTAAACAATTCGTTCTTCTCAAATCACTACAGCCAAGATGATAAAACCCCAGCCGTCCAAGAATTTATTGGCACCTATAAAAAGTCTTATAAAAAAGTTCCCGATGGCCTGGGTGCTTTAGGTTATGATGCTGCACGGGTTCTATTTGCCGCGATGGAAACCACAAAATCTCTAAATTCGGCGGAGATTCAGGGGGCATTATCAAAAACAAAAGACTTTCAGGGCGTCACCGGAAAAATCACCATGGACGCAATGCGTAACGCAACTAAGTCAGCGGTTGTGCTTGAAGTCAAAGATGGGAAGTTTCTTTACAAGACCACTATCAATCCGTAATTTGTTCGGTCGCACCTAAGCATAAATGGAATATACATGGCTGAATTCTTTCAATATGTAATTAATGGCCTGTCACAAGGTGGAACCTATGCGCTTGTTGCGTTGGGCTACACTATGGTGTTTGGGATCTTGCAGCTAATTAATTTTGCGCATGGAGAGGTGTACATGCTGGGCGCGTTTACCGGCCTGTACACCTTACGTTTTTTTGGTGCTAGGATTGTCGAATTTTATAGTTTTGTTTTGCACGTTGGCGCCGATCAAACATCGACCGCAGCTGCGGTGATGACGGCGATCACGGTCATTCTTATTTCTATGGTGACCTGTGCATTGGTGGGCTATTTCGTGGAGCGTTTGGCGTATCGCCCACTGCGAACTTCGCCAAGGATCAATTTGCTCATTACCGCCGTTGGTGTGTCCCTGTTTTTTCAATATTCTGGGCAGTTGATTTTTGGCTCGTCACCTCAGCCATACCCAGATTTGTTTGAAAATTTGGAGTCGTGGACTTTCGGCGCTGACGAAAATTTACTGGTGATCAATCCGCTTCAGGTTTTTGTTTTTGCTACTGCCATTACACTTATGTTAATCCTCCGGCATGTTATTTTTCATACTCGGCTGGGGCGCGCCATGAGGGCCGTCAGTTTTAACCACGAGTTGGCTAGCCTTATGGGAATTCCTACCAACCGCATAATCACGGCGACGTTCATGATTGGATCTTCGTTAGCCGGCGCTGCTGGCGTCATGGTTGGAATGACCTATCCCAAAGTAGAGCCTCTCATGGGATCATTGCCTGGACTTAAAGCCTTTTGCGCCGCTGTTCTGGGGGGTATCGGTAATGTTACAGGTGCGGTCCTTGGTTCCTTTATTCTGGGGCTTGCGGAAGCTTTCTTATCCGGCTACGGAGCTCCGACCTACAAAGACGCACTCGCATTTGCAATTCTGATTTTGATACTACTTGTGAAACCATCGGGATTGCTGGGCGTGCATCGCACAGAAAAAGTGTAGGTTAGGGATCAAACATGAAAAAAAACAGTAACAATTGCAGCAACAGTCGCAGCAACAACAACAACAACAACAGCAACAACACTAGCTCTAATGGGAACCCTCATCCAGCAAAGCAATTTTATGGATTTGCGAGTTTACGCTGGTGGCTGCTGGCGGTGTCTGTCGTATGGGTTCTAAATAGTATTCTTCCAGATCTAATGGGTCCCTATTATTTTCAGATTTTAGTGCTTGCAGGAATCAACGTCATTTTGGCGGTGAGTTTGAATTTAGTGAACGGCTTCACCGGCCAATTTTCCATGGGACACGCAGGATTTATGAGTGTGGGTGGATATATTTCTGCCTACATCACCACACAATTAGTCGTGTCACACCCAGGGCTTATGAATGATGCATTTTTGGGGACTGCGGTTTTCGTCGCATCGTTGCTACTTGGAGGGCTTGGAGCCACGTGTGCTGGCTACTTCGTGGGGTTGCCATCCCTGCGTTTGCGTGGTGACTATCTAGCGATTGTAACCCTAGGCTTTGGCGAGATCATCCGCGTGGTATTTCTCAATACGGAGGCCGTCGGCGGGGCGCGAGGCTTGTCAGGAATAATGCAATTTAGCTCGTTTGGCTGGGTTTTTACGTTTGCAATTTTTACCGTGTTTACAGTCTGGCGGGTGGTCCACTCCGCCCAAGGGCGAATCCTATTATCCATTCGCGAAGATGAAATCGCTGCTACGGCCATGGGTGTCAATACTACCCAAGGCAAAGTTCGGGCATTCGCAATGGGTGCTTTCTTTGCAGGGATCGCCGGTGGGTTATTTGCTCACTACCTGACGATTATGAGTCCAGGAACATTCGACTTCAATCGCAGCTTTGAAATAATCATCATGGTGGTTTTAGGTGGCATGGGCTCAATCTCGGGCAGTGTTGTGGCCGCCATTCTCCTTACGACTCTGAAAGAGGCCCTGAGACCTCTTCAACAAATCACGGGCGTGGATTTGCGAATGGTGATTTATGCTTTGGTGCTGATTGCGATGATGCTTGCTCGGCCGTCTGGAATTTTTGGGACCAGGGAAATCGGGGAAATAATTCGAGGCTGGAGGGTGTCTAAAGCCTCCAAGGACGCGAATGATTCGAAGTCCTCCAGCGCATCTAAGGGCGGTGTCGCATGAATTTAAGTCCTTCGTTTGCGCTAAAAATTGATAAACTTACCATACAATTCGGAGGCCTTAAAGCGGTCAGCGAATTGGATTTAGAGATCCCCAAAGGCACCATTTTCGGATTAATTGGCCCAAATGGAGCAGGTAAAACAACGGTTTTTAATATGTTGACCGGAATTTATAAACCGACCTCCGGCTCCATCATTCAAGGCGGCACAAATAGGCAAATCGGTGGGCTTAAACCCTATGAAATTACAAGGGCCGGAGTCGCTCGCACATTTCAGAATATTCGTCTTTTTAAGAATTTAACCGTAGCAGAAAACCTCTTGGTGGCGCTGGATCAAAATCCAGCGCATCCAAAATACTCAATTGCGGCCACGCTTCTTCACTCCAAAAAAGTACTCGCAAGCGAGCAAATCAAATACAACGAGGCCATGGAAATACTCAAGATATTCAAAATTGATCATCGAGCCGGTGAGCCCGCAAATTCTCTGCCCTACGGCGACCAACGTCGGCTGGAGATTGCCCGGGCTATTGCCACCGGGGCCAGAACCTTGCTGCTGGATGAGCCGGCTGCCGGCATGAATGCCCACGAAACGACAAGTCTAATGGATACTATTCGCGACGTGCGTACGAAATTTGACGCGACTATTCTTCTTATCGAGCACGACATGAAGCTCGTGATGGGAATCTGCGACCGCATTGCGGTTTTAGACTACGGAATAAAAATCGCCGAAGGCATTCCGTCGGAGATTCAAAAGAATAGCCGAGTTATCGAAGCCTATTTAGGGAAGGCGGCCGCTAATGACTCCAGTAAAAAATGAAATAGTTCTAAGTCTTAAAGACGTTAGTGTTTTCTACGGCATTATCCAGGGGCTTCACAATGTGAGCTTTGACGTCCATAAAGGCGATATCGTGACCCTCGTAGGTGCCAATGGTGCTGGCAAATCCACCACTCTTCGTGCCATTTCCGGCCTGGTAAAGCCGAAAACTGGTCAGATAAATTTCAAAGGACAAAATATCGTCGGAGTCCCTGCCCACGAAATCGTGAGTAGAGGGCTTTGCCAAGCTCCCGAAGGTCGAGGCATTTTTCTTAATTTATCTGTGGCCGAGAATATGGATCTTGGCGCTTGGGCGGCTCCTGACAAAGAGGCTTACCAGGCTAACATGGACCAAGGATTCCAATTATTTCCCCGCCTGAAGGAAAGACGTAACCAGCTTGCAGGCACACTTTCAGGTGGTGAACAACAAATGTTGGCCATAGCGCGGGCCCTTATGAGCCAGCCAGAAGTGCTACTGTTAGACGAGCCAAGTCTCGGACTAGCCCCCCAAATCATCGAGAAAATATTTGAAATCATTATGGATATCAACAAATCCGGGGTCACAATATTACTCGTCGAGCAAAACGCGTTGCAGGCATTGCAGATCGCCCACCACGGTATTGTGTTCGAAACGGGGGTGATTAAGACTCAGGGTATCGCGGCTGATTTATTGCGGTCTGATGAGATTCGGAAGGCTTATTTAGGAGACTGATTCAAATTTATTTGATAATAAGTTGCCTCCAATCTCAAATAAGTTGAAGGAGTCAATCATGTCACAACAAGTCATAGCATTTCACTACAAACTTACAGACGTCCAAGGTCAAACTCTAGATCAATCTGAAGCCAACGATCCCCTAGCCTTTATGACCGGTTCAGGACAAATTATTGCTGGCCTAGAAAAAGTCCTAGTAACGTTGCAAATAGGCGACAAACGCCGCGTTGAAGTCGAAGCCGCAGATGCATACGGCGAGCATTCCCCAGAAAATATCATGACCATCGACCGCAGCCAGCTTCCAGAGGGGGAGGTCAAAGTTGGAGACACGTTCCATGGACCAAACGGTGAGCCAGTAACCGTAACAGCCGTGGCCGCAGAAAATGTGACCTTGGATGGAAATCACCCATTAGCAGGTCAAAAATTAATATTTGATATCGAAATTGCCAATACCCGCGCTGCGACTAAAGATGAAATAGCTCATGGGCATGCTCACGGGGCTGACGGCCACCATCACCACTGAGGGCTTGTGCTGAAAATAGACGATCTCTGCGTTGCTTTGTCGCCAAAAAATGCTCAGCTACCGAAGTAGCCTCCGCTTTTTGGGCTCCTCGCGCCTTGATCTCGCCAATTTTGAGCACAATCCAGATAGGGGTGATTAGGCGATTCTTCTCAAAAAACGCTGCAACGCAGAGATCGCCCATTTTCAGCACAATCTAGCTGGCTTTTGGCATCTTATCTACCGGTGCCGACGCTCCGCTAGAGCCCTTGACTATCCGTTCCACGTCAGTTTTTACTTCATCGAAGGTACAGATGTGACTGTTTCGCCGCTCTTTCGCGCAGACGGCTACCGCTATCGTGTCGGCCTCCATGCGTACTGTGTGGCCACTAATTTCTATTTCGCAGGTGGAAGCAAAGATGTTTGAGGCCGCGATCATGGATTCGGGATTATATGTTTTTTCCGATTTGGAGTACTCCAATAGTTTTTCGACCCTTTCAACGAGGTCACGAACCTTCGTCAATTTTACCTTAAGCAATTCTTTATGCTGCTTCTGTTTCAGGGTCAGCTGATTTTCCTTCTTTTGCAACAGCTCGCGAAATTCATTTTTGTATCTTTCCTGAGCCTTCGTGACGGATTCCAGACGTTTTGTTCGAATCCCGATTCTACGAACTATTTTATGGTCGAGACCGACTAATAACGTCGTTTTTGCGCCTTTGGTGAATCCGATATTGGCCGCAAAAATGGTTTCACGGCATACGATGTTTCCGCCGCCAAGGATGCCTCCAGGTGAGGTGACGTAAATGAATTTCCCTGCAAGTATCTGACTGCTGATAATGGAACGTACGGCCGTGATCGAACCGTCGCATTCGATGCGGCTATTTTCGATGAAATCAGCCTTGATTTCTGTGGCGCAAATAACTTTACCTTCATCACCCGTATTGATACTTTGTAGGACTTCGATCGGCTCTCGGGAAATTACCGTGGCGCCTGTGATTGAGCCACGAACCATTAATGGGCCACGCACCCGAACGAGAGCTCCCTCTTCAATTGATCCGGTGATCTCCACTGGCCCGTCAAAATAAATATTTCCACTTTTCAAGTTTACATCGCCATTGTGAACAAAAATTTTACTGATCGTCAGTGTGCCAGCTTCAAAACGAGGAAGGCCGTCTTGCGTGGCATAAAATTTCCCAGCTTGACGAGCTTGAATGCCCTCGCCAATCGTCACAGGTAGGGCGGCTGCGGCAGCGGGGACCAGCGGCTTACCGGTGACGTCATGGCCGATCAAAGGATTCGTCCCGTAGCGAACTTCCGCCACAAATTCATCCTTTTTTACGATGGAACGCTGTTGAGCATCCCTAATATTTATGACTGCTCCGGCACTTTCTTCTTTCGGTGCATCTTTATAGATTAAGTGCAGATAGGGTTCCGCCCCAACTATGGAAGCAACTCCCGCCGCCGCCACCATATTATCAAGGCTCAACCGACTTTTGAAGGCCGCCTCGATCACATTAAAGTGCGCCTCGGTCATACCAAACTTGACGTTGCTAATTAGCAGTTGCTCCAAAAGAAATTCTTTAGTCATCACCAAGTCAGGATTCGCGTATAAGCGCATGCTGAAGCCAGCGATCGTCGCCGTCATCTTATCGTCACTAATCTTGAAGTGAAGAAATTTCTTAATTTCAGCAGGCTTTCCTGGTAGTTCTGCTGGAAGTTCTGCCGAGTTGGTAGCCGTAGTCGCCGCTTTTTTTCCGTGTGCCAATGTTTCTGGCATAACGGCAAGGATCGCCAAGGGCATCTCTAGGCCAAGTCTTTCGGGCGCGTAGGCGGCCGATTTGATGCAGGCGAGCATTTCTGTCTTGAGAAAAGTAAGTTTCGGTGCACCAGCATCCGACAGCTTCGCTACAGTTTGCAAAATGGCTGTGCACAAATCCTCCACCCTAGGGCCTTGTTGGAGTGCAACAATGTCCCCAACGAAAACCACTATCTCGCCACGAGATTTGTTTGCCATGAGCGAATAAATTTTGCCATTAAGGGAGATGGGAGGCAGAGCGCTTTTAGAGGTGATGTGAAGCTTGTCAAGTTTTTCTCCATAAGATAAGCGCATAATTGCTGCTTGCAGTTGTGGGCCGAAAAGTCCGGCAATAATTCCTTGATCCGCGGCCATTTTATTGATGGATAAGCGCAGCCACTCACGCGGAATGACATTTAGATCTATAGGAGCGGCAGTGGAAATGAATACACCAGGCTTAGCAGCTCCCGCGTTGGAAACGGTTAGACCTGGGATGGCTGGCGAGCCAGCTCCAACGGTCACGGAAATGACGTACCCACTGGCTAGGGATTCTGCTGACCTGAGTTTTTTCCAGACTTGATTCAGTCTATCAACGTAGAGTTCGAAGAATTGAATTTTTCCCTCTTTTTTTATCGATTCCAATTTTTCTTTTGCACGTGCCATCAAATCCAATGGTGGCAATGGGCTGCTCTGAACCCTCTCACGCGTCAACAGAATGCGCACACGATACTGTCGTGCGTTGTAGGCTAATGTTGGTAGGTTACTTTCGATCACCGTGACCATCCTCTTAGGTTATCTCTCTAGATCCACCTAATACTTCGTCACTATTGAGTAAAACTTTAGATATTGAATGGATAAATCAAATTATCGTAAATGCGTACAAACAGTAGTGGGGCATATTAGCTGTGAACTTGACTAATATTTGGCTGAATGACCAACTGTCCGCAGGCCGCTGCTATGTCTTGACCTTTGCTATATCTGACCATGACTCGGACACCCGACTTGTAGATCTTGTCCCGAAAAATTTCTAATTGATGTGTTTCAGGTGCCTTAAGTCTTGATGGTCCTACAGGATTTAACGGGATGATATTTATTTTTACGTTGAGACCATCAAGAATTTCCACAAGCTTTTCGGCGTGACGCAAAGAATCATTCACGCCAGATATAAGTGTGTACTGAATCAACAAGCCATTTTCTTGCTGAGTTGGTAGTGAACGAAGTTTTTGAATTAGCTGCGCTAATGGCCAACGCCGATTAATTGGCATGATTTTTGAACGTTCTGCATCGATTGCAGAATGCACGGAAATCGCAAGGCGAACTGCGGGATGAATTTTTACAAGTTCCTCCAGTCCATCCAAATGACCGGCCGTCGAAACGCTAATGCGGCGAATGGCCAAATTCAAACCGTAGGGATCAGTCATTATGGAAATGGATTTGGCTACAGCAGGGACATTGTCTAGAGGCTCCCCCATGCCCATAAATACAATATTAGTGATGCGTTGTTGGGGAGGGAGTCGCGTCTCGACAAGCCACTGCGGATGCTCAGAAATCCATTTATTAGCTAGCCATACTTGGCCTATAATTTCAGATGCGTCAAGATTTCTAGCAAGCCCCATGCGGCCTGTATGACAAAAAACACAGGCCTGTGCACATCCGACTTGAGAACTTACACAAAGCGTGACGCGCTTTGACTCTGGCATTAATACCATTTCAATTTGACGAAGATCCGATAGTTCGATCACAAATTTTACGCTGCGGTCGTACTGGCTAAGATGTTCCGAGACGACTCGCAGGTTTGGGCCAACGAATTTTTCCTCGCAATATTTCGCATATTTCTTTGGTAGCCCCTCTCGACTCCACGGCACAGGATTACTGTCTTTGTAGGCCGCCCTAAATAGGTTTTGTGCATGCATCTTGGGAACACCAGAATCATTGCAGGTTTCCTCGAGCTCTAGGCGGCTAAAATCAAAAAAGTTTTTGGGGTGCTGAGGGCGCGCGCGCAAGTCGGAGACGACTCCCTGGTTGATGCTCATAGTCATGGTGTCAGTCATCGAGGTGCCCTCCTTTCTGCTTTTCTAAAGAGCCTATTTTAAGGAGCCTATTTTAAGGAGTCTATTTTAACGACTGCCTTGAATTTATACTATCATCCTGCGCCAGCTTGTAGCACGCCCCATCCCGCCTTGTCCAGAGTCCCTTCAAGAGTTAACGGAAACGTGCTAAGCTACCGAAGCCGATAGAAAGTGCCCAATATTATTGAGGGAGTAAGACCTATATGCCTGCCACCAAAGGATTTGTCATTGAGACGCTCGGCCCCTGCTTATTAGACTCGCCGATAAAACTTAGTGATTCGGGGGCGTTTACTAGTGACGACGAGGTTATGGCCGTAAAGCCCAACCTCAAAACACTTCTCGAGCAAATCCAGCGGGGAGAGATGCCCGAAGCCTTTGAAGTCGCCGGGCCCAGAGAAAAAATTTATATTGATCCGGCCCAAGTAAAGGCAGGAATAGTCACTTGCGGGGGTCTGTGTCCTGGCTTAAACAGCGTCATCCGAGCGCTGGTTTTGCAGTTGACGCATCGCTATAATTGTAAATATATCGAAGGTTTGCGCGGAGGTTTTCAAGGGCTAGCGGCCGCTAACGTCCACCACTTCAATGGCCTAACACCAGATGACGTTGATGATATTCACACCCGTGGCGGCACCATCCTTGGGACCTCCCGAGGAACCCCACCAACTGCCGAGATGGCTGACTCGATCATGGCTAAAGGAATCAATGTTTTATTTACCATCGGTGGCGACGGCACCATGCGAGGTGCGGCTGCGCTCGACCTTGAGCTTAGACGTAGAGGGGCAAATGTATCTGTAATTGGCATCCCGAAGACGATCGACAATGATATTCCTTGGGTGCGGCGTACGTTTGGCTTCGAGACCGCGGTTAGTGTTGCGGTCGAGGCCGTCAAGGCCGCACATGTTGAAGCTGAAAGTGTTTTCAACGGCGTGGGACTTGTGAAGTTTATGGGGCGTGATTCTGGCTACATTGCGGCCAACGCCGCCTTGGCGTCAGGGGATGTTAATTTTTGTCTGGTCCCTGAGGTGGATTTTAATCTGGACGGCCCATCAGGACTTTTTGCTGCTATTGAGCAGCGTTTAAAGAATAGAGAGCATGCTGTTATTGTGGTTGCGGAAGGGGCTGGACAAAAGTTTTTTCAATCCGCTCCTAATAATATAAATTCTACTGCCGTGGAAAAAGATGCCAGCGGCAACTTGAAATTAGGAGATATCGGGACATTCCTCAGAGACAGAATCAAAGAATATTTCAAAAATAAAAACATTCCCATGTCTCTCAAATATATTGATCCCAGCTACCTCATCCGTGCCAATTGCGGCAACGCTGGGGACCAGTTATTTTGTACTAGGCTTGCTCAAAACGCCGTCCACGCGGCGATGAGCGGACGAACCGGGATGCTTATAGGTTATTGGCACGGACGCATGACGCACGTGCCGTTGGCTGCGATTTCTGGCCGACAAAGAATAAATCCCGCAGGCGAACTGTGGTTTAACGTTCTTGAGTCAACAGGGCAACCGGCCCATTTTGGCTGATCCAAAAAATGAGCGAACAAGTAAAAAACCCCTTGCGAATCACGCAAGGGGTTTTTTACTTGTTCGTCTAGACCGTCGAGGCACAAATCATCGACGATTAGACCTCAATTTTCTTAACTAAGGCCTCGAGCCGCTCGGCCAGCTGACCGAGGGACCTTGCGGCATCCAGCACTTGATTGGCGCCAGTGGCGGTCTCAGAGGAGGCCGTGGACACGGTCTTGACGCTTTCAGAAATCGATTGAATGCCTTTTGAGGACTCTTGAATAACGCGAGCCACTTCGTTGGTGGTGGCTTGTTGTTCCTCTACCGACGCAGCAATTGCCGAGGCAATACCATTTAGCTTACGAATGCTCTCGGTGATACCGCCAATGGCCTCAACAGCGGTGCTTGCATCTCCTTGAATGACTCCAATTCGGTTGGTGATGTCCTCTGTTGCTTGGGCCGTTTGTTTCGCAAGTTCTTTTACTTCATTCGCAACAACTGCGAAGCCTCGGCCCGCATCTCCAGCTCGTGCGGCCTCGATAGTTGCATTCAGAGCAAGAAGGTTCGTTTGCTGTGCGATGGATGAAATTACTTTAATGACGTTTCCAATTTCTTGACTTGATACGCCAAGTTTCGTAATCGTCGTGTTGGTGCTTTCCGCCTGACGCACTGTCGTGTTAGCGGCTGAGGCAGCTTCATTGGCGTTACGAGCAATTTCATTAATCGAAGCCGTCATCTCCTCAGTATTGGTGGCCACAGTCTGCACTCCGCGAGCAACTTCCTCCGAAGATCCCGCTACCTGATTCGCTTCTTTGGTGGTTTTACCCGCGTTCGCGGTCATTTGAGTGGCCGTCGCATTAAGTTCAGCGGCAGCAGCTGACAAATGACGACTCGCTTCTGAGATGTCGGTTTGCAGTAGCACTTGGTTGGTAACAACTTCCCAAGTAACCATCGGGCCAATGTACTCCTTATTACTATTATACATAGGAGCAACGAGGAGGCTTAAGGTCTCGGGCCCAAGTCTAATCTTAGAACGCATCGGTAGCTGACGGTCGTCCTTGGTGATTCGGCGTTGGTGATCTGGGTTCTTGTGGAAAATATCAATTTTTTGGCCGAGCAGCTGGTCAACTGGTTTAGGCAAGAGCTTTTCTAGTGTCCGAAGTGTTTTGATCGTGGCAGGATTCATGTACTTAATATCGAATTCCAAGTCAGCACACATGATGTTTATTGGAGCATTTTCGATCATTGAGTTGATCCGAGCCAAGTCATTTTCGAGAGCGAGTTTTTTGGTGACGACGTCCCAGGTGACCATCGCGCCAATATATTTTTTTGATTGGTCATAAATAGCGGTCACGAGAAGATCCAATTTCTCTGGGCCGAGCTGAATGATGGAGCGAATGGGCAGATTACGGTCATCGCCAATAAGTCTTCTTTGATGATCAGGTTTTTTGTGAAAAACATCGATGCTTATACCCATTAGCTTGTCCACAGTTATGGGCATGTATTTTTCGAGAGTTTTGAGGGTTTCTTTGGACTTTGGATTCACGAATTGAATATTGAAATCGCGATCGCAATAAAGAATGTTGATCGGTGAATTTTCTGTCATCGATTGAATTCGAGCCAAATTTAACTCATTTTGTAGTTTTTGAGTAACGATATCCCAAGTGACCATCGTTCCTATAAATTTTTTGTCAAGGTCGTAGATCGCAGAGACAAGCAAGTCCAATTTTTCAGGTCCAACTTGTATAATAGCGCGGTGGGGAAGGTTTTTGTCTGAAGATAACAGCTTGCGTTGGTGCGCTGGATTTTTGTGAAAAACATCGATAATTGCACCTTGTACTTTGTTGGCTGGCACGGGCAACAGTTTTTCAATAGTCGTCAAAGTCTCAAGGCTTTTTGGGTTGACGTACGTCACGACGAAATTTAAATCCGCGTAAAGTACATTGACTGGAGCATTCTCCAACATACTCATGGACTCTGCGCCGGTGAGAGAACTTTTTAACAGGTCATTCATTTTTGTTTCCTTTTGTGCTGCGTGCACCATATCCAAAATTGTTTAAAATATTCACGACGAACAATACCCAATTTTTTACGAACCTGTGATCGGTAATTCTAACTGTAACTTTAGCAGCTTCAAATATATAAACGCAAGTGTGCAGCATATAATTGTGTGTAAAGTTAATCCTGACACAGGTCATAAACTATATTTGTTTTATACTTTCGAATTGTAAGATCGTATTGAGTCAGTTTCGGAGTAGGTTGCCCCCTAGAAAGTGTTCGTAGGCTTACGCTATTTGTATTACACTGATACGACATGCTGAACTCGCCAAAAAAAATTTGTGATTTTGCCAAGAAGGTTCTCTACGGGAATAATCTGGAGTTAAAATTAATTGCGCCAGACAATTTTCTCCTGGAATCAGGCCCAGGCAATCGAGACATCAAGATAAATGCGTATGACAACGGACAGGGAGTATCCGAGGCATCCCAAAACATGGCTGAGGACTATGAGCGTTCTTGGAAAAATTCCAAATTTGACGCGCCATTGTTCCCTGGTCGACCTGAAAATCTTTCTTTTGTTCGTCCCCAAAAATCTGGCCGTAGTCGCTTTCCTGGACGAGCCCTCCTTGGAGATGAGCGAGCCAGAGGCCTAGTACTGCATTTTTTTGCCAATCACGAATTGCTGGCCTTAGAGCTTATGGCCTTGGCGTTATTGAAATGGCCTGAGGCACCTGACGGATTTCGCGGTGGGCTCGTGCAAACAATGGTTGAGGAACAAAATCACATGCGTCTCTATCTAGGACGGATGCAAGACCTCAAGGTCGAATTCGGAGAGGCTCCTCTCAATGCTTTTTTTTGGAATAGCATGAAAGATCTCTCGTCGCCGATGGAATTTGCTGCGGCCATGTCGATGACCTTTGAACAGGCCAATCTAGATTTTGCGCTGCACTATGAACGGTTGTTTCGGATCGAGGGTGATGTGGCGACGGCTGATATTATGCGGCGGGTCAGGCTAGAGGAAATCGGTCACATCAAGCACGGCGTGGTCTGGTTTGAGCGCTGGCGGCCAAAGTGTGAGCGATTATTTAAGGAGTGGCAGGAAACGTTACAGTGGCCGATGACTCCAGCTAGGGCTAAAGGCATGATTTTTGATCGCGATGGTCGAGTATCGGCAGGTTTACCGTTAGAGTATATCGATGAGTTGGAGGTTCACAATCAGTCGAAGGGGAGGCCTCCTCGCGTGTTTTGGTTTAATCCGGGGTGTGAACAGGAAGTTGAAGCTGGAAACCTAAGTTGGACGCCGCCCAAACCTATTCAAGCATTGACCGCCGACTACGCATCGTTGATGGGTTTTCTTGGCCATAAAAGCGATATTGTGGTGTTAGGTCAGATTCCTAGCGTACCTTTTTTGCAGTCACTAGACCGTCTTGGCTTTGAAATTCCAGAATTTGTTCTTCAAAAAGATATTCAAACATTGGTGTCGAGAAAATTTTCCCGTCTAGAGCCCTGGGGATGGTCCCCCGTCTCGCGCAAGTTCTTTGAGCCACTCGTGGCACGGGTTATTGGTCAGAATATGGAAGCCGATCGCACTCCCCCCACCGCGGCGTCAAGTATCTTTAGTAAAAGTGTTGCAGCTGATATGCGAGTAAAAATGTCGTTAGATGATATCGTGACGCTTCGTCCCAAGACCCGAGAGGGCGTCGACTCTGCATTGTCAGCATTGCGCTCTGCATCGCCCACGGATATGGTTGTCTTTAAGGCCCCCTTTAGTGCCTCAGGTCGAGGAATGATTCGCCTTAAGAACGGGGTCATGTCAGAAAAAGATTGGACGTGGATTAAATCTAACATCGATCAGCATGGGTTTATTTTGGCGGAGCCGTGGCTTGATAAATGGGTTGATCTCAGTGCTCATGTCGATATTTCCCGTGATGGAGCCGTAAAATTTGTTGGGTTTACCCGATTTTTGACCGATCACCGAGGTCAATATCAAGGTCATATTTTAGGTCGCCAATTTGACGATCTCGGTGCGGAATTTCTTAAACGTTGGCACGCAAAAAACGGGTGGCAGCAGACACTTCAACAAACCGTCACCAGCGTTGGTCACGAGGCTTTTGGATTGGGATATACGGGCCCACTTGGCATTGATGCATTTGTTTACCGAAGTGACGATGATCTAAGGTTGCGACCTTTGTTGGAAATAAATCCGAGGTGGTCCATGGGCCGCATTGCCTTGGCCATCACACCGCGCCTTGCCCCAAAGCGGTGCGGACTCTGGATACATGTATCTGTGAATGAAGCTAAAAAAATCGGCCACAGTAATTTTTCAGATCTTGTTGCCGCTTTGGATCAAAGTCATCCCAGCATAATTGAGGCGCATGGGCTGGTGAAAACAATCAATCAAGGAGTCTTTTCATTAAACGACCCAGAAACCGCAAAACAATCGGTTGCACTCCTAATCGTAGGTCACGATCTTGCAGAATGTTCCGCCGTAGTGTCCCGCCAGTTAATAGACTAGTTACGAAAAATCAATTGAAA
>CANJQY010000079.1 GCA_947476525.1 Oligoflexales bacterium
GCTCATGATGGCGCCGTAGTTCGTGTGCGGATGGCCCAAGCCTACACAGTGACCAATTTCATGAGTCACTGTTTCGAGCAAGCTGCCAACGGTAACCTTCGTGTTGTTGATGACAATGTCACAATCCGTGATGTTGGCTGAGCCGTCACCCTTTTCTGGAGATGCATAGGCGGCGGTTGAGGCACTAGGTACTTTTTTGACGATGATGTTGTTTTCATTGTCTGCATTATTTGCGCTTAGGTCACCTGTTTCGCTTTTTAGTTCAAATCTTAAAAAGGACCCTCGCACGGTGTTCCATTGGTCCATGGCCTCTTGAATAATGATGGGCAGGAGCTCTGCATCGGTATAGTTTGCGTAGGAGCCGTCTTTGAATTTTTCTTTTTCAGTCAATGAGGGTGTTGATCCGGTCGTTGACCAGTGAAATGTCGCGGTAGGTTGCTCTGCCGTGACACCGAGGGTGGCGGGCGTCTTGCCTAGTAAGACAAAACTAGTAAGAAATGGTGTTATAAAGAGGCTAGCTGCTAGAATTTTCATGTCTCACCTTGTCTTTCTTGGGTTTGATTTTACTGTCCGCTAAAATACGTAACCAAGCCCGAGGCGCAACGCGGAAGGGCTAATGAGGCCCACGCCACTGATGGCTAGCGCTTGTTTGTACTCGATGCCAAAGCGAACCGTTCCCTCAGTCTCAAATCCAAATGAAGAATATGGACCTAAACCAACGCCATTGCTGCTAATCACAATACCTCCGCCTAGACCCACATAATAATTTCCGATGTCAAAGCGTTTTCCAATTAGCAGACCAGGCACCGCCGATAACGAGGTTTCCCAATTTGATTGTGTGATCCAGGCTAGTTCAAGATCGACGGCACTTGGAGGGATTCCCATTGGGTTTGCACCGCCTGTTCCTACGGAAGGAGGGCCGGCCCGCAGAATTAACATGCCGGCCGTGGCTTCGGTGGTCCCGAGGGCCACAGAGAGGGCAAGCAACGCTTGGGCGGCGATTTTTTTTGTGAACCGGCAAGTAATCATACTAATGTTTCCTAGAACGAGACGCCGGCTGTTAAGCCGACGATTTGTTTACGACCTGTAACGAGGAATATGATCGCGTCGCTAGCGGCAAATAGATGGGAATCCCAAGACGCTGAAACTTTTATGAGGCGAGTCGAAAATATGGTGTAATTTAAACCCAACAGTAAGCCAAGATTAGTACTCGTAAACGATGAATCATCCTTTGGATTGTCTTTGTAACTAATAGAAGTGTTTTCCGCCATCACGCTTAAGCCTACGGCGGCTGTCAGAGATTTTGAACCGAAAATTGGCCCCTGTTTTCCTGCCGATATAATACCGCTGGTCTCGGTTACTGGGCCGTATGAGCGGCCCCAAAGGTAGCTGCGGGCTATCCAATTATTGTCAAATTTCACCAGCAATAGAGCTGCGGTTCGTGTATGGTCGTCACCCTCGTCCAGCGCGCCAGCTCCTGTAGACAGTTCGAATGAGCGGCCCACAGTCGGGATAATAAGTAGACTCATCGCGGCAATTAGCAGTATCCTAAAGTGAGCCGTCTTTATCGGCCGAAATAAAATTTGGAAAAAGTTATAATGCATCCTGATGCCTTAAAAAAATGGGAACTTGAAAGAGGCGAAGCGTCCGGATTTCAGACCTCAGATATTTGTAATTGTACCGCAGATTCGCGGAAAGTCGAAGATTACCAAAGGTTTAATTGTACGGAAAAAGGAGTCACAAAAAACAAGAGATCTCTAACCCCTCAATGCGGTTGAAAATAATGGATCTTTTTTGTATCAAAACAGCCTATAATATATTTATAAACAATGAAGGATGATTAGTTTTGAAAAAGAACTCCAAAAACGAAAAGATGGAGCATTCGGCATTAAAGACCGAGGTTAGACCGGCGTCTAAGACCCAAGCCGTCAAACTATTGACTGGGAGAGCCGAATGCGAGTGGACATGAGAAATTTATTGCGGAATCGTTGGCTCAGTCGAGGGCTCAGTCGAGGGCTCATGGCCAACCTCTGCCTTTCCGCTATTTTGATGCCGTTTCCTTGGCAGAAAATACTTGCCGCAAGTTTTGACCTCTACGAAATAACCGACCCACCCCCGCCCGAGGATGGAGAGGTAGAGTCCGAATTGCTAGAGCAGCCGAGCGATTCTGACCAAAATGATTTACCTGCGCCGAAGGTGAACGGCATAGGTTTTGGGGTGGGCGAGGTCGTTCCGCAGGAGAAATTTAGCCTTCACGGGTTTCATCGCTTAGATGAGCTGTCGCAACTTGGCATCTCTATTGGTGTCGCCGATTACAAAACGACGGAACTCGAAAGCGAAGAAAACGCGTTTGTGCACAAGGCGCGAGTTGTCGTATTGGATTGGGCGTACTATTACCGGCCAAAACCTACGTTCCCATTTGTTGTCAGTGGGGGACTAAGTTTGACCACTACCGATGGGAAGACTGCCGAGACTAGGGCGAGTAGGTTTGGGCGCTATAAGTTGTATGGAGGCGCAGTCGGTGCGGGCCTGGGGATGATTCACGGGTGGGACAACGGTGTTTGGATTCATTGGCAAATATTGTCGTTACGATATGGCCGCGCATTGAAAAGTTCCTTTTCTGGCCTTGATGACGCACAAAAAAATCTTATGCAGGAGAACGCAAACAAATTGAAAATATCTGGAGTGATCAATATTGTCTTCGGCTACGCTATGTAGATTTTTTGGCTGCCGCCAAAACGTCAGCAATAATATCAGCCGTGTTTTCAAGGCCAACACTGAAGCGAACGAGTTGATCGTCAATTTTGTATTTGATTTTTTCCGCATCGGTCATAAACCAATTGGTGCTGTATGCCGGCATCGTGGCTGTGGTTTCTGTTCCGCCTAAGCTCGGAACGTTTGTAACAAGGCTCATATTCCCCATTAGTTTCTTTACGTCGACCTTTGCCGCAAAGCGCACGGAGACCATTCCGCCGAAACCTCGGGGGAAATATGGAAGGACCGCTTCGGACGAATGCCCGAGCATCCCACGGCCGTAATTGACTTCAGCAGCGACATCAGGCTCTTGGCCCAATGCCCGAGCAAAGAGTGTTCCTGATTTTGAGTGGGCCTCCATGCGCAGGTCAAGGGTCCTCAGGCCTCGCAGTAGCTGGGTACACTGATAAGTTGGAAGAAAAGTTCCAAGGTATGCGTGTGGTGGCCGCAATAAGTCTAGAATACTTTTGCGGCCAGCAACCATTCCCGCGATGACGTCAGAATGTCCGTTGAGATACTTTGTCGCACTCTCTAAAACAATGTCGACGCCGTGTAACAATGGTTGGCAAAGAGAAGGACTGGCAAATGTATTGTCGCAAACGCTTAGGAGGTTGTGTTTTTTAGCGAAGTCGACGGCGAACCCGATATCCTGAGGCACGCAAAAAGGATTGCTAATGCTTTCAAAGATGAGCATTCGCGTATTGGTCTGAATCGCCTGATTCCAGTTGACCATTGGTATGAACGAGGCCGTGATGCCCCAAGGGCCAAAAACCTTGGTCAAGAGATTATACGTGCCTCCGTAGCATGTGTCTTGAACCAGGACGTGATCTCCAGGCTTTAACAGGGTCATCAAAATGAGATTGAACGCACCCATGCCACTTCCGGTTGCGATGGCCTCGTCGGCCTTGTGAAGGGTGGCCAGAACGCTTTCCAATTCTTTGTGATTGGAGGTGTTCCCTAGCCGGCTATAAATAGGTCGCGCCGTGGGCGAAGCACTCTCAAACGTAACAGAGATTTCAGTGGCGCTGACTAGCCCCGATCCAACGCGGTGTTCTTTTCCCGCATGCTGAAGCTGTGTTAGGTGACCTTGTTTTGACATTTTAGTATTTCATCTCAACCGAGTTTATAGAAGATGGCGCAAGGTCGTCACTCAAGGGACTATTTCGCGGGGAATGGTTTCCAGGAGGTCAGATTTGTCAATAAATGCTTGGTATGCTTCGTTTGATTTTGGCTCCAAATACTCAATCAGTAAGCCCATCCCTGCGGCTAATGGACGGAGGCTGCTCGGCCGTCGCAGCCACATAATTCGTCCGCAGCCTTGCAAAACTTCACCTTTGCCGATTTCGAGAGTGAAGCGTAAATGCTGATTGATACGAACACCCTCAGGATGAATTCGCGCAAAAAAACCACCGAGACCTAGTCGAACGTCGCCTCCTGTACCAGTTTTCAATACATTTGAAGCATTGAGAGTAATTGGTTTTAAGGATTCATAGGAGGCAGGTTTTGCCTGCTGGCGTAGCGGCAAGGGTTGAGCGAGTCTATTGACTTCAGCGACAAATACTTCTTGGGTAAACGGTTTTAAGAGGAAGCTGTCTGCACCGCGAAATAATAATTCATCGACGGTGATGTCAGAAAACCCTGAGACAAAGATTATTGCTGGTGAGCGTCGATTTATTTCTCGTAAACTGGTGAGTAGATCAGCACCAGTGCCTATTGGCAACCGGACGTCACTAACGATGCAGTCGAAATCTTTGTGTTTGGTGAGTTCCAAGGCTTCTAAAACCGACGTGGCACAGTCGATTTGAAATGCAGGTGAATTTAGAAACCCTTTCATAACACCAATGATAAAGGGATCATCGTCTAGTAACATAATTTTTTTGGGTGGACTAACTTGAGACATTATTCGAGGACTCCATCGGCTGTCGAATTTCAATTTGTAGATGGCGGCAGGTCCATCACCCTCTGCCAGAGCAGCATAGTAGATCATTCATGAATTATTCCTCGTATTATCCCTTATATTATATATGTAAATCACCCCCCAAAACAAGTCGACTGATCGCAAAACTTGAAAATGATTTATTTTCGTCGTCCTTTATGTCGCTCGCGCATTGCGGGGGGCTCTGCCTCAAGAGGATTTTCTGGCCAGTAATGCCGAGGGTACTTGCGCATGTATTCGTTGCGAAGAGACGGGTACATGGTCTGCCAGAAGCTAGACAAGTCTTTTGTCACCTGCAGAGCTCTCATGTTTGGAGCTAAGAGGTGAAGGGTGAGAGGAATCCTGCCGTCTAAAATTTTGGGAGTATTTGCTTGCCCAAAAAAATTCTGAAGCCGGGCCTCGATCCATGGCGAGGACGTTTCTGAGTAGTGCACCGAAACTTTGTGCCCAAGGCCAACCGTGATCGTTGTAGGCGCTATTTTTTGAAGGGCGGTAAACTCCTGCTCCCCGACGCAGGCCCTGAGCCAATGTTCAAGCGGGTGCAGGAGGACTTCTGCAAAAGATGTCGCTTCGCCACAAATGTGAGAAACAAGTAACTCGCGAAGTTCTTCTTTGTCCCAGGCATGGGAGCTCAAATTTACGTCAAAAGAAATTTTTTGGCGAATGACATAGGCATCAAAAAAATCTGAATCTTCAAACGGTTTGGGCCAGAGCTTGAGGATGTTCTTTTCTAGAGTCGCTTGATGCTCTGCTTGCCGGTGGGTATGGCTACTTGGCAGCAATTCAGAGGACCCTTGTGCAAGGCCATCAAGGAGGCCTCCCACATCGGTTCCTTGCGACTGAAGTAAAGGAGCAGATTCAATTACAATTTGCGATGAAATTGGCAAAACGCCATATTTAGTTTTGCGAAAAATTCGCGATTTTCCGGCTTTCTCGTCCCATTCGCTGACGTCCTCTGAAAAATAAAAGCCGGCGGGAGCCGTGGAAAGTTCTGCTGCGGTAATCTGCGAGGCAGCAATGACCGTGGTGTGATTGTTGGATGAAATCGTTTGAGTGAAATGCGTGTTTTTTTGTGATGACGCATTGACGCTTCCTGCGACGCGGGTCGACGAGACATCTAAAGCGATCAACCAGTCCCCATGGGCGGCAGCACTTTCCTTGACCAGACGGAGGTCGCCGCCCCCACAAATCGTAGCATCAATCCATTGAGATTTGCCACCCTTGCTGCGAATTAACATCACGCGGTCAGGAAAGGCCTGCAGTAGGGCTTTGGCTAGTGATATTTCGTGCGGTGGCAGGCAGCGGTCGATCGCCAGCAGAGGCCCGCGGTTTAGGAGGCGGGCAATTTGCTGGGCAGATTGCTGAACGTTTCGTGCACGTCCTGGTTTAGAACGAAAAGATTCATATTGTGCCAAAAGATCGCAGCCCAAATGACTGTAATCGCCAAGTCCTAAGACGACGTCTCCTGGATTTGCCAGAAGTGCCGTCAACCACGGAGCCTCATTTTGCAAACCATGCTCAGTGCACGCCAGGGCAAATCTGGCGAGCCTCGGATGAACTGGGAGTAGTGCGATCTCTGGGTTTCGAAGTGTGCCGCTATCCGAAAGCAACGTCAGCATTTTTAAGTGCTTTTTTGCGTCATCCCACTGTTTGGGATCAGGCGGGGTGAGCCAAGGGAGTTGATCTGGAAGCCACGTCGATTTTGTTTTGTGGGCTAGCCAAAGCAGTGACATGTATACTTGTGACAAGTCTAGGCGAGAAATTTCAGGGACGTCAATCTCTGGGCGAGACGCCTCGTCGTGTTCTGTAAATAAGCGCAGATTGATGCCGCGTCCTGTTCGGCCTGCACGGCCGCTGCGTTGGACGATTGAGGCTTTGCTCACAGATTTTGTTTCGAGAGAACTCATCCCTGTAAATAAATTAAAGGAGGGCACTCGGGCAAGACCCGTGTCGACCACTGCTGAGACTCCAGGAATCGTAATGGAAGACTCAGCGATATTGGTCGCCAGAATTATTTTTCGAAGCTTTATTTTGTCTGAATTCGCATGATCTTCAAACGCCAAATCTTGCTCCTCTTTAGCAATCGACCCTCGAAGTTCTAAGATCAACCATTTATCAGAAGAAAGTTGGCGAACGAGCCCAGCTTTGACCCGAATGATCTCGGCTGTGCCTGGCAGAAAAACAAGAATATGTCCTGCGTGATTAGGATTATTCGCAAGCTGGATACTTCCACTAATCGCCCGATCGACGAAATTCTCAGTGAAGTCTCCTCGCCAATATTCTACGCTCACGGGAAACAGTGGATTTTCGACGGATATCAAAACTGCTGACGGAAAAGACTCTACGAGGGCCTTGGTGTCTAACGTCGCTGACATGACAATCAAGCGAAGGTCCGGCCTCGTCGAATTCTGAAGATGTCGACAAAGGGCAAACGCGACGTCCGTTTGCTGATGTCGTTCATGAAATTCATCCAAAATTACGCATGACACTCCATGGAGGGAAGGGTCTTGAGCGAGACGTGCGGTGAACATGCCTTCCGTTAAAAAAAGCAATCGCGTACTGGCAGAAAACATACTGTCGAAACGCATTTGCCAGCCTACGGTAGTCCCGGGCTGTTCCCCCATCTCGGATGCAACGCGAACGGCACTCATTCTTGCCGCCAGCCTTCGCGGTTCAAGCACCCAAATCTGTCCCGGCACTTCATGAAGCAGTGCCGGTGGCACTCTGGTTGTTTTGCCGCTGCCAGGACTAGCTTTTAGAATGAGGTCTTTTCCCGAGCGAATGGTCGAGCAAATCTGAGGTAGCAGTTGGTCGACTGGGAGTTCAAGTTTTTTGTGGATCATAGAATAGGTCACTTCATCAAAAGGGCTAGGGGACGGCACCCGTGGCCGCAATTCGAATGAGTTCACTGTAGCGTCCATTGGCAGCGGCAAGTTTTTCGGGAGAGCCTGTTTCTTTTACGATGCCATGTTCAAGCACCAACACAGCACTGCAACGTTTTATGGTTTGAAGTCGATGTGCAATGACGATGACCGTCCTACCAGCTAAGAGTTTACGGGTGGCAGCCTGAATCAGGGCCTCTGACTGCGGGTCAATGCTGCTGGTGGCTTCGTCGAGAATCAAAAGGGGCGGTTGGCCCACGAGAGCTCGTGCAAACACAATCAGCTGACGTTGACCGTGGCTGAGATTGGCACCGTGTTCGCGGACTTGAAAATTGTAGGTCTCCGGTAAAAGGTCAATAAAGTAGTCCGCACCAACTATTTTTGCGGCGGTTTCGATATCGGCACGAGTCATGCCTTGGCGACCAAGGCCAATATTAAACAAGATCGTCCCCTCAAACAGCACGATGTCTTGTGGCACAATGCCCATGTAGCGGCGCATATCTGTCGGCAAATTTTCAAAAATAGGCTCGCCCGCAATTTTAATTTCGCCGCGGTACCCGTCGTAAAGTTTGGTTATTAATTTTATGATGGTGGATTTTCCGCTGCCAGTTGAGCCAATAATGGCTAGGGATGTTCCAGCAGCAACCCCAAACGAGACGTCTTTTAGGATGTCAGGACCGCCTTGCTCATACGAAAAGGAGACGTGATCAAACCTAATGTCGACAGCCCGAGGCCAAGACACAGGTTTGCTGCCGTGGACTTGATCTTTTCGGTCGAGTAATCCAAAAATTCGCTCCATCGATGTAAACGCCCCTTGGAGCATCGCCATTTTCGACCCTAATTGCTTAAGGGGCTCAAATAATTGCTGCACATACTGGACAAACGCGACCAAGATCCCAGCCGTCAATCCAGAGCTGTGGCCGGAGGCTTTAATCGTAATAAATAAAACAATTCCGAGCGTAATCGAAGAAATACCGTCGATCGTCGCAAACATGAGGGAGTCGTAGAAAACGTTTTGGAGTTGGGCATCACGGTATTGATTGTTGAGGCTTCCAAAACGCCTTGTGACACTTGGTTCGGCATTGAGCAGCTTTACGGCGTTGAGGCTTGTGAGGGCCTCTTGAGTAAAACCGTTGAGGGCGGAAAGGTTTTTTCTGGACGCAAGCATCACGCGGTTTAATCGTTGGGAGAACCATATGACAATCCACGTCATGAGCGGCAGAATCACGACGGCCGTGACGGCGAGTTTTGCGGATAGAAAAAACATGCCGGCAATACATCCGACCAACACCATGATGTCGATGAGGCTCGATAAAACACCTTGATTTAATGAATCACTTAGAGTGTCAAAGTCACTTGTGGCGCGGGTTGTCAAGGCTCCACTAATATGATGATCATGCCATGCAGGGGAGAGATTTAGGATGTGCGAGATCAACGTCACGCGAAGGTCCCTGATCATTCGGTGCACGGCAGTAGACGTGGTCAATGCTTGAATGGCAGTAAAAATATAATTGGAAAGCGATAGTCCCAAACAAACCAAGGCCCAAGTGAAGGTCGTTTTCAGGTCGCCCTTTAATATGCCGTTGTCGATAGCTTGTTGGACGGCGATCGGTTGGAGCATGGAAATGAGGGCTACGACAGGGATCATGCTAGTGCCGATGACCACCAATTTTTTATTGGGACGAAGCCATGGCCACAGGCGAAGTAGGGATGAAAAGGCAAAAGCGCTGTTGGGAGATTTGTGGTTGGTTGGCTTCATGGGGTCTCCCCCGTGATCTGATTGGGTTCATCTAATTCGGAGGCTTCTACGAGGTGCTTGATGTCCTTGAATTTGCCGGAGGCGACTAGGCGCCCGTTCTTGAGCACAAGAATTTTATCGCATGGTTCCAAAATACTGACTCGGTGCGAAGCAATCACTAGAGCCGTTTTCGTTTCGAGTAAATTTTTAATGAGTCGATGCTCCGTCTCATGATCGACAGCCGAGAGGACGTCATCTAAAATAATGATCTTTGACGGCCTAAGCAGGAGGCGTGCCAAGGCTAGGCGCTGCTTTTGGCCGCCGGAAAGTTTAATGCCATTTTCACCGATGAGCGTATCCCACTGATTCTGGAGTCTCATGATATCATCGTATACATGAGCCTGCCGTGCGGCTTTGTCGAGATCCTCTTGAGTGATCTCGTTTTCGTCCAGTCCGAGTCCTAGGTTTGAACGCACGCTTTCACTAAAAAGGAGTGGCTGCTGGAGGCCGTAGGATATCGAGCGACGCACCATTTCAGGTTTCAAGGCCAGAGTGTTTTTTCCTTCAAGTGTAATCTGACCCTGATCTTGTTGTTGAAGCCGCGTTAAAATATTAAATAAGGTGGACTTGCCCGAGCCGATGCTTCCGAAAATTCCTACACGTTCGCCCTCAGCGACAGTAAATGACACGTCGTCTAAGCCAATTCGTCCATCCGGCCAGCGCAATGATACGTGGCTTACGTCTAATATTATTTTAGCAGAGGCGAGGCTTATGTTAGTTGCCGTCAATCCTCCTGAAGTCGAGGCACTTTCATGAACAACGATGCCTTCGACCGGTAAGTTTGTTAGTGTTTCAAGGCGTTCGGCGGCTGGTTTTGCTCGTTGATAGACGTTTAAAATTATGCCGAGACTTGCAAACGGAAACGTCAACATTCCGATGTAAATGTTAAAAGCCATGATATCACCAACCGTTAGCGTGCCTGCGATGACAAGTTTTCCGCCCCACGCCAGCGTGGCAAACTGACTGATGCCGATAAGGACGATCATGACCGGCCAGATGGTGGTGCGAAGCTTCACGGTGCGAATGTTGGAGTTAAAAATAGCGTCATTATCCGGCTTGGACCGCTCGAGCATTATTTCAACCGCATTCATCGCTTGAATCACATGAACTTGGGAAAATGATTCGGAAATTTTTCCAGTCAACCGGCCCAGGGCTTCGGTATTTTCACGCATGGCCGCATGCAATTTTGGCATAATGGCTTTGGTTATCAGCAGCATTAAAAACATCGGTGAGATCGCAAGGACTGTCAGGGTGGAGTCGATGGAAAACATTTTGGAGACAGTGAAAATTGAAATGAAAATAACATTGAGCACCTGTAGGGCTCCAAACGCAAAGAAAATGCGGAGCTGTGTGACGTCGTTATTCAGCCGGCTGGTGAGGTCTCCGATGGAAAAGTTGGCTAATGCAGCCGTGGAGGTTTTCAATATATTTGAGAATACGTCGAATTTTACGGCAGCCTCGAGGGTGCGTCCTGGCCAGAAAATTAAAATTCTAGAGGTCGTTCGAATGAGAATTTGCGCCAATCCAAGCCCTACGATGGCGAGTGAAAGCGAGGTTAGGGGGTCCAAGTTTTCTTTGACGGCCACCGCGTTGATGACTTTTTTTGCCAGTTGTGGAATTTCAAGCACGATTATATTTGTGAGAATTAATGCGAAAATACCGCCCAGGTACCATTTCCACTGGGTCAGCGCATAAATTTTTCCTAGACGCGTCAAGGGCTCGGTCAAGGGCTCGGTCAAGGGCTCGGTCAAGGGCTGCGTCAATGGCCTACTCCAAAAAATCGAGTTTCAATTAATTTCGCTCTATCTGTAAGTGACAAACTGGGCCAAGTAGTGAGTTCAAATACTTGGCCGCCTTCAATTAAAATAGCACGAGGGCAAATTTCTGCAGCCAATAACGGAGTATGGATACTGATCAAAGTAATTTTTCCGCGCACCGATCTATCTTTGATGGCTTGCTGAAGCGTGCGGCCGTTGACGATGTCTAAGGCGTTAAACGGTTCATCGAGTATGAGGACGTCTGGGTCGTGAATCATGGAGACGGCCAGGCCAATTCGGCGTTGCATACCGTGGCTTGATTTGCAAATGGGGCGGTGCCGCCAGTTGACGGCGTCCCAACGTTTTAATTGTTGCTCGACGATTTCATCGGGATTAGGTAGCTCGAGTAATTTTGCAGCGTAGGTCAAGATCTCATCGGCGGTGGTCCATTCTGGGAGGGTCGATTCTTGTGGCAGGTAGCCGACTCGGCGCCTTAGGCTTGAGGCATCTGGATTCATTTTAGTGCCAAGAATTTTGAGGTCGCCATCCGTTCGGTCGATGGACCCCGACAAGAGTTGAAAGAACGTGCTCTTACCTGCACCGTTTTTTCCGAACACAGCGATGGTTTCTCCGGCTTTGGCGACAAAATCAATGGGACCAAGGGTGAACCCTGACGGCCATTCGCGTTTGAGTGCGGTGGCTTCGACCATATTTGTTAACGCCGCTGACGAACCTGCTGCAGCTGTCGCCCGGGTCTCCCCGGTCTTCCCAGAATCAGTTGAATGAGCCTCTTGCAAAACGGCCTCCTTGGTAGCGATGAGCTTCACGATTTAAAAAATATAGGGCTGGTGCTAGCACGGGTACGGCAATAATCGCGGTGCCCGTGAACATTCCTATGAGAGTGAGCAAAACAATATTTGTCATAACGTGTCGCCCGTCGATTTGCATGATAAACGCTGGGGCAAGCCAAACAGGAAAGGCAGCAAGGAGGCCAGCCAGTAACGATTGCCCAACGGCGGCGGTGAGTTGCGGAGATGTAAAAAGGGCAAAGGGTTCGTTTGTGTTGGCGGAGTTCACAGAAAAAGAAAAGAGGCAAAGAATCGTAGTCGTGATAAAAATCGGTTTTGTCCATTGCTGAAAAATCTTTTGCCACGCCCCAAGCCATTGTTCGTGGTTAACGGCAGATTGCCGCTCAATCCAAGTTACTCTGAGGTCTTCAGCGATCAAAAACGGGACGGTCCACGATAAAATAATTCCACCAATCAAGCAGCACATCTGAGCAAGCACAACAGGGCTATGGCGGGCGAGACTGGTGGTGCCGAATAGAATGGGGACTACGGCTAGAACTCGAAGATTTGCACCAGGCCAATTCCCAGATAGCACGCGAGTGTGTCGCCATGAGACCAATGGATGCTCGGTCGTGTTTTGGCAGGAATGCGGTGCCCGTTGTCTTTTCTGGATTGAACGCGGTCCAGTTGCTCGCAAGTAGACGATTGAAGCGGGAACGAGGACTAAGGTTATGGCCCACAGTGATGGCGGGAGGGGGTTAAAAAGATAATTCAGCAGAATCGCCGTTACCGTGAGTCCTAAGATCAAAAGGAGACCGCAAACCAACGAGCTAAGGTAGGAAAGGTGAGAGTCCGTTTGACCAAACATTTTTAGGGAATAAAGCCAGCCATGCTGTTCGTAGATGAGAGTGCGAATCCACCGACTAAGTGCAGCAGCAGAAAAAATTATGGCTGCGAGAGTAAAATAGAACTTAGCATCGTCGGCAATCCCTTGATTGATCAAGGGCAGTTTTTCGCCGATAAAATCGCCGAAAATGTACATAAATAATGCCATGACGACTGCGGTCGCGAGGCCGGTGGTGAAGATGTGTCCCAGGGATGCATAAAGGCGTCTAAATTCTTGCAATACAATTGGAACTAGAGCATCGGTTAAGAGCGTCGCAGGTTTTCCGTTTCCCCCATTTTTTTCTTTTTTTTCCGCCATTCCTGCCATTTCCGTCATTTCGCTATACCTATTGTTTTGCGGCACATTAATTTCTTAGTTTTATTTCGTTTAAGGATTTGGAATCCACTGAAGCGAGACCTCTGCGCCGAGGGCTGGATTTTTCGCAGATTGCGAGATCTCACGAAGTGCACTGGTATAAAATACGAAACTAGGGGAAACGGCCACAGAAACCTTCGCACGAAACTGTTGTTGGACGGCCCATTCGTCATGGTTTTCACCGTGAGCCTTTGCGGTCCAGCGGTGGAGTGTTTGCTCTGGGCCGATAAGTAGGCCCAAAATTGGGCCACGGAAACCGAAGAACACGTGTTGTGGTGCGAGCAAGTCAAGGATCAGGCCGTTGTTGTCTTGTCTGATCCATGCAAATTCTGGAATCCAGCGTATATTTTTTTTGCCGTTTGCGATTCCGTGAATTCCTACCCATGAACTTACGGCATCACTGGCTCGAAGTTTAAACCAAGGATATGGCTTGACGAGATTGACGATGAATCTTGCCCAGAGGCCCCCCCTAACTGACCATAACCCAGAGCGAGACACATCAACCCTCCACGCAGGGTCTCCCTCCGCCGCGTGATGTAGGAAGCCTAAACCGATGCGTTGATCGGCCAGAAAACGGCGGCGACCGGGTCCGATATTGTCGTGGTAGCGAAAGGTTGCAAAGGGCATTGCTCCCGGTATTGGTGCTGGTATTGGTGCATCAATATTTGCAAATCGTTGTGTGTGTGTGACTGTATCGTTAGGAGTTTGTTCAGAGTGCGTCACCCATAAAGCTTCACCAAACTCCGGCCCCTGCAGGGATTCGACGGAGAAAGCGGCAGTCGTGAACCAAATGGCAAGCCCACCAGCGAACAACGCGAGCGCGATAGTTTGTTTTTCAAAAATGGTGGAGGTGCGTGTAACCATGGTAGACAATGCTACCTTTGATGCAATGAAAAGTAATCTATTATGATTTTTTTTAATTAGAGACTGTTCAGCGCTCCCTGAGCCTGCGTGGCTCGTCGCTATTTTATACAGCCTGCAAATCTAAAAGCTTCTTCAAGGTTTACACTCCGGTCTGTGCAGATCAGACCAAGACGCCACTCATCATGTTTTTCGAAATCTGGCGCACACCATATAACTTCTAAAGGCATTTCGCAGCCATCCACAACCAAGGTTGCTTTTGCTCCCACTGCAATTCTTGACTCAGTAATGAGGCCTATTCCATGTGGGGTAATGTCGATTGGCTTCGCGCTAGTGTCGACGCCTTCGACTTTAAATTTTCCGGGAAGCCTGCCAGTTAATCGCTTGCGTTCGCTTAAACGTTGTTCTTTAAGCTTTAATTGGTA
>CANJQY010000080.1 GCA_947476525.1 Oligoflexales bacterium
ATCTGGGTTACCGTGTGTTTCCAAATGGCACGGTGGGAGTCTCCCGCGAGAGTATCGCAAAAAGGAGGCTGAATGAACTGCAGCGCAAAGCGCAAGGAGCCTCAGAAGATGAGCTCCGCAGTTACCGAAAGAGGTGGTTACAGTCATTTAGCGTGGTTGCTGGGTGATCTGTTTTTCACGAAGTACAGGGCATGGTGCCGCTGTGCAAATGACGTGTCCGGCTTGGGACGAAATACGCCCATAAGTTAGGACTGGAGGATGTAATATGAGAGGTAGAATTAAGGCAGATGCGTGCAGAAATAATTTCGGAAGAGCAGTAATTGTGGTGATGTTGTTATTCATGGGCAATATGGGCCGTGCAATGCCAGCTGTGGGAGGCGGTGGTGGAAGTGGAAGTGGATGCAAATCGGCTTGCCAGGACAATAATACATGTGTAAGTGCGGATGAGCTGAAACTAAAAAATGCAGAATTTGACCTAGCAGCTTCCAAAGAATTGACGTGTATAAATAAATCTGGGAAATCCAAATGCAAAAAAGAAATAGAAATGAGAAAAGTAAAAGAAAGAGATCTTAATGATATGAAACAAAGAAGAGGCCAAGAACGTTGGGTATGTCAATAACGCTCACTTAAATTGACCCACCTACGCTCAGCTAAATTGAGCCTTTGGTTATCGAGCATTTTGAATTAAATTTATAAAATGTAGTGGCAGGCTCTGTGGATTGTGGGGATTACGCGAAGCGTTATCCCAGCAGGGTGTGGGCAAGCTGCAAGGTTGTCCAAGGCAGCGGTGGGTTGGCCAGTGTGGTACTCATTTGACTCATTACTTCATGGTCAATCCACGGCTGCCGTCACCCGCGGCGCTATCCACAGAGCTCTTGTTGGGGCGGGACTATTTCTTAGGAGGCAACTTTTTTTCAGAGGTATCGACGACACCTTTTGGTCGGATGCTGGTGCAGTTCTTCATATTAATAACGTGACTGTTTTCGGTGAGCCGATCAATGATCGCAGCGGTGAGACGATCGTTCTTTAAAAAGGCCGGCCACTCACTAAAACCAAGATTAGACGTTACGATTGTGGTTTTTTTTTTGTGACGCATCGACATCAGTCGAAAAAATAGTTCCGCCTGTGCCGGCTCGACGTCGACGTATCCCAGTTCATCAATGTGCAGGCAGTCATACGCCGCGAGTAATTTAAGGACCTTGCCTTCGTGGTGTGTGGCCACCGATTTCAAAAGCCTACTGATCAATTCTGGAAAAAAATATAATAATCAATGTAATTGTTTTCAAGAGCGTTCGCCAGGTAGCTGGTGCCAAGACCTGTCTTGCCGCAGCCTGTGGGGCCCACGAGTACGATATTTTTGGGTTTCTTCATGTAGTAGTCAATAGTGTCATGAATACTCAAGAATCTTTGGCGGGCAAGATTAGGTTGCTTTTCAAAGGAGTACGTCGCCATGATCAGTACCTCTGGAATCGAGGCACGGATGATGGGCATCTTCTTGGCGGAGGCGATTCGCGCCGCGTAGCTTTCAGAAATCACATAGCGCAGAAACTTTTCATGCCCCATTTTTTCCTTTTCCGCTTTGACAATATAGGCGGACCAGCGCTCCATCAGGGCGAGAATCTTCAAGAATTCCAGTTGTTTTGTCAGGTCGTCATCCATCTTCATCGTCTTCTCCGTTTAAAAGGTTGTCGTAAATTTTAAACATGAGGAAGATCGATAAATCGTCCTTCCTGAAAAACCTCACGTTTTTCATAGGTCTCATCAAGAGCGGCTGAATCTGTGATTTTAAACTGGGCGGCTCGCTCGATAACGCGTAAAAACAAATAGGGAGAAAGCCTTCTCTGTACGACGAATAGATCGCGGATGATGCGGTGTCTTGCCAGCCCTTTGCCGGCCAGCAGAAATTTCAGATATTCTGCGATCACGGGCGAAGTGGCACATAAAAAAATTTTCTTCTTCATTCGTCGGACCCTCGCTCCGGCGACGAGGTTGATAGGGAATATGAGGCCGATCTTCTGGAAAGATTTGATTTCTAACGCCCTCAGCGGGCAGAGGAAAACAAGCGAGTTCTTTGCGACCGTCAAATATTTTGATTTCATGTGCATATTCTAAGACTTTAACTCCATTATGTACGTGCACTGAAATCCAATAGCAGTATGCGGCAAACGTCACAAACCCGTATTGATCTACCGACCTTTCATGGACAATGTATGGATAAGGTAGACCGTCTGGAATCTTGATAAGCACAGTTTTTTCATGCTCAAAAGCGACGGCAAGAAGAAGTCCTCCCTTACCCCGCGGACGATTGGCCATCCAGACCGTTGCCCATTCAATGGCCTGAGCATTCAAATCCTTCATCGAAGCAAATTGTCTACCCGGAACAAAATTGGATTCGAGAGTCCAAAACCCGTGTTCATTGCCGGCCTTGCGGTCACTGTGCTTTATAGCGTGAGCTTTAAACTTAAATCCATAGCGTTTTGTAAATTCAGTCATCTCTGGGACCATGACCGCTTTGTCGCCGGTACCTTGTAAAACCGCCAGATGGGTATTGTCGATAATACATATCGGTGCAGCGTAGCCATAAAACGTTAGTGCCTCGTGCAGAAAGCATTTCATGCGAAATCGATTAAATGACCGGTAAAATTTAAGGAACTTTCACTTGGGGGGAATTTCTTAAATTAGGCTAATTAATGTCTAGACAATGGGGTCCACTTTACTACTTGCAAAGAAAATTTTGCAAGAAATAGAGGTTGCAGTGGCGACCTGGCGAGACGAAGGTCAAAGTATTGGTATGACTGGCGCTGAATTGGACCAGTTTGCTGATGCATTTGAACATTCACAGCGAGAGATAGTAAAGAAATTAGAACGATCTACAACTCGTTGGCTGCATGCTCGCTCGGCAACGGCAATTTTTGCAACTGGCCGCCGGTTTTGGCAATACTGACGGATTCGCTGTAAACGATCACGGTGTCGGCAGCGAGCCAGTGCCCGCTCGACGTTTCGACGACAACAGCGTAAATCCCTGATGGGACGTTGAAGAAAATGGCTTTGGATACAGGCTGATCAGCGAAATACCATCCATCCCCCACATCCTGGCCGAACGCATCCGTTAAGCGAATTTTTACTGGCTCAACACCTTGACCGGCAAGCGTACCATGTTCAATGATAACGCTACCCTCATCTGAATTGTGCGCAGTTTGCGAAAAATTAGACATGTCACTAACAAAACCATTTGGCACCAGTGTAGAAATTTGATTGGCGGCGGGAGCTCTGACAGCAACAGCTTGAACGCTTGTTTCAAAATCTGGTGACGCACTCACGGTCCAAACTCTGCCCTTCACTGGTAGCACTGGATTTGCGGTTGTCATGATGCCTTCGTCAACAGGCACCATTAATTCGCCACTTCCCACAGCATAAATGTCGGCTTGATCTACGATGTCGTGTCGAGATGAACGTATCGCATCTGAGCCAAGTTGTTCATTCGCCGTCGCAATTGTTGTTAACGTCGTGGTCACAAAACCTGCATCCGTAATTTCAAAAATTTCCTCCGCATGGCGTCCCGAAACCAAGCCCACGACTCCCGACATGGGGGCGGATGCTCTTGTTTTCCTGATCGCCACGGCGACAGGCCCAGGCTGGACATTAAAGAAACAAAATCGGCCGCCGGGACCCGAGCTGCCAAGGGTCAAGTCTGGAAGCCCCAGTTTATTAAAGTAAATCGGGCCTGTGGCTGCTGAATCTAGAGAAACCAAAATGCCCGCAGCCGCAACGCGGTGATCGGTGACTGAGCCGCAGAAGCTTGATTTCTGCATATCCTCAACGACACCTACCGCTCGAGCTATGACATCTAATGATGAAAATCTCAGAACGGGAATCAATTGGGCCAAGTTCCGTGAAGACTTTCCTCGATCTACTTCAATTTCAGTTAATTGTGGCATGATATATCCGCGCTCATCGGAGATGTCTAATAGTAGACGAGCACCCGCCGGCACGTCCTTTATCTCTACTTCTCCGAGACCGCTGGTCAACTGCGAAAATTCTGTGCCGGCTACTTTTATGCGAACACCACCCACTGGGTAATTTTCTTGACCTGCTCGCGAACGGTCGTCGATTATTTTAATTCTCAGATTCTGAAAGTTTGTTTTCGCTTTGGCGCGAATAAATTGCGAACCTTCATTCAATCCTTTCGCCCCTAGTTTAGAAACTTCGTCTGCAACCACCAATTGAGTAGGCTCCGAAAATAGGGCATTGTTACTTGCCGCCATTACTCCTTTTGATACTGCGGAGTCTAGCCCGTCGAGACTGGCTAGTGTTTTAGGAAGTTCGATGCCGCGAGCTAGCACCCTCGCTGGAGATTCCTGTGTGGCGGTTACGCTACCAGTATTCTTCACACCCTTAACATCTCCAGCAACACCTGTGGCCGTTTGAACAGTGGCCTCGACGATCGATATGCGACCAGGCGAAACGACAAAGACTTCAGTGGCTCCTGATTTTTTGGCCGTAAGTACTCCTGATTTTTCGTCCCAGTAGACGATCGAGGGATCGCGCACAAATAAACTCACCTCGACCTGCGCCAGTTTTGCGTCGAGCAATACTTTGAACGATTGATTTTCGGCAGTGAATTTAATATTTTTACTCGCTACGGTAATCAGTCCGTCGCGACGCGGCACAAGCGTAACACTTGGCATCGTCTCACTACTTACTATTTGATTTGCGGCGGCGAGATCACTCGGCACTTCAGCTTTGGTCGTGTCGACGCCTTTTATTGCTGGAATCTTCGGCTGTCCTGCCTCACGGGCAATTTGCGCGACTAACGACTGGCCGTAAATGGCCTCCTTGGGGGCCTGTGAGGCCGTGCCCGTTTCGATCGACAAAGCGGCGGTCGCATCACACGACACTCTTGACATAGCCACATCGAGGGAACACTCATATGTTTCTTTTACAACATCAATGCTAGAGGCGAGTTGCTTCGGTGCAGGCATCATGCCTAACCACTCTTCTGCACTGCTTTCTATTGTGGCCATCATAGAGTCGACGAGGCGGCCTAACTGAAGAGTGGTTACTTCTTTTTTTAGTATTCTTATGTTTTGCGTGGTGGTCGTGGTCTGAGCCACATCGTCGTTGAAATAGGCATTGAGGCTAGGCGTATTGTTGCCGGCCTCGTCGAGTGTTGTTGTTAGATCCGTTGCCAGCCAATTAGCGGTTTCTGAAAATGCGTTTGCGCTCGTAAGAGAAAGGCTTGTTGTGAATGCGAGCACAACAAAATTAGAACGCAAAAATTTCGCGCTCTTTGTTTTTATTTTGTTGGTTTGCATTTTATAACGCATTTTTTTAACTCGTCCTTGAACTTTATTACGGGCCTTTGTGTCTTGCCATTATTGTATTCTTGTTATCGGTCACCATTTGAAAAACATTACACTTATTTTATTGACCCCTCACATTCCACCGAGCTTCCATACACTAATTATAGCTTAAAACGGCTTCTAGGTGGTAATTTGCCAATAGAAGAGCCGCAAGCTCAGTTACTCACTGCACTTGCGGCTGATATCACTCAGAAAAATTGGTACACTTGGCATTCAAGCCAAGATTTTTTTGGTTGGCGGGAACAGGTGGACGTATAATTCGCTGCGTTTTCGGCGTTTAAAACCTTTGATCTAACCTTTGATCTAACCTTCGCAAACCTAAGTCATTTGTTCTTTAATTATTTGGCTCACCAACCGTCCGTCGCCTAGGCCGCCTAGTTCTGTCATAACCAATTTCATGACCGCACCAAAATTTCGATCCGCAGTCGACCCCAAAATTTTTGTGACGGCCGCCTTCGTTTGGGCCTCAGTGGCTTTCTGTGGAAGGTACTCGTCGACAATTTTAATTTCGCCTAGGAGTGCTGATTTAGCATCGCCATCTGGGTAATCATCCAAGCTTTTTGTCAGCTTTTTTTGATATGCTCCAACAATTTTGAGCACCACATCCTCCGGCAACTCGGCCCTCAGATCAACCTGCGCTTGTTGGTACTTAATATCGGCTAGGACCATTCTTAGGACACTCAGGCGAATGGCGTCGCGAGCCTTCATCGCAGTTTTGATGTCGTCTTGGATTCTATCTTTTAGTCCCATATGGCTGCCCCTTGATGTTTAATTACATTGTTGAATGCTTGTTGAATGCTAATGGCTCTTTGACTTAAGGATTTAACAAAACATGGCTTTGATCTTATCTGGAGCTGTGTCCAGCAGTAAAAGCTCAAAAAGGCTTTTACTTTCGCGATCGTTAGCCACAAAACCGAGCGCGACTTCGTATTTTTTTAGGACGTTCAGACCCTCTTCAATGGAACCTGGATTGACGGCCTCAAATTCAATGCAATAAACTTCTTTCCCCTGATTGACCGCGCGGTAGAATACAATTTCACAATCGTGAAAATACGCCACGTGAATTTCCTTCGCCAAATCTCCAGACCACCGGCATCCAAGGGTGTTCATGAACTCGAGAATGGCTGGCCGTTGATCGCCTTTTGACTGGTCGATAGGGATATTAATTTCCGTACGAACAGCCGCATCATGTTCAATCGATTTTACGGTTAACTGCTGAATCTCATTGTCAAATCTATGTCTGTATACGTGCTGATTGTCGTGTGCCAAAACAAAATAGGTGTCGCGGACCTTGGCCCGAGCCTGACGATTGGGAGACAGGTCAGAAACTTTTTTAAGGAAGGCATCCCGATTAAAATTAGCTGGGACGACAAATTTATGCTCGATCTCGACGAAGGAATTAGATCCCATGGCAGAATTTTATCCTATAGCTTAAATGACAATCTGACGATATTGCGATACCGCCTTTGATCATTTATTCGATTTCCCGCAAAAAATCCATTACGGAAAAAATATAACTCATTACTAAGGGAAACAGTGGGGGTCACGTCGAGCGCCGCTTTGTATCTAGAAAAGGAAATTCTTTCGGGCTCATAGGTGTATTCCCAAGCCTCGGAATTCGGCGCTCGGTAATACCGCGGGATATAGCGGTTCTCAACGTAGCCTGCCACTTCCAGTTGCAGGGTGGGCAAGATCATCGGCGCGAAGCCGATCGCCAGGGCCTCTTGGTGAACATACCGCATGGCACTGTCTTCAAATTTTGCGGAGACAGCGGGTTCTTTCTCGGAAACGAGTCCCTGGGAGCGGCTGCCGTCGGACTCTTCTATATAGAGGGGCCTGGAGTATAGTCTAGTCCAAGCATCCGCTCCGGCAGTCCATTGGAAGCGGCCCATAGCCGTAATGTTTTCAAGTTTGATATTGGGTGCCACGCCAAACGACATGACGGTCGCGCTCATTGCCCTACGGTAATCGCGGTCGTAGCGGTCGCCATCTGCAAACTCCGTGGGATCGAGATCCCCGGTGTGCACTGGGAACATTGCGTTCGCATAAAATAAAACCTTCAAAACTTTGCCTTTCAAAGGATAGGCATCAACTGTGACATCAGGACGGTTCTGATAAACGCGTTGGGAACGAGGTAGTTTGGAACCGCCAACCCCGACGCTCAAGTCCAGCGTCTCACCGTAAAATTTGCCACCCATGCGTAGTTTGCCGTGTAACGCTGGTTCCCGTTTGATGCGAACGTCGTTGCCGTCAAAGTAATCGTTTGTGGTGTGACGGACGTCAAATGCACCGTAGAGGCCCTGTGCCGCTGCAGGCTGTGCAAATTTTTTCATGGCGCTGTTATTCCCGCCACCACCAGATTTGCGGGCAGGCTTCGGCGCAGGATCTTCTGCGGCTTCATTGGCGACGTTTGTTTTTGCTGCGGGGGGATCTTGCGCAAATGCGTTTTGAGCTAAAGAAAGATTCCCAAGTGCAAGTAGTACGAGTCGTTTGCGATGTTTCATCGTTAGCTCCTTTACCCTTGTTGACCATGTAAAACAGGCTCAATGAATGAGCCTGTGGCGCTATTGCAGGCGCTGCACCGTAAATAAGTTACTGCCGCGAGCACTTACAGAAGATATCGTAATCGAGACAAAAATAATTTTATCTCCTGCTTTAAGCCAACTTTGACGAATAAGCTGATCGTTAACCTCCGTCAAAACTTCTCCGAAATTTGGATCGACCTGCAAGACTATCGGCTGAACACCGCGTGCTAACGATAATTTTCTAGCCACGCGGCTACTAAAAGTAACCGCTATCACCGGAATTGGAGCCCTAAAGCTGGCGAGTTTTAGGGCCGTATTGCCACCCTTGGTCACGCAAACAATCGCCTTCGCCCCCACGCGCTCAGCTGTGCGGTAAGCGTGATAAGCGATGGCGTCCATTTCAGTCTCAATTGTGGGTTTTAATTTTATCCAATTCAGCTCACGCTGGGCGGGCTTTTCGGTGTCGACAATAATGCGGTCAATCACTCCGAGGGCTTGCACGGCAAAGGGTCCGTGAGCCACCTCCTCGGAAAGGACAAGGGCATCACTACCGTCGTGAATAGCGTTTGCGATGTCGCTCACTTCAGCGCGCGTGGGGGTGGCTCCGCGGCGCATTGAGCCGAGCATCTCACTTGCCGTAAGCACTATTTTAGCATGATCATCCGCAATTTGATTTATTTCTTTAGTGATCATCGGAATGGTCGCAGGATTTGTCGTCAAAGCCAGCTCTCGCCGGCTGATCAAAACGCCTTCGACATAAGGTAATAGCGTGTCTAGTTTTTTATAAACATCCATTGAATCAATCCGCAAAATCAGCCAGGGCAAGTCTTGTGTCATCTTTTGGAGGCGCGCCCTAAATTTATTTATCTCCTCGCCGGCATCAATCCCTGGCAGGACGATATATTCCACATGAAGATCACAAATTTTTTGGAGCTCTTTGTCCTCGATGCTATCCAGGCTTCGGCGAACTCTTGTTTCTGGGATGTGAATTTCCATGCTAGGAAGGATGACGCCTCCTTGGATGACCTCTAGTTCCACTTGCTCCTTGTCGGCTCTTTTTACTTTCATAACAACGTGGCCGTAGCCCATATAGACCATGGCGCCTTCTTTAAACAACCCGTCCCAGTAACGCACGGAAACCTTAAACATGGTTTTAGATTTTGAGCTCTCGGGCGACATCGTCACCACGTCCTTAAATTGAATCTCGGTTGGCTCTTTAAGACCCGTCAGCTGTGCCCTTGAGCCGTCCGACAAGTCGACGATAATCGACGCTTGTTCGCCTTTTTTAGGGTCATGGGCTTTACGGAAATGCTCGATGAATTTTGGAATTCGTCCTTCCGCATCGCCGTGAAACGCTAGACGAATGGCCGATACTTTTTCGTCGGCAATTCTTTTGGCAAGATTCTCGTCTAAGACTCGACTAGAGAACGACCAAACAACTTTAGTGTGGGGAGCATTTTCAAGGATCACTGTGGGGGCCGCCTCCGAAGTTAGGATATATTACCAAAACCGTTTTACAGACCGCTTATTAGCGCTTTAATATTTCCAATTTATTATACCGCACCTTGCCTTTTTCTCCATGGATCCGAGCGAAAACGGGCGCCACCTAAATCTCCGCCAAGCCTTGTCCCATGGACACCGTTTGTGGGGTTGTGATTTCTTGAGGCCTTAATCCGGCTGCTGCCACTTCGTCAAGCACCACGACGGTCGTAGATCCGAGCATAAAAATTCCCAGCTCTTCACCCGCAACAATGGGAATCGGTGCGGCGAGTAACAGGTCATTTGGCCCCGTTGATCTTTTGTATTGCCTAGAGCCCGCGTTGGTAATGAACTCTGGGCTCAGTCGGGTCGACATCCTGCCAACGTTAAAGGCGCCGACCATGACCACCCAAGCCTTACCACCCGTGGCCACGTCAACGGAAAACACGAGGCGCTCATTGCGGCAGAATAACCCAGGGATGGCCCTGACGGCTGGTCGGTTGACGGGCCATAAGCGGCCTGAAATATAGCGAATTCCGGTTACCTGGCCCGCGAAGGGGGCGTGAACTCGATGATAATTATGGGGAGCGAGGTAAACGGTCGTATACCACTTTGCGGAAATGTCTTGGATTTTATTTCCAAGTACGAGCTCAGTTAAAGAATAAGTTATCCCTTTTGCTTGAACGGCTGTGCTGCCTGACAGGGCTGCTTTTGATATCTCGAGAATTCCATCTGCCGAGGAGACGTAGGCACCAGAAATCCGCCTCTGATTAGGGGCAAGAGCTCTCGTGAAAATTTCTTCCACGGTTCGGTACGCTCCAAGTGGTTTTTCTGCTTCGCGCATATTAAGCTTAAATAAAGCGACGAAACTCTGATTAAAAACAGATTGGATGCTTTTTGGCCATTGAATCCGAACAAAAATTCCTAGCAAATAACTAACTAAATTTTGTGGCAAGAAACCAAGGCCATGCACCATGCGTTCTTTCACGCCTGGCGCTTCAGACAAAGCCATGCTTTGATGAGTCACTGGATGAGTCACTGGATGGGTCATTGGATGAGGGTCCTTTCCGTATCAAAATCACCACACTTGGGAATAATCCCTGAGTCCTCATGACCACAGGGGGTGCACCGACCAGGGCGAGGTGTCGTTTACTAATATAGCGAAATGATACAGTTATTAATAGTAGTTTATCGTCGCGTTTACTGATACTTTGCCCCATAAGAGGCGCTAAAAAAGATGGTACGTTACTTGTATTGTACTACCTAGTAGGATCGCTCTAAGTTTGAGTCGATCGGCAGTAAAAATCTCAACAAGGGAAAAACTATGACCACCATTGCCAATCCAAGCAACAGCCAAACGGCCCGAAATCAGCCCGCCCCCGCCGTGAACCTAAATGATAGAGCCGTCAAAAGCCTAGCGGACTCGATATACAAGCATTTGCAAGACGAAGGCTGCCAAACTAAAGACATTATAAATATCTCTAGCCAGCTTCTAGGCCTGCTCACCGATCAATTATCGAATGTTGCCCAAACCGGGCGGTAAGTGAGTTTCGGCCAATTCCAGCCTTTCAACTTAGACGCCTTCTAAGCTCAGTGATCGCATTGGTTATGTCGTGATCACCCGGGCGCTCCACTAGGGCTTGCGTGTACTCGCGGTAAGCCCGCCAATAATTACCTCGCTTCCGATAAATTTTCCCCAAATTCGTCATTGCAAAGTGCCGTGATGTGTAATTTTTTGACGCCTTGGCCCGCTCTAAATAAGATATGGCAGTAGCCTCATCGCCAAGCACGAAAAGGTAAGAACCTATATCATTCGCAGCGTTACCAAACTCTGGGTCAATTCTGAGGGCTTCCCTGCACTGGTGAATGGCGACGTGAAGGTTGCCCTTGGTCGCCTCGGCCCAACCCCAATTGGTGTAGCCTTCTGCGGTCCTATTCAGACGAAGGCTGCTTTTAAATAGCCGAATGGCTTTATCAAATAAGCCGTCAGCCCCCGCTTGGAGCCCTTCTTGAAGTAGTGATTTTGCTCGGCGCACCGAGAAATCGTCGACGTTTTTGTTTGGTGGCAGGACCTGCATGGCTTGGTATTCCTAAGTTTAAGGCATTTTACCAGAATTCTATGGGCTTGGCCCAGAAATCGACGTTAACAAGACATTGTTTGTTTTGAAAGCACAATTTTTTTGTGATAAACAGCGCTTCGTGCGAAAAGGTTGGTCTACGGGTAGGTCTCGGTAAGTGTCCAGGTAAATTGGTATCGTGAAAAGGAGTGACTCTATGAGAGTTCATATTATTGGTGGCGGCCTCGCAGGCTCCGAGGCCGCTTGGCAGATCGTCCGAAAAGGGATTCAAGTCGTCCTCCACGAGATGCGCCCTGTAAAAATGACGGCCGCCCATCAAACCGGTAATTTGGCGGAGCTCGTGTGCAGTAACAGCCTGAAATCCATGGCTGACGACTCAGCCCCCGGGGAACTTAAACGCGAAATGCTTTGCCTTGATAGTCTCATCATCAAGGCCGCCCTCCAGGCTAAAGTGCCTGCCGGGCAGGCATTAGCTGTCAATCGAGAATTGTTTTCAGAGGCCATCAATCAGGCCCTTTCAAAGTCTGGGCTGTTTACTAGGATTGATGAAGAGGTGACGGAGGTCCCGTCGCAAGAGGAACTCGCAGCAAGAGAGGAGGTTTGGATTATTGCGACCGGGCCCCTGACCGCTGATGCGTTGGCTGAAGTTGTGATGAAACTTGCGGGCGGAACCAAACGCCTTCAATTCTATGATGCCATCGCACCCGTGATCGACGCCGAGTCGATCGACATGTCAAAAGGCTTCATTGCCGATCGCTGGCAAAAGGGCGAAGACGGCGGTGATTATCTGAATCTGCCCATGAACGAATTGGAATACAACGCCTTCATCGATGCGGTTATTGGCGCAGAAAAAATGCCTCTACACGAATTTGAAGAGGTCAAATATTTCGAAAGTTGTCTACCCATCGAAGTCATGATTGAACGCGGGCGTGAGACCATTCGTTTCGGGCCGATGAAACCAGTTGGTTTAACCGATCCAAGAACTGGCCGGTGGCCACACGCCAACGTCCAACTGCGCATGGAAAATGTCGAAGCCAGTATGTTCTCAATGGTGGGATTTCAAACTAAAATGAAGTGGCCTGAGCAGCGCCGCGTTTTTGCCTTAATTCCTGGCCTAGAAAATGCGGAGTTTCTGCGCTTTGGGTCCGTGCACCGCAACACTTACATTAAGAGCCCGGATTCCTTAGAGGCAGACCTCTCCTTTAAAACAAATCGCCGGGTATTTCTCGCCGGCCAAATCACTGGAGTGGAAGGCTACACTGAGTCTGCGGCGATCGGACTCGTGGCCAGCCGCAATGCCATTGCCACGTTGATGGGCTCTCAATTTAGCAATCCACCGCCCGAATCCATGCTCGGAGCCCTGGTAAACTACGTGACCGTAGGCCCGCTTGGCGACTATTCACCGATGAACGCTAATTTTGGCCTGCTACCGGCGATTGCTAAAGTACGCGGCAAAGGAAAGAAAGATCGGCAAGCTGAAAAAGTTGCGAAAGCGTGGAAGTCCTTCGATGAATGGTTCCAAAAATTGCCTGCTTTTGCGCAGCAGCCGTGACGTAGATCATGAACTGTGTAACTTACTGTGTATTGTCGTCCGACATTTCTATGAGGCAGACCGCTTGCTACCGGCTGCGACCACGTGAAATTCATTTGCTTGTTCGTAAAAATATCTCAATGCGACTATTGCCCGAGGGCACTTCCCCGCCTGCATGTAGATCAAGATGCTCTAGCGACTGTCGACCAAGGCCTTGGCCCCAGTAATCCTTTAAAACCCCAAATTCAACTGCACCGTCCCACTCTGAACGAATTCTCGAATTTGATGCTAAATGGGGGCCAACTACGGCTCTCTTAACAACAGCTAGTTCTTCGTCACTTCGGCATTCTAATTGATTGTCGCCATCAAATACTGCTAGATCCTTTTGTATATTATTGACTAGGATCGCGATTCGACGGGAGACTGTTCGTTTGAATCTGCAAAGAGTCTGCCTCTGTTGATCTAAAAATATCGCAATAGGCTCGGTATGTCACAAGTGCAAGGATCGGGACGACAACAAATAGACCTATGCCCAAGGTAAGTATGGCGAGGAAGATCAACCCAACTCCCATTAACCCAGCAAGCGTCATGGCCCCGGCGTTGCTAAAAGTTCCCTTAATCGACAATTTTACAGCCTCGACTGGGTCCAAGTGCGAAAGCACGATCAGATAACCACCAAAAAACTGCATGCTTAAAGACACAAGGGCGGTTAACAATCCAATAAAAAATAAAATCAGGTATCCGGAAGGACTTATAAACGAAAAGAGTGTCACAGACCCCTCCGCAACTTGACCCGCGTATATCTGTCCTGCCCCTGCCCTAATTTGCTCGAAATTCAAGGCAGCGGTCGTTATCAAAAAAAGTCCCGCCATTGCGATTCCCATTAAATACGGCATGAGACTCAAAATCCAAAATCCCAAGATTTCCATCGGCCGGCTTTTAATGGGCGCCAAGAGTAGATGCCATTGAAAGGTGCCCGCGCGGTATAATTGGTCGATCACCAAGCAGCTGCCGAAGGAAAATACCATGCCAGAGGCAATTTGAAGAAAATAACCGAGGACTGGAATTTGTGAAAACACCAGCGAAGCAAGTATGTTTGCGATTGAGAGCGCAATTAACGCGAAGGGCGCCTTTTTGAAGAGTTCATAGGCCTCTTTGTACCATTCGACGCCTCGGCGTGCAGAGAGGCGATTATTGACAGTGGTGTTATGCATGATTCCTTCCTTAGCGTGAATTCTATAGGTGCGTTGAATTGAGGTGGACTCTTGGTTTATGGGCTTGCCCTCGGGAGACATCTCGGTCCAGTCTTATAGCGTTTGGCAATCATCTTGTCTAAATGCTGGAGTGGGGGGTGGGTGGCTGCGCTCAAAAAAAAATACGCATACCTATCTCCCATTTGACGATCTGCTTCTGTTAACGGTCATATTCATTATTTGTTTAGTGCTTTCTTTAATGACACGAA
>CANJQY010000081.1 GCA_947476525.1 Oligoflexales bacterium
GCAGGTTTGCTTGGCTTTGCAGGTTTGCTTGGCTTCGCAGGTTTTACCGGCGTCTGAAATTTACCTTTGCTTGGCGACTTCTCTGGGGCAAAAACGCTCAAAATTCCAAGGTCTTTTGACGGCGATTTGGGGCTCTTTTTACCTTTCGCGGCGGCGTCGTCCTTTTTACCTTTAGCAGCCTTCTTTGATCGGGTCGGGGCACCGGGAGATTCTTTATTTTTAGACTTTTTTGAAGTCTTTGGGGTGTCGTTGTGGTCGCTTTCGTCGCTTTCGTCGCGAGCGTTCTCATCTAGATTCGGGTCGTCCTGTTCATCATCGTCAGAGGACGCACGATTTTTAGTTTGGGTGTCTTCATACGCAGAATCCTCATCGCGGAAAGTTTTTAGGCGCTTTTTACGGGCCGTAATTGCCACGTCAAGAGCCGTCTCGGCGGTGTCGAGTTTGGTTTGGGCCTCGTTGGTGTCGCGACCCAAGATTTTTTTGAGCCCTTCGTAGGCCGCAACTTTTCGCTTGTCGCTGCTTTTGGTGATTCGCACAAGAGTGTCTACCAATACAGGGCCAAATTTTTCTAGGTGAAGAATCTTTTCCTCAAGGTCGGCGGCCTTATTTTCTCGGGATAAATGTCGCGAAAGTCTTTGACCAGCTTGCATCAGCGCTCGCCGAATTTCCTCAACAAGTTCGTCAGAGGCGTCGATCGTTTCCTTGGAGGCATTCTTGAATTTGATGAACGGTGAAACCACAGAAACAGCTAAAATATAGGGGCCGGTTGGCACCGCATCTTTAGGCTGGCGAAGGCCATAAGAACGCCAGTTTACTGTAGTAATGGCTTTGACAATGGCGCAAGCAGATTTATCAAATTGAAGGGGGACGCGGTTCGCAAAGCGCAATACCTGCACAGGTTCATCGCCGTCAATCTTTCCACCTGTAACCCGGGCAATCGCAACCTCGACTTGCATCGGTTTGAAGTCGCAAATCGTTGGTTTTCGAGTGGCTACAGCAAAGAAATCAATTTCACCGAGACGTTCAACAGAAAGTGACATGGCATCTTCGCCAATACTTACGACACTTTGAGTCGAAGGTGCCATTAGTTGAGTGGCTTGAACCGCTGTATAAATGGCCTTAAGATTCTCATCCGTCACAGATTCCAGCGTCTTATTGAGAAGTGGAAGGGCTAGTTTTTGCGCCTTCCACATATCCGTAATGACCTTGTCTCCCATGCGAGAAAAACCGGTTTTGAGCCAAGTCTGGAGTCTTACCCGCCCAAATATTCTGGCATGTGCTAAAAACTCGCCAAGTTTCATCGTATGTGGATGCGGCTCTATCGCTTGTGGTACATCAGGCACGTCTTTTGTCACACGCGCATAGGTGGCAGACCCGATTTCGGGAAGCGTATAATTTAACGTTAAATGAGGGTTCACCAACACGTTGCCGCGAAGATATGAAAGTAGCCCAGCTTCGCCATTTAATTGGACGCGTCCCTCTAATATAAATTCGACCGAGGTGCCGTGAGGACGATCCCAATCTATGGTTTGGCGATCTCGGGTAAGACCCTTATTGTTTTTTAAATCGACTTCAACCGAGCAGCTAACTGCCTTACGCTGGTCCTTAGTTTTAGTTATAACTCGAACAGGGGTCGCCGTTGTTTGGAGCGCCCAGGTCGTCGCAGCAGAGATTCCAATACCCTGCTGACCGCGGCTGCAGCGGCCCCGGCCAAATTTGGAACTCGCTAGGTATTCACCAAAAACTTTGGAAATATCCTCTTCATGGATTCCTGGACCATTATCGTCGACGATTATTTTTAATTTATCCGTATTTTTCATCGTGCCGGCACCAAGTTTCATGATCGAAATGTTGATTTCCGGCAATATCCCGTTGTCTTCGCAGGCATCCAAACTGTTGTCTACCGCCTCTTTTACGGTCGTCAGTACGGCCTTGGTTGGAGACGAAAAACCTACTTGCTGGAGGTTTTTCGAAAAATACTCAGCCGTGGAGCTGGAAGTGATCTTCTTTCCAGCGCGAGGCTTTTGTGCCGCGTTTTCTTCGGATGGCGCTATTTTTTTAGACACAAGTGGCTCCAGTCGTAGGTGTGTCAATTTGGGAATGCAATGGGTCGACAATATCCAAGCAAGTTCAAAACTAAAATGCGGTGATATAGTCCGTCACTTTAATCCAACATCCAATGTCTGAAATCAAATATTCAGTACTCAATACTCGATACTCAATATCCAAAACTCAATATCCAAAACGCATTAGTCAAAACTTAAACCTTAACGGACAATCATTTCCATTCAGTTGTGAGGGTTCCGAATGGAACATTGAAGCAGGGATAGAGATGATTCGTCAACCCTGTAAATAAATGATCAGATTAATTTCTAAGCAGCAGGAGGTCTGAACGTAATTGTACGTCCGCCAAAACGGGGCCTTGGAGGTCTATTTAACTGTCTGTAATTACATTGATATTGTCTGATTTGAGCGAGAGCTAGGATTCAGCGAACCAGTCTCGAAGGCACAAAAGAACTTTTTCGCCGATATAGGCTTTTAGCCGCGGCGCATGTTGGGTGCCCCTAAAACGGCTCTGCTCGTGGAAGGATCTATGAGGACCGTTTCCAGTCAAGGCTAATTGCCATTCTCCTGTCGCAATATTAGCGGTAACTGTAGCGATCTCTGAACTCGAGCTGGTTTGCGGCATAGGGGTACCGTCGTCTGCCGAAATCACCGATAGTTGGCAGCCTGCGGGAAGTGAACGGGCAAAGATCCTTTGGGCAAGGTAGCCACTCGTTGCCCGGTCTAAGATATATATTGGGGCGCCTATCGGGCAGGATTGCCGAAATTGCTCGACAAGGTCATCACCATCACGGCCGATCAGCCACGGGCTAATGGCCGTTTCTAGCTTTGATCTCCAGAGGGACTCAAAATTCGCTACTTGATGTTCCGATACCCAAACTTTGATATCAATATATGGAACGTGGCTGCGGTATCCCGTCATGAGTCCACTACCCTGAAGCGCCGCTTCCACTAATTCGCCTAACTTGGATTCGCTTTGACCAAGGCAACGCCAGCGTTTGGGTGTTTGATTTTTTTCATTAGGGGCCATTCCCGCAATCAAACCTCTTATACTGTCGTCCCAAAGGCCTGCAATCTCATTTGGAGGGCCTGGCAAAGCGACAATTAAAGAGTGCTGGCATTGGAGGCTGAACGCAGCCGCAGTCCCATGGTTATTTGGATAAATAGTGGAACCCTCCGGGAAGAAGGCTTGTTGCCTGTTAGATTTCGCTGTTGGCGAGTTCAAACTATTCAAGCGCATAACGATGGCGGCCCAGGAAGATTCGTCCCATACAGGCTTTCTATTCGCAACGAGGCCAATCACATCCCTCGTAAAATCATCGGTGGTTGGCCCGAGGCCGCCCGTAATGATAACGAGACCGTGCTCAGCCATGGCGTGCTTGATTGCCCAAGCCATCAAATCTCGATCATCTGGTACCGTTAAGTGCAGATCACAAACATATCCAAACTCTGTGAGATGAGCGGCCAAGGTTGCTGCGTTGGAATTTAATATTTCTCCAGCCGTGATTTCGGTGCCAACGGCGAGGATGGAGGCTTTTAATGGATGATGAAGATGCCTGTGCATTTATAGTGAAAACTCCGCTTTAGCGTCTCGCGAAATGAGATCCATTAGAGATTCGCGCACAGGCTTGTTCTCATACAATACCTGATAAACTTCCGATGAAATGGGCATTTCGAACTTCAATTTTAAGGCAAGTGCGTGGGCTGCCTTCGCCGTAGTGAAGCCCTCTGCAACTGAGCCTAAACTAGCTAAGGCCTGATTTACGTTCATACCTTGACCGAGCTTGAAGCCAAGAGAAAAATTTCGGCTTTTGTCAGAGCTACATGTCAGAAATAAATCGCCAACACCGCCAAGCCCCAAAAAGGTTCTGGGATTGGCCCCAAGTATCACGCCTAGGTGGGTGATCTCGGCAAGGCCTCTAGTCAATAACGCTGCCATGCTATTCATCTGAAAGCCCATCCCCATGCACGATCCGGCGGCAATGGCGATGACGTTTTTCATCGCACCTGCGACCTCCAGCCCTATCGGATCTTGCGACGAGTAAACGCGAAGAAAAGATGTGTGAAATATTTTTTGGACGGCCATTGAATTTTCGGCATTCTTACTGGCCGCAACCACTGCTGTGGGGAGCTTTTGTGCAATTTCAATCGCAAAACTTGGTCCAGACAACACCACTGACCTGCCTGCGATATCAGCTCCGAATATATCGGAAAATACGTCCGCTGAAAATTTTCCCGTGTGAATCTCAATTCCTTTAACGGCGCTAATCAACAAGGGTTTGATGGTTAAGTGTTTCGCAAACGGAGCAAGAGTTTCACGAACCGCTTGCATGGGAACCGCAACCACGATAGCGCGGTAGTCATTTATTTTTTTTGGGTCAATCTCGTGGATAGCTTTGAGACTCGGTGACAACGAAACCCCAGCGAGGTACTTGGGATTTTTGTGGTGCTGATTAATGCCGTCAACAATGATCTTTGAACGAGCCAAAATTTCGACTGACCAGAGTTCATTTGACAGGTGGCCCGCCAGCGCAGTCCCAAAATTTCCTGCGCCTAGAACTAGTATTTTACCTTGCTTCTCTTCTGAGCCCATAACTCTCACCGTCCCTTACCAAAAAGTGTAGTTCCAATCGGGCCGTGATGTCAAAAAAAATGGAAGCCATGAGCTCCGAGACAATGCGGCAGTTGATTACTTTCCAGCCTGTCGAAAGAATGCGCATGAGCGGCTTGTTTTTTCCTGATTCACATTGAAGGCTAATCCGCATACGAGCTGCGAAATTAAAACCAAATGGTTGGCATTTTTTTAAGCAGATTCGCCGATGTTGCGCGCAAGAGCTCTCGGTGCTAAACTAATTCCGAGAGTTACACTAATGATATTGAGGAAATTAGGATTTTTGTCCTGATTTTTGATATTATCAAATTTCTGGTCGCACAAATCGTATCAAGATATTTTATTAGTTGTTTTATCAGATATTTTTGCAGGTGAAAAATGAACCCGTATATTCCTGTGTTAATAGTTCTTATTTTTGGATTGACGCTCGGAGCTATTTTGAGCGGGCTTTCCACGTTTTTAGGCCCCCGAAATCCAAGCCCGGAAAAAAGTGATCCGTATGAATGCGGAGTTCCGAAAGTAACAAATGCAAATGAAAAAATGAGCGTAAAATTCTATCTCACCGCGATTCTGTTTATTCTGTTTGATATCGAAACAATCTTCCTTTACTTATGGGCAAAAGCATTTCCTAATCTAGGATGGTTCGGAGTCGCAGAGATCATGGTATTTATGGTGATTTTGGTTGCCGGTTACATTTACGTCGTCAAGCGGGGTGCACTCGAATGGGATTGACAGAAAATGAGTTCACAGTTCAATTTATTGCAACACTTATCAAATTTGCGATAATGGCAGGGATCCTTTTGCAATTGCCGCCAGTCATGGTGTGGGCTGAAAGGCGAATTCCTGGCATGATGCAGCGCCGTAAAGGTCCAAACCGCGTTGGTATATTTAAGTTTCGCTTATATGGAATTGTTCAGCCATTGGCCGATACTATTAAGTTGATTATGAAAGAAGAGGTCGTGCCAGAAGGCGCGCAAAAAGCATTTTACCATTTGGCTCCAATCTTTTCCGTGTTTCCTGCTTTTTTAATTGCAATGGCGATTCCCTACGGCCCTGACATCAAAGCCTTCGGTTTTACCGTGCCTTTATCTGTGATTCGCGTCGACGTTGGTTTTTTGTTTATTTTTGCCGTGAGCTCGTTGGCCGTATATGGCGTCACCATCGCAGGCTGGGCCTCCAATAATAAATATGCACTTCTAGGCTCATTGCGTGCCTCAGCGCAAATGATCAGTTATGAAATTCCACTGGGCATGTCCTTAATCCCCATAGTTTTGATCTACGGGACTTTGGACCTCAACAAAATTGTCGAAGCCCAAAATCACGTATGGCTGTGGGGAGTGTTTCTTTCCCCAATTTCTTTTGTTCTGTTTCTTATATCGATGTTTGCTGAGACTAACCGATCGCCCTTTGACTTGGCAGAGGCCGAAGGTGAATTAGTGGCAGGCTTTCACACGGAGTATACGTCCGCTAAATTTGCCGCGTTCTTTTTGGGCGAGTATGTCAGCATGTTCGTGCTTAGTTGTCTCGCTTCCACCGTGTTTTTTGGTGGTTGGCAGGTGCCTTTTATCGACATCCTGAAAATCGATGATGCCGTGGGATTTACCGGGGTTGCAGCTTTAATTGGCTTTCTCTCGCTTCTTTTGAAGGCTGGTTTTTTTATGTGGGTCTACGTCTGGGTGCGCTGGACTGTGCCGCGATTCCGCTATGACCAACTGATGAAGTTGGGCTGGCACTATATGATTCCATTGGGGCTAATTAATGTTGTTCTGACTGCGGTGATCCTTGCCGCAGTCCGATTCTAAGGGAGGCGAAGTTAGTTCATGCCTGATTTTTCTTTAATTCTACCTCACGTCGTGTTTCATACATTCGCTCTATTGATCACTATCGTCTCGATATGCGTAGTCGCGGCGAGGCACCCGGTTAAAAGTGCAGTGTTTTTAGTGGTCGATCTATTTTTACTTGCCGGCCTCTATGCGAGTTTGGATAGCCACTTTGTGGCTGCCATTCAAATTTTGGTGTATGCCGGCGCCATTGTCGTCCTATTCCTATTCGTTATTATGCTGCTGAACCTGCAGCAAGAACAACTTAAGGGAATCAAGTTTACCGTTGTTGAGGCAGGGGCGTTGTTGATTACGTTAATCGGATTTTTGGTTGTGATTTTTAATGCACTTGCTGGAAAACCAACAGGGCTCGGAGATGGCTCTCTCGATGTTGCCGCCATTGAAGGGGCGGGGGGCAACACTCAAGTGGTCGCGATGAAGCTACTTACAGATTTTATTTGGCCGTTTGAGTTGGCGTCGATGTTGATTTTAATGGCGATCGTTGCGGCGATCGTGATTGCTAAGAAAGATAAAAAAGAATTGCCTGCGGCTTGAATGGATCCAAACTTACGTAACAGTTTTTTAGACGACAAAGAGTTACTTAAAAGATAGATCGAATGTGAGGAGAAATCTCGTGGTACCTATTGAATTTTACTTCGTTCTGGCCTGCGTCATGTTTTTAATTGGGCTCTTTGGCGCCCTTTTTCGGCGCAATCTAATTATGGTGCTGATGTCGATTGAGCTTATGCTGAATGCCGTAAACTTGGTTTTTGTTTCGGCTGGACGTTCCATCGGAAATGTGGACGGTCAAATAATGGTGTTGTTTGTTATTGTCGTGGCAGCCTGTGAGGCAGCCGTAGGGCTTGCTATGGTCATTGCCGTGTTTCGTAAGTATGGGACGGTCAACACAGATATTCTTCGATTACTTCGCGGATAAGGGGGAGAAAATTTTATGTTATGGGTGATGCTGTTAGCTCCTCTGGTTGGCGCCATTTTAAATGGTCTGCTGCTTCGCAAGGCTCCAAAGCTCGTGAGTCATCTCGTAGGCGTTGCCGCAATGGCTGTCGCGTTTGCGGCCGCGGTTTCAATGTTCAGGGAAATGATGCACTCGGGCGAAGAGGCCAAAACTATATTGGCGTTCGATTGGCTTGATGCAGGTGGTTTTCATGCCCCGTTTAAATACGTCATTGATCACCTTTCAGGGCTGATGATGCTCGTCGTCACCGGAGTAGGTATGTTGATTCATATCTATGCTGGCGGGTACATGCACGAAGAAGTGACCACCTACCGCTTCTTTGCCTACCTCAACTTATTTGTGTTTATGATGCTACAGCTGGTTATGGCTGATAACCTCATGGTTATGTTTGTCGGGTGGGAAGGGGTCGGTCTTTGCTCTTACCTCCTTATTGGCTACTGGTTTCATGATGATAAAAATGCCGCAGCAGGAATGAAGGCTTTTTTGGTTAACCGAATTGGCGATATAGGATTCCTTATCGGAATTTTTCTCACGTACAAATATTTTGGCACCGTAAGCTTTACCGAGCTTCGTCAATTAATCGGTGTTGAACCACTCGACGCGGTTAAAATTGGTGCAATCGGATGGATTACACTGTGCATGTTTGTTGGAGCTACAGGTAAATCAGCGCAGCTTCCTCTATATATATGGTTGCCCGACGCGATGGCTGGCCCGACGCCAGTGTCCGCATTGATCCATGCGGCGACGATGGTTACGGCCGGCGTCTTCATGATGACCCGCCTGAATTTTATGTACTACCTTTCTCCCCAGACGATGCTGGTGGTCTCAATAGTGGGTGGCTTGACCGCTTTTTTTGCCGCTACCATTGCCATTGTTCAGTCAGATATAAAAAAAGTACTGGCCTATTCTACGGTAAGCCAACTTGGCTACATGGTGATGGCCTGCGGCGTTGGAGCCTTTGATGCCGGCGTCTTTCACTTATTGACCCACGCATGTTTTAAGGCACTTATGTTTATGGCCGCAGGATCGGTAATCGTGGCGATGCACCACGAACAAGATATGTTTAAAATGGGTGGACTTCGAAAGTATATGCCCGTGACACACTTTGTGTTTCTCATTGGAGTACTCGCAATAATCGGCATGCCTCCGTTCGCAGGATTTTTCTCAAAAGATGAAATTCTTTGGAAGGCATATATTGGCGGCGGCCCCCTACTTTGGGGTATTGGTGTCATAACTGCGGGTTGCACATCCTTTTATATGGTTCGTTTGCTATGTCTGACATTTTATGGCGAACACCGCGGCGCATATCATGACGATCATGGGGGCCACGGGCACAGCGATCATAAAAAACATGACGCTCATTCAGCACACGCAGCGCCGCATGGGCATGGAGATAGCCATACGCCGCATGAAACCGGAATGGATATGTGGGGGCCGCTGGTAGTGCTCGCCGCATTGAGCGCAACCGTGGGCTTTTTGGGTGTGCCGCATGTTCTGGGCGGGCACAATTTATTTGCTAAATACCTGGCACCAGTCATTTTGATTCCTGAATCCGCAAAAGAGTACTGGGAATTTTTGGAAGGCACCTATAGCCACAGCTTGGAAATGGGATTAATGGCGTCTTCGGTTGTTGTTATGCTGATCGCCTCTTTTACCGCAATCAAACTTTATGGTCGTGGACCTGCTCCCGTCCTCACCAAATGGCGAAATTCGTGCTCTGGAGTCTATAACACTCTCTCAAATAAATACTTTGTCGATGAATTCTACGTCGAACATGTGGTGACTCCAGTTCGTGAAATCGCAGAATTTTTGTGGGCATTTGTGGATGTCAAAATCATTGACGGCGCCGTAAATAGCGCCGGTGAAATCTGTCGGTTTATTGCCGGTACAGTAAGTTTCAAAATGACAGGATCTATTCACCGTCATGCGATGGTTTTAGTCGTCGGTTTGGTATGTGTGCTGTCGGTTCTGGTATTCCATTAATCCCAAGCGAAGAGTTGGTTTAACATGCAATTAATAAATTCGTATATCCTCTCGTTCTTAGTCTTCATGCCACTAATTGCGGCTTTTGCTGTATTTCTTTCGCCGTCGACAGCAGTCGCTCGGTGGGTGGCAATGGGCTCGTCGATCCTTGTTTTTCTTGGCGGCCTTCATGTTTGGTACTGGTTTGACGGCACATCACCAGCTCTTCAATTCGTAGAAAGCTACGATTGGATTCCGACTTTTGGGGTCAAATACATTCTTGGCGTAGATGGCCTTAGTTTGTTGCTCGTCGTCTTAACCACATTTCTGATGCCGCTCGTACTCCTTAGCCAGTGGCACATTGATAATCCGCGGCAAAAGGCATTCTTAGCTCTATTGCTCTCGCTCGAATCTGGAATGATTGGGGCACTAGCCGCAATGGACATGGTGTTTTTCTATGTTTTTTGGGAAGCTATGCTCATCCCGATGTATTTTATCATCGGTGTTTGGGGCGGCAAACGGCGCATTTATGCGGCTACAAAGTTCATTTTGTACACGGTCCTTGGCTCTCTATTAATGCTAGCCGCTGCCGTGCTCCTATACTTTGCGCATTTTCGCCAAACTGGCGTCTACTCGACTAGTTTACTGGATCTCTATTCAGTACGTTTGCCGCTTTCAGGGCAAATGTGGATGTTCACCGCATTCGCTGTGGCGTTTGCCATTAAAGTTCCAATGTGGCCATTTCATACATGGCTGCCTGACGCACACGTTGAAGCTCCTACGGTCGGATCCGTACTCCTAGCCGGTGTATTGTTGAAGATGGGTACTTATGGTCTGCTCCGATTTGCTGTGCCGCTGTTTCCTGATGCCATGGTGGTGGCTGCTCCCCTACTCATCTTCTGTGGTGTGGTCGGAATTATTTATGGAGCCCTTACCGCGTGGGTGCAAAAAGACGCCAAAAAAATGGTTGCCTACTCGTCGGTCTCACATTTGGGATTTGTAGTCATAGGCACCTTCGCAGTCATGGCCGGTGGTGAACTTAGCGTGGAGGCCCTAACCGGTGCCACCTATCAAATGATTAATCATGGAATTTCAACCGGAGCATTGTTCTTTTTGGTAGGCGTTATTTACGAACGTCGGCACACCAGGATGCTATCGGATTTTGGTGGGCTCGCTGAAAATATGCCGTGGTTTGCGACGCTTCTGATTATTGCAACGCTCAGCTCGGTCGGACTGCCAGGAACCGGCGGATTCGTCGGCGAATTCTTGATTTTAATGGGTGTTTTTCAAGCCATGCCAGTGGCCGCTATTTTCGCCTCTCTTGGCGTGTTGTTAGGGGCCGTATACATGCTGTCGCTTTGCCGAAAAATACTATTCGGGCCGTTGGATAATCCTGAGAATAAAGTACTGAAAGATTTATGCCCTAGGGAACTAGGTTATTTGGTCCCGCTAGCCGTACTCGCCATCGTCATGGGTGTTTTTCCAAACGCATTTATGGGAAAAACAAAACCGTCAATTGAGCACCTTGCAAAGCATTATAAAAACTACAGCCTAGACTTCAAAATGGGTTATGAAATGTCCGATAAATCGGCAAATTAAGGAGTCCTACCGTGAATTTTCCAATTCCTCAGCTAAGTTTATCGTTCTATGGCTCGGCATTGCCGATAATCCTATTGAGCGTTACCAGCATTATTGCATTGTTGATGGGCGTAAGTAAAAGGTGTAACTCAGTCCAATCCGCTATTTGGATTAACAAAATCTCTCTCTTTGCAGCTCTGCTGATTATCATTCGCCTGTACGGAATTTCCGGATCAGCCAGCGAAATGTTTTTGAGTGGTGGTTTTGTGGCTGGTCGGCTGGGATACTTTGGCCAAGGCATCATTGTCGCAGTGGCACTCGTGGTGTCCCTGTTAATGGGGGTCAGCTATATCAAGGCGAAATTCTTCCGCGGAGAAATTATAGCCCTATTTCACATGGTGATCGCTGGAATGTTGACGATGGTGGCCACGGATGATTTGGTAACATTGTTTATCGGTCTAGAAATGGCATCAATCGGAATCTACGCCCTTATTGGTTACGTTAGTCCCAACAAACTTTCGCAAGAAGGCGCCATTAAATATTTTGTACTTGGTTCGATAGCAGCTGCCATTTTACTCTTTGGTTTTGCATTTCTCTACGCAGCAACCGGAACCCTTCGCATTAGTGAAATTAGTGTCGCAATCGGTAAAATAAGTGGCCACTCTTGGGTAGAATTAGGCGCTATCCTCACCATCGTTGGTATTGGTTTTAAAATGGCACTTGTCCCATTCCATATGTGGACGCCTGATGCGTATGAAGGGGCCCCAACCGGTTTAACTGCCTTTATGGCGACTGCAATGAAAACTATGATCATGGTCGCGGCCATTCGAGTTTTTGAAAACGGTCTTTCAGGGGTTCATGGCGTATGGGTTCCCGTACTGGGCTTTATGGCGGCGGCCTCTCTGTTATTCGCTAATATTTTAGCACTCGCCCAACAAAGCGTAAAACGCCTTCTCGCCTATTCGTCGATTGCACATAGCGGGTATATGGCTTTGGCACTTACTGCAATGAGTGGCGGCGTGCGGCAGTACAGTGTCCCGTCCATTCTCTTTTACTTAATCTCTTATGTTATTGTCAGTCTCGGTGCGTTCGCCATTATTATGTGGCTTGAGAACGAGCGCTGCGAGAATATTATTGTTGACGATTTGACCGGGCTTGCTAAACAGCACCCTTTCGCTGCCGTTGCGTTGTCAGTATTTATGTTTAGTTTGGGAGGCATGCCGCCAACCGTCGGATTTATTAGTAAACTTTATATATTTAATGCAGCACTAAGCAACAATCTCGTGGGACTTGTTATTATTGCGGCCATCGGCTCGACTATTTCACTGTATTATTATATGCGGGTCATTGTACGCATGTTTATGATGGAAGGTAGTCCTGTCCTCGGCTCATTGATTAAACCCCAACGCTCCCTTACCACAACAGTCATTGTGGGAGGAAGTGTGGCTTTGATTCTACTACTCGGAACTCTGCTGCCAGAAAAAGCCCTTCGCGTCGCTAAGCACTCCGCCGCTGAAGTCACAGGCGGGTAGAAATACTCCCGCCAATGCGGGCGAGTAGTAGCAACACACATTACACGCTTTTCGCGATTATTCTTGATTGACGATGTATGTTGATCAATTTTAACGCTAGGCATGCTTGTACTACCACTTTATTATGTCCAGGTCTTATCTCCAGTTGATCTTTTTCGAATCCGGCCATTGCTACCGCCACCATGGCGTCAAGTTTCATGATGGTAATGCCTTTCATGTCTTCTAGGTCAAAGTCGCCAAGCAGTGCTGTTTCAGTTACCGGTGGCGCCAGTTCAAAGACCTTAATGGAAGTGTTCTTAAGTTGGACTCGAAGGGATTGGGTGTACGAGTGTAGGCCTGCTTTTGCGCAAGAATATACTGGTGATGTAGGCAGAGGAGTAAAGGCCAGGCCTGACGTGACGTTGACGATGGCGGCGGTAGACTTCTTTTTTAGGTGCGGTAGGAATTGTTTTACCATGTGAATTGGACCCATGAGGTTGATCTCAATTTCCTGGGATACATTGTCGAGCGTTCCAGAGGTGTCGTGCAGATTAATGGTTCGCATGATTCCTGCATTGTTGATCAATATATTGAGATCTGGAAATTTCTCGGTGACGGCAGAATAGAGTGTCAAGATGGCTTTAGAGTCACTGACATCACTTTGATAGGTATGAATTTTTGGCAGTGCACTTTTCGCGAGATCTAATTTCTTTTGATCTCTGCCGGTGACAATCACGGTATTGCCCTTAAGGGTTAGCTGTTTTGCGAGCTCAAGTCCGATTCCAGTCGATCCGCCGGTAATGAGGATCGTGTTTTTAGAGAGGTTCATAGGTTAAATCCTTTAAATAATAATTCTGGAATTAGTATCGTAACACAGGTCACGTCTTCGGCAAATTTGTGATCCACTCCACGATGTAACCAGAGATATTTGAATTTTTTCCATGATTCATTTGACAGAGAATCTGGCGATGAGTGTACAATGTGTGTTGCTGCTACAGTCGCAAAAAAACGACAGACCCTTTGAAGCCGATTGGCTTAAAACGCTATGCCAAGATAAAATTGCAAAATCTCAGGCATTAGCCAGGTTCCACTGCTTTTTGCATATTTCCTTGCACGTTGGTATCGTTCTTCAGCCTCGCCAGCATGCCGTTTTGTCGAAGCCTCTGACGACAAAGGATAAAATACACCGATCCAATCACAACCCAGCATAAAAGAACCAATCTGCCATTGATTGCCAATGGCAAAATCAACTCCGTAAGAGTTCACGGTTGACGTATAGGGTCCGGTATAGCCGGTATCCTTTGACCCACTACTTAGCCAGTCAGGGTAAGTAAATTGTGTAGCCTTTGCTCCGACGCGCCAATAGAAAGTCTTTCCTGTAAACGCCTTGTAGCGTACGGAAAACTGGATTCTTCCTTCCTGCGAAGTTCCCGCTAATGTTTCCAATAATGTTAATTCTCTACCGACGACTCCATCGATAATAGTCTCTGGATTCACATACACGCCGACACCTAGCGTGTATGTATTTTGGAAAAAGGCGTATCCATTTTTATTTTTCCGGTGAGCTTTGCTACTGCCGGACGAAATCGTTTCGTCTTTTTTTGCATCAACGCGACCCGCAGAATATTGCCGAGGTTTTTGAACCGGGACCTCGTTGTCTTGCGCAGCTAGGGGACTTGAATAGCTTA
>CANJQY010000082.1 GCA_947476525.1 Oligoflexales bacterium
ACTATCTGGAAGCTTGGTCATTCCCTTTTCATATTGGCGAAGATCTGTGGTCAGTGATTTAAGTCGTCCTTCTCGATCATTCAGTAAACCATCTTTAATTTCCCTTTGAAGACGAGCTGAGACAAGTTTTGCCTCGGCAAGCCCCATTTCTCTCTGTGAAATTTCAAGTTGCGCAGCCGTAACCATTCCACTTGCTTCAGATAAACCCTTATAGCGAGGTTCTATCGTTCGCGGATCACTTGAGATCTTGTTTTTTCGGACAAAGGTCGTAATTTCGCTGCTAATACGATCATTTTCCTTGCGCGCCTCCGCAATTTTCAGCGCCAAAAATTCCACCTTTTTATAAATCTGATCTTTTGAGATCTCCAAGTTTATCTGTTGCAACGCATCAGCAGCCGCCTTTATTGCCGCCAAAGCTACTTTTGGATCTTCGTGCTTGTATTTGAGAGAAATGCTTGCGGCATCAATATCGATGATGGCAGTCATTCGTGCTTTAAAAACTCCAAATTCTCGACCTTTCCAGCGTTGCCGAATTTGGACATATTCTTTCCCAAAACAGAACTCCTGTATTATACCAATGTACATTCCAAGTAGTGCTATTTTTGAGTCTTTTGGTGGAGCAACTTTATTTAGACTTGGGTCAACTTCACGAACGGCATTAAAGACCGCGATTGAATGAATGAGAGAATCCTGTCCGGTAAGAAGTGCCGATCGATCGCCACCACCGCCAAACATTAACGCAGTGGTTTGACTATCCAAAACACTTTGAGATGCCTGTGGCAAGGCAAATAATTTCATCTCCGCCGTGTACACAAAACGAATCAATCGGACTGAAAGCACGGAGAAAGGAACACTTATCAGGCACAATATTAGCAATAACCGCCAGCGTCGACGAGCTGTGGCCATGGTGATCTCGATGAAAGTATCAGAATTCATTAAATTTCCTAAAATTAGCTGTTCAGATAACTGACAAATCTATCGGCTGGCATGACCGTTCTCTTTAGGCAGAGAATCACTTTAACCTCTTTTTCCAATAGCTATTAACCGAATTGGTGCCGTAGCAAGTGCACTATGGGCTATAATTTGCCTAAATGACCAAACGACGATTATTCTCCACAACTACTCGCGAAGTAAGTGGTCCAGATCTGGCCGGGGCTTAGATTTGAGCCTGCCTTGAAATATTACTCCTGGACTTACAGCGTTTTCTTTGGCCGGTATTTTGTGTTTGAGTTACTTCTAAACGACACATCGAGTTTCAACTTCTTGCCCGCCACGGGTTAGTTGCTCCTGGTCAAAGGTGTAAAGAACTTCTCCCACTTCTTTGGCAAGTGCGACATATAACGCGTCTGCACCGCGCATACCTAGCCGAGCCGTTATATCAGCGGCAAAAAAACCGAAGTAGTCATCAACGGCTCTGATTTCAAGATTCAGAGCATGCATTTTTGCGACAGCATGCGACGCATGCCTTGGTTTTCCTGTTCGACGCCTAATTGCTCCAGAGACTTCTGCGAAAACAATCGCTGGTACGTTTATTGCTTCTTCTGAATCAAATAGGTGCTGAATGATCATCTTTGCTTGTTTGTGAAAAACATCGTTTTCTTGAAAAAGTGCAACCCAGATACTTGCGTCAACGACTGCCATATGACCTCCTAGCCTCGACGCTGTTCGGAAACTGCTTCAGCAGCATTCATCTTGTCATCCCAATCCTTGGCGATTTCCTTAGAAAGAGATTCGATGGATTTCAAGACTTCAGCTCGCTTTGCAAGCTTCTCAACCAGGGAATGACTTTTTAAAGACATGATGATCGCAACCGGAGTTTTATCTACGGTAATGATGTATTCCGTCCCTTTTTCACGAATATTCCGAATGATCTGCGTCGTCTTGTTTTTTAATTCTTTTACGCCGACTTCCAATTTCTTTTTTGCCAGTGCCATAGCGACTCCTTTCCAAACTTTTGCCAAGTAGCTACCACGGTAGCTACGTAAAAAGGCTTTGTCAAGATTGCTTAAACTCGGCGCGCCCTTTGGTTGACGATAAAAAATCAGTCCTTGCAGAACAATTACTGGCGCAAATATTTTTCTATCACAACTCGTTGATATTATTATATTTTTAAAAACTGTTTGCCGGAAGCCGCGGTTATTTTTGTCAAAAAGTTGACATGGTGTTTTAGGATTTATTATAATTTTGTGTGCAGAGAAAATAATTCGGTTTTGAAATTGTCGAATTAGCATGTTGCGAGAAATTTTTTTCGCAATTGGAACAAGGAGTGTGACTATGTCTTTCAATGCTTTTGGTGCCAAAATTAAAGTAATCGGTGTTGGCGGCGGCGGCGGAAACGCTGTTAATACGATGATCCGGTCGGGACTTGAGGGTGTTGATTTTATCGTTGCTAACACTGATGCGCAGGCCCTTCTTGCGTCATTGTCTCCCCACCGCATACAACTTGGAAAGGACCTGACAAAAGGCCTTGGCGCCGGCGCAGATCCGGATATCGGACGCGACGCGGCCTTGGAAGACCGCATCGAGTTGCAAGAGTTCTTAAGTGACGCTGACATGGTTTTTATTACTGCAGGTATGGGTGGAGGCACCGGCACTGGTGCCGCAGCCGTTGTCGCACAGATTGCGCGAGAGCTTGGAGCACTGACGGTGGCTGTGGTCACTAAGCCATTTACGTTTGAGGGGAAAAGGCGCCGTAAACATTCAGAGCAAGGGATTGCTCGCCTGCGCGACTGTGTGGACACTCTAATTACGATACCCAACCAACGACTACTGCAGGTGGCGACACCGAATTTAAGCATGCTCGACGCATTTCAATTAGCCGACAACGTTCTGGTCAATGCGGTACGCGGCATCAGCGACATCATCAATACGCCAGGCCTGATCAACGTGGATTTTGCGGACGTAAAAACTGTAATGAGTAGCATGGGTCACGCGTTAATGGGAATAGGTTACGGCTCCGGCTCTGAACGCGCCTTGAACGCTGCGCGTCAGGCGATCTCTTCACCTCTTTTAGAGGATGTGGATATTGAGGGCGCAACAGGCATTCTTATTAACATCACCGCAGGAACTGACGTCAGCATAATGGAAGTCAATGATGCGTGTATGGTGATTCAAGAGGCTGCCCACGAAGATGCTAACATTATTTTCGGCGCCGTTATTGACGAGTCCCTAGGGGACGAAGTGAGGATTACGGTTATCGCCACTGGATTTCCGGTTGAGGAAACTTTACCGGCAGATGATCTCTACAATCATTCTTCTCGTGCACTTGGTGCCGGGAGCCCGCGGGCAAATCAGCCGACACACACGGCACAACGCCTTGTTGCGCCGCCAAGACTTACGACGCCTCAGCCGATACCGGCACGTGAGAGGTCTTCGTTCTTCGCGCCTGTGGCTAGCTTGCCACCCGTCGTTCAGAGCTACCGCGGATCCTCTCCAATGCCCGTCGTGAAAGCGGCCGAGGCTGTGGCGCCCGTATCTGAAGTAACTACAGGCACGAGGTTGTCTGTGGCCCCCTACCAGCCAAATGATTCGTGGAGCGGTGCGGCGATTAACGCTAAGTCTCACGACGCTGCCACAGTGGACGTTGCCTTTGAGGCTGCGAGCTTAGCTCACTGGACCCTTGACGACACTAGATCAGAACAGCCCACTGGACACGAGCTCCCAGACCTCGAGGTGACACGGCCCGACGTTCGCGGGATGCCTGTTTTTGCAGATGCCGCCAATCACGCGAATGCCGCGAATCTCGCAAGCGTGTCTGAATCCGTTTTTTGGGGCCCTCAGAATACCAAGGAATCCGCAGCGGAGTCCGGCATTAGCGCTTGGGAGGCCGGACTTGAGTCTCCCTTGACGGCAAACCCTGACGGCCTGCGTGCTGGTGCCTCTGGCAGTGTGGACTTGGACGGGGAGTCGCGCGGAGGGAAGTCGATAGAAACTGACTTAGGATGGGATTTCGACATTCCAAATCCTAATTTGGTTTCAGACGAGATCGATCGCCGCATTGACGAAGCTCTCGCCATGGCTGAGAGATTAAATGACTTCAGCGGAAATGCCGCCGAGTCCTTTCGCACGCCAAAAAAGGCACTCTCAGGCCTTGACCTCGACGATCTAGACTTGCCGGCATTTTTACGCCACGCCTCTGACCCACGCTAGTTCTAGGCTTGTCGACTCGTTTTTTAAATAAGTGAACTGGCACTTTTGCCCGTCAACTACGGAATTGTTGACGGGCAAAAGTGCTTTAATGTACGCCTGCAATTAAAATTAAAGAGCGCTTCCCACAGCCACTTTATTGCCGACGTCCCTTGCCGTCACGATGCAAGGCACGCCGTCGGCCGGGATTGTGACGCAGACTTTACTCGCGTCGAGGTAATCTGTGAGTTTGGAATCGGTTGCCTTGGTTGTGCCAAATTTGCGCTCCGTCCAACGAAATAACATGGCGCCGACGGCGCCTCCTATTTTAAGGCTGCGTTTACCCCTAGACTTTAAATCTAATGCAGCAACAATGCTCGCACCAGAACTTGGTGCTGTTGACGTCAAATCGATAATCCGACAGCCCGCGGCGGCGCCTTCTTGTACCTTCAAGGCTTCTTCGATGGCCCAAATAAAATCGGGTAGCGTTGTTATGACGACGCCGTTTATGTCGCGCGGAACAGGCAAAAACAGTGGAAATTTACCTACCAAAGCAGCTGTCCGTAAAAAATCACTGTCTGAAAGTCCCGCACCGATGACTCCTATACGAATGATTATTTTTGTAGGTATTGATGAATTGACCACTAAATTTTCTGCCCAATACTTTTCACGAAGAAGCACACTGGTCGCTCGCTTATCCACGCCAACCCAACTGATAAAAATTATTTTTTGTGAGCCGGCTCGCTCCATGGCTTTTATTAAATTACGTGTGATCGTGACGTTTGGGGAAGCTTGAATTTTTTCGTCCGAAAGGTCTTGGTTGCGCTGATAAGTCGCCGCTTTGGTAGATCCTAATACGCCGCCAGTCCAGGCCAGGTGAATCACCGTGTCCGTAGATTTTAACGGCGCAACAATGGTTTCCGTCGACTGTAAATCACACCATAACGGCAGTAAATTTTTATGGGACGTTGGCAGTTTATTGCGATAAAGGCCTATTATGTTTTTTCCTTGGGACGAAAGATGCTCAGCCACCTTGTGGCCGAGCTGACCCGCAGATCCTGTAATCAAAGCAGCTCTTCTATTATTCGGGCTTGTTGCCATGAGCTCATCGCCTCCCATTTTAGTGGCGGATGCCGTGCCTAGTCGGTTTAATTTGCCTTTGTGCCATTATACCAATAAAGCGTAGATATTGAGAGTTTTTTTAGCCACTTCACTCCACTTTTCTAAAACAGGCGCTTTTAATTGTGGGTTATAGCTCGACAAGGCCGCCTTGAAGCCGTCGCACCAGTCGGCAAGAGAGGCTTTTGGGGTCAGTCCTGAGGCCCGCTGCGGGTGGTGGGCTACGACCTCGTCAATACCAGAGCCAATACAATACATAACATGGAGGCCTCGGCTCAAGGCATCCGCTGCGGGTAAACACCATCCCTCGAAAATCGCGGGATGAATGAAAATTTTGGAAGCTGCCATCAACTCCTCCAACTCCCGACCGGTTAGTTGGACGTGAATCGTGAGATTTGCAGGAGCGTGAATTAGCCGGCGGCGACCAGCAACACAGGTGACTACCGCAAATTTGGAATTCGGATGGGCTCTCGCCAAGGCCTCGACCACTTCTAGTCGCTTGTACGACTCGCCACGGGCAATCGTGAGGCCGTCGATCGTTTTTTGAGGCGCCAGCAGGCTCAATTCGTCTACAGCAACCGTTCCGTTGCCGACGACTGAAGTTTTATTGGCGTGTTGATTCCCAAAACGCTCAAGGAGAGTCTTGCGAGTCCAATTAGAAACCGTAATTATATGATCTGCACGATCAAGAACTTTTGGCAGTAGAAGACTCATTTGCAGGGCTAAAGCAGAGGTTTCACCGACCAAGAGTGGAATAATATCGTGGACGGTAATCACAAATTTGTCACCCGGTCGTTTTTTACCAGTCCATGGCAGGTTTATATTACTTAAACCATGGTAAATCATCCTCGGGGGTTTTTGGTCCCCTGTTTTTTTAAATTCTGACTTTGCGCGGCTGTAGGCTAACAGCGGAAAAACCGGTTTCATACCTCTAATTCGCTCGGGAATTAAACCGGAAATGGATGTCGCACGAAAAGATGCCTGACCGCCCACTTGTAACGTTCGGTCAGTGCCAACGTAAGGCAAACCTGCGACCGAGTTCACGACCACGTAAGGGCAAACTCCCAAACTACTTAGAGCTGTATAGAGGTTTTTTCCGTAGGTTCCTATTCCCGAATATTCGTTAAACAGACCAAGACCGTCCCACACAACTAGCGGTGATTTTTTTTCATCGATTGTATGGGGCGGCTTTGTGGACATGTTTTTATATTCGGTTAATGGGCACTCTTGCCAGCGCCAGTTAGTTCAATGCGGTGTTCCGCCCGCTTTTTTGCTCTGAGGGCTCGAGGCACATCAATGGCTGTCGATTTATTTCCTAACAGGCGCTCGTCGGCACGCGTCTGTGATTTTTTGACTCGTTCAACATCAATTTCTGCTAGTTTTTCAATGACGTCGGCCATCACCGTTACGCCGGTAGCTGAGACATCAACAAAACCACCTGAAATAAACAATGACGGCTCCGCTTTACCGTTGACCGACATGGCCACAAGACCTGAGTCTAACTGTGCAACCATGACCGCATGGCCAGGTAACAAGGTCATATAACCATTGACGCCTGGTAAACCAAGGGACTGCACGGGCCCCTGATATAGGATTCTTTCTGGAGAAAGAATTTTAATGTTGAGTTCTGTTTGTGTCATCACGCAGCCTCCTTGAGAGTTGCTTATTTCATCGTCGCCGCTTTTTCAAATGCATCTTCAATTGTGCCGACATACATGAACGCTTGTTCAGGAAGTGCATCGGTTTCGCCGTCGCAAATCATTTTAAAGCCCTTGACCGTATCAGCAAGCTTTACATATTTTCCTTTGTTGCCAGTAAACTGCTCGGCCACCGTGAAGGATTGGCTGAAGAAACGCTGGATTTTTCGTGCGCGGTTTACCGTCAAGCGATCTTCATCTGAGAGTTCGTCCATTCCGAGAATTGCAATGATGTCTTGAAGATCCTTGTAGCGCTGCAAAATAGACTGCACTTTTCTCGCCGTGTCATAGTGCACTTGGCCGACGATGGCTGGGTCAAGTAGTTTAGAGCTCGAGGCTAGTGGGTCCACGGCTGGGTAAATTCCAAGTTCCGCAATTTTACGCTCAAGGTTTGTCGACGCGTCCAAGTGGGCAAAAGTCGTCGAAGGTGCCGGGTCCGTGTAGTCATCCGCTGGTACGTAGATCGCTTGTACGGAAGTAATCGAGCCACTTTTTGTGGTGGTAATTCTCTCTTGTAGCTCGCCCATTTCACTGGCCAGGGTCGGCTGGTAACCTACGGCCGAAGGAATTCGGCCGAGAAGTGCGGAAACTTCCGATCCGGCTTGGGTAAAGCGAAAAATGTTGTCCACAAATAAAAGTACGTCTTGATTTTCTTCGTCGCGGAAATATTCGGCCATCGAAAGAGCCGTCAACGCAACTCGCGCACGAGCCCCTGGCGGCTCATTCATTTGACCGTACACAAGGGCTGTTTTGCTGATGACGCCCGTGTCTTTCATTTCGTGGTAGAGGTCGTTTCCTTCACGGGTTCTTTCGCCTACGCCCGCAAACACCGAGAAGCCTCCGTGGTGAGTTGCGATGTTGTTGATGAGCTCCATAATTAGAACTGTCTTGCCGACGCCGGCTCCGCCGAAAAGGCCTACTTTTCCACCCTTTGCATAAGGAGCAATTAGGTCAACGACTTTAATTCCAGTTTCCAAAAGTTCAATTTGAGTGGAAAGATCTGTGAATTTTGGTGCGGCGCGGTGAATTGGATAGCGTTTCTTCGCGTTAATTGGGCCGGCTTCATCTACCGGTTCTCCAATTACGTTGATAATGCGGCCCAAAACTTCCCTGCCAACAGGGGCCGTAATTTGGGCTCCCGTATCACGTACCGGCACTCCCCGTGCAAGGCCGTCGGTCGTGTCCATGGCGATCGTGCGGACGACATTTTCGCCAAGATGCTGGGCCACTTCTAAGGTTAGGTTTTCTGGGAGATCGTTGATCTCTTTATTGGAAAGTTTAAGCGCGTTGTAGATTGCTGGTAGTTTTCCATCTGGAAATTCTACGTCAACTACTGGGCCCATTACTTGTACGATTTTTCCGGTTGCTGTCGTCATTTTTTAGACTCCCCTGGGAGATGTAAGTTTCTTAATAGTCTAGTTACAAGGTTGGCCTGGTAACTGTTAATTCTCTACGATGCACCATGTCACACGGCCTGTGCGCCGCTTGTGATTTCGATTAACTCCCGAGTAATCGCAGCCTGACGGCCGCGGTTATATTGGAGGGTCAATTTACGCACAACTTCTTTGGCGTTCTTGGTGGCCGAATCCATGGCCGTCATTCGCGCCGCATGCTCGCTAGCCGTCGCCTCGAGAAGTATCCGGAAAGTTTGAGCCACAATTAAACGAGCCAAGGCAGGTTCAAGTATTTCTGAAACGACTGGCTCAATTAAAATGTGTGCGGAACTTTCCGTTGGTTTACTTGTTACTTTAGGCAAGACCGGCAAGACTTGTTTGACCGTTGGTACTTGGCTGAGGGCACTCTTGTATTCGACAAATGCAATTTGAACGCCGTCGTAGGCGCCGTCTAAATACATTGTCACAACTTGTTCAGCTAATTGCTTAGCTAGCGCATATTTTGGCTTATCCGTAACTTTTTCTCGTTCAAGCAAAAGATTCCATTTTACCTTGCGGGAAAACATCCCAGCCCTTCGTCCCCACGCCACAGTATCAAACGTAATTCCAGCCTCCGCCTGTTCCTTGACGAACCTAGACGCCGCTTTAAAAAGCCCCGAATTTAGTCCGCCACACAAACCTCGGTCAGTGGATACGAGGACTAGTAGTTGTTTTTTATGTTGGCCGCGTTTTTCTGTGAGCCGCGCAGGAGTGTCGCCTGCAACCGCTACGATCTTGTCGACCATTCGTTCAAAGCCGTCGTTATAAGGACGAGCGGCAATGACCGCTTGGTTTGCGCGAGCAAACTTTGCGGAAGATACCAGTCTCATGGCGTGCGTAATTTTTTGAGTGTTTTTCACACTCACAATCCGCCGCTTGATGTCCTTTAAATTAGCCATTAGCTTTGAACCCCTTAGAAAACTCTTCGATCGCTGTTTTTAGGTCGGCCTCTACGTCGCCAAGTTTCGCACGCTGCTCGATCTTGGTGAGGACTGCTCCGTACTTAGCTTGAAGGTGCTCGGTCAAGCCTTTTTCGAAGGCTAATACCTGCGGCAATTCAATTTTATCGAGGTAGCCTTTTGTGGCCGCATAAAGAATCGCCACCTGAACCCCGACGTGAGCAGGAACGTATTGTCCCTGCTTTAGAATTTCAACTAATCGAGCCCCTCTCGCAAGAGTCCTTTGAGTCATGGCGTCCAAATCTGAGCCAAACTGAGCGAAGGCCGCTAGTTCTCGGTACTGCGCTAGGTCAAGGCGTAAGTTTCCGGCCACTGCCTTCATGGCAGGAACCTGAGCCGAGCCCCCTACCCGGCTAACCGAGTTCCCTGCGTTGACCGCTGGACGAATGCCCGAGAAAAACAAATCGGCTTCCAAAAATATTTGGCCATCCGTAATCGAAATAACGTTGGTAGGAATGTAGGCGGCAATATCACCTGCCTGAGTTTCGATGATTGGAAAGGCGGTCATGGATCCTCCACCAAGCTCGTCACTTAACTTGCAAGAACGCTCCAACAAGCGGCTGTGGAGGTAAAACACGTCGCCCGGGAAAGCCTCGCGGCCTGGAGGCCTGCGAAGAAGTAGGGACAATTCTCGGTAGGCGGTCGCCTGCTTGGAAAGATCGTCGTAAAAAATAACAGAGTGCTCGCCCTTGTCTCTGAAGTATTCGGCCAAACGACATCCTGAGTAGGGCGCCAAAAACTGCATTGGGGAAGGGTCCGAAGCAGCAGCTACGACCACTACGGTGTATTCCATAGCGCCGGCTTTTTTAAGTTTGTCGACGACCTGAGCCACGGTCGAAGCCTTTTGACCAATCGCGACGTAGACGCAAACAACGCCCTTGCCCTTTTGGTTGATGATCGTGTCAATCGCAATCGCCGTCTTGCCGGTTTGGCGGTCTCCGATGATTAGTTCTCGTTGGCCGCGACCAATCGGAACCATGGCGTCAATGGCCTTAATGCCGGTTTGTAGAGGCTCATGAACCGACTTGCGTGCAATGATGCCTGGGGCCTTCACTTCGATCTTGCCGACTTCCGTGCACTGTAGGGGGCCTTGGCCGTCAATTGGGTTGCCGAGGGCGTCGAGGACTCGTCCTAAAACTCCCCGGCCAATTGGAATCGAATTGATTTCGTTTAGTCTTTTTACGTTATGGCCTTCTTGAATTTCGTCTGTTTTACCAAGTACGGCAACTCCGACGTTATCTTCTTCAAGGTTAAGTACGACGCCGCGTACGCCGTTTTGAAACTCTACAAGTTCGCCGGCTTTAACGCCTTCGAGACCGTAGACCCTAGCGATACCGTCACCCACTGTAAGCACGGTTCCGGTTTCAGTCAATTCAGCCTTTTGGCCGAAATTCTTAATCCGCTCACTGATGATCTTACTGACTTCCTCAACTCTGATCTTATCCATAACGTTCTCGATCCTTTCTTAGTGGCTAAATGCCTTAAATTCCTTTTATATAGCTTAACGCTGCGCGAAATCTGCGACAGAGTTTAAACGACTCTTCAATGACAGGTCTATGGTGTAGTTTCCTACCTTAACCACGACGCCTCCTAGCAAGCTTTTATCGACCTCGTTTCGTAACGTGATTTTTTTCGAAAAGACTTTCTCTAATGATTTTCCTAGATCCGCTTTTAAAGTTTCAGACATCGGCTCAGAGGTGATTGTGATGGCCGTCGCAAGACCACGTTTGTCGGCGAGCATCTGCTTGAAGCCCTCGGCAATTTGCGGAATATACTGGGTACGTCCTGCGTCGATAACTTTTGCGGAAAAACTTTGAAAGATTTTTCGTTCCGACTCTACTTCTGTAGACTGGTCGGAGGCATAAGTTAATAGTGCTAACTTTAGGTCGGGCGGCATGGTCGGATTTTTTAAAATTCTTTTTGAATCGTCAAGAGTAAACAAGGCTTCACAACACGTGAAAAAATCTGCGGCCTTGTTCGCAAGGCTAGGGTCAGACTCCGTGATCTTTAGCATTGCCTTCGCATATCGGTTGGCTATTAAACTTGTGCTCATGATTTTCACCTATACTAAAGTGGACTTGAATTCAAAGGCAGGCACGAATACCGGGGCAGAGGCTTGACGTATAGTGCTGTAGGTTAGTGCTGAAGGGACAAAACAGCGGCGTCGGAGATTCGATTTTTTAGGATTGTTTCCCGAGTCTGCGCATTTAAATCGGTACCTATCTTGGCGGCAGCCACGTCTCGCGCCGCTTCGACGATTTCGCGGCGTAGTTCTTGACGGGCCGTTGCGACCGCGTCGGCAGCAAGGCGGACGGTCTCCGTTTCAAGTTGACGGATAAACCGTTCGGTGTCTTCTTGGATTTTTCGAGCCTCGTCATGGGCTGAGGCGTCACTTTGCTTTCTAAACTCTTTCATCTCGGCATCGAGCGCGTCTAATCTATTTTTAACGGCATCGAACGTTTGTCGAGCCGTTTCAAGGGCTGCCGCAGCATTTTTTGAGGCGCTTAGGTAGACGTCACGACGTGCTGCCGCCATGGCTGTGAGTGGTTTTCGGAAAAAATAAATGAATGCTGCTAAAAAAACTAAAAAGTTAAAATACGGCAACAGCACTTGGCTAGGGATGTTTAATGCGTGTTCTACTGAGTGTTCCAAGGAGGTCTCCGGTGCCTGTTTAGGGCTCTTGGGTTAATAGTTAACTGTGGGTGGTTAACTGTGGGCTGTTACCTGTGAGAAGAAGGATTGAGCAATTGTTTTGATTGAGGCTTCTTTGTTGGCGCGCTCTTCTTGCAGATTGGCCGTAATTTCGTTTTGTACGGCTAACTGCGACGCTTTGGTGTCGGCTTCGGCCCGGGCAAGTTTTGCCGCGCGCTTTGATAGAGCCTCGGTTTTAATGACTTCGCGCGCTAATGAAGCTTCTTTGTGGGCGGCACGCACGCGGTCAGTGATTTTCGCCTCGAGTCCGAGGGCGTCTTGCGCGAGTTTTTGAGCCTCATGCTGACTGCCACCAGTGGACGCCTCGCGTCGCCCCCTGACCGCTAGGTAGGGATTTAAAATCAGCTTTTTTATAACAAACATGTTGGCCAAAAATATTGCCGCTTGCGTCGCAATGATGACTGGATCTGGAGTTAAATTTAATTGGCTCATAGTGCCCGTCTATTTCAAGTTGTGTAATTTAGTTATAATCGACACTGACTAACAATTAGTGTTATTCCCGTGACGCTCGCGCATTAATAATTGACGAACGTCATGATGACGACCCACCTCTGTTAGGGAGCCTGTGATAGCCTAGTTTTTTTGTAACTGCAACAATGTTTTGTCGTTCATTTCAAAGTGTTTCACGGGACGGGGTGCTTAATTTTTGTTCTTTGTTTTGTCAGCCTTTTGCGCCTATAAATTGGGCAAATTTCGTTTTGCCGCTGAAATATTACAAATGTGCCTGACTTAATTCTCTTTTTTGGGGAAAACTATTCGGCTTTTTTTCTTAGCTCATTTTGTGGCCGAAAACGGCCAATAAACGCTCTAATTCGGCGGACGAGAAGTACGAAATTTCAATTCGTCCTTTGCCGCCATTGCCTGAAATTTTAATCTTTGTTTTTAAAGTCGCACGCAGACTGTCGGCTAAGTAGTCTAGGTCGGCCGCATCTTTTCCGACACGTCCACCAGGGGTTTTTTGATTGCTGCGATAATTTTTAACGAGTTGTTCCGTTTGTCGAACATTCAATCCTTTTTTTATGACGATGTCGCGAGCTCGCAGGATTAGTTTTCGGTCATCAATGGACAGCAAAGCGCGTCCGTGACCCATGGTAAGTCGACCCTCGGCTAGATCGGCCCTGACTTCGTTCGGCAGCAAAAGAATTCGCAGTACGTTGGCTACGGTGGAGCGCTCTTTCCCCACCTGCTCGGCGCACTGCTCTTGGGTTAGGCCAAAATTTTCAATCAGTGACTGATAAGCTTCCGCCTCTTCAAGTACGTTAAGGTCTTGACGCTGAATGTTCTCTATGAGGGCGACCCTAAGCTGCTCTTGGTCGGTCATGGACTCGCGGATGATGGCGGGGATGGTTTTGAGGCCCGCAAGCTTGCTGGCCCGAAGTCGGCGTTCGCCGGCAATTAACATGTAAGTTCCCGGCCTGTCGCCTTTAACGATTGTGATTGGCTGAATGACCCCGTCTACTTTAATGCTCGCAGCGAGGGCGACTAAGTCTTCCGTTTTGAAGATTTTGCGCGGCTGATGAGGATTTATTTCTATGAGTTCTTGAGAAATTTCGACGACCAACATTTTACTGTGATTGACCGGTGCCAATTGGTCGGCCCCCTGGCGAGCAGCAACTGACTGTGCGGACACCGATTTATCGTTGGGAGAAATTTCAGTGTCAAAACCGCCTAAGAGAGACGTAATGCCTTTGCCGAGGGAGGATCTCTTAGTTTTTGGGTCGTGTTTTTGCATCATAGAGAGGCCTCCGTCATGTGAGCTTTAGTTATTTTAATGGCTGGAATTTCGGTGCTTTCCAATTGCCGCGACGCTTGCCTGCGCATTAGTTCTCGGGCAACTTCCATGTAGGCGACGGCACCAGTACTATTTATATCATACAATATTACCGGTTTGCCGTGTGACGGTGCCTCCGACAGTCGGACATTTCTCGGGATGATTGTTTTAAACACCTCCCCTTGAAAATGCGTGCGGATGTCTTGTTCCACCTGGTGACAAAGGTTATTTCGGCGGTCATACATTGTTAACAAGATCCCTTCGCGGTC
>CANJQY010000083.1 GCA_947476525.1 Oligoflexales bacterium
CGGCTCCTCGCCGAATTTAAAGATAACGTCAGCAATAACTTTTTCGTCAGCTGACGCCAAAAAAGCACTGGCACTTTCTCCTTGGCTTTGATCCATTCTCATGTCGAGAGGGCCATCATTCATGAAGGAAAACCCGCGTTCTGCCACATCTAAATGGTGGCTCGACACGCCGATGTCGGCCAAAATACCGTCGATTTTACCGCGAAGTCCAAGCCTCGTGATCTCGTCTTCGATCTGTCCAAACGCACAGTGCACTAGAGTTAGCCGCCTTGCAGTGATTTCTGCAGCAAAGCGAATGCGTGCATTTTCGATGGCCGTGAGGTCTCTGTCAAACGCAATCACGCGCCCGCTCAGCCCTGTCATACTAAGCATTAAGCTCGTATGCCCGCCGCCGCCGAGCGTGCAATCCACGAGAATGGAGCCCTCCCTCGGAGATAAAATGGCCACAGATTCATGAAACAGCACGGACACATGTTGGTAAATGGCAGAGGTCGACAACGAATTGTGAGTAGCGGGTTGAGAATTCGACAAAAAAAACTCCTCAGTTAAATAAAAACCAAACGTTAGGGGCTACTCCCCAAAATAGATCACAAAATGAAATCAATAATTTAAAAACAGCAAACAGTCCATTTGGGTTTTGAAACTGTAAAAAAAAATTACTTTTAGGCCCCAAAAAATAAATTTTTTCGTCCAAATCACCCAACTAGCCCATAATCCGGTAAAAATTGCCTAGTCATATCGGGCCGTAATAGGCAGGCCAGAAATAAGTTAGACCTAGAAGCTTTAGTTGCCAAGGGTTTTAGCTTGTGCCCGTGTGATTAAGCGTGTGACTAGGGCGTTTACTGGCAACTTACCGTGAAACCCTTGCCCATTGTGCTTATTTACACGGAGAATCAAAATTAAAGTAGTGAAAAATTTAGCCGAGGAGGAACAGGTCGTGTTTTTATTTTAACTTTTTTAAGGAGGTGTGAAAATGAGGTTCAAATGGAGTCGTCACTTAGTGCTGACGGCCTTCACCGCTGCTTTCTTGTTGCCACTAGCTGGATGTTCCAGCTCGCAACAAGGAGCTGACGAGGAGGTCGCAGCCCAAGGACAAGAAGAAGCAACACAAGGTGAAGAGCAGGGTGGTGCGGAAGTCGCCGTAATCCAAGGGGAAGCCCAACCAGAAAACGGAGCTACGAATCCAGCAGAGGGCCAAGAAGCTCCCGTTAACGAAGAAGTCGCCGCAGAAAATCCAGTGGCCGATCCTGCAATTGTGCCGGTAAACGAAGCGCCGGTTAACGAAGGCGTGACGACAGACGGCAAAGAGCTCATCACGGAGATGAATGCTCCGCCAGTCAACCCGGCAGCTGCACCAGCAGTCGCAGACCCAGCAGCTGCACCAGCAGTCGCAGAAGCGACCGCGCCTCAACCAACCGGCGTCGGTGGGGTTCCTGAAGAGGGGTCCAAAATGCCGTATGTGGTCGAAGTTGGAGACACCCTGTCAAAGATTGCAGCAAAAATCCACGGCGACCAAAAGCGTTGGCGGGAAATTGCAAGTCTTAGTGGGATCACCAATCCGAACCATATTTTTCCAGGGGATTTAGTTTACTATACCTTGGAAACGAGTAGCCAAGCATTTGCATCAAATTATGACGGTATTAGACGCGCAAAGGAAACAGTTAGACAGGGAGACACGCTGGCAGCGATTGCTCGCCGCGTATATGGCTCTTCAACACTTTGGCGTCACATTTGGCGTCAAAACGACACGATCTCAAACCCAGACAAGTTAACCGCAGGAACGTCCGTTTATTATGTTGAAAAAGGTTCTGTAAAATCAGCTCAATTAAAACAAAAATCAGACGGCAATGTAAAGTCAGTCCAGAACACAATCGTAAAAACCACCAAAGTCATTAAAACAGCATCCGATAAAACAGTAACGAATCATTTTTCACAAATTGCGCACAGTCGCACGCTAGCCCAACTGGCTACACTGTATTAATTGAGAAAACCCGAGCGCATCTGGCGAGACGCGAAGGTCATGTAGATTTAGGATCTTGACAAGCATCTAAAGCGAAATCCAAGAGATTACTTAAGATCAATAGTCGGAGAGCCAGCCAGCAACTTAGAACACTCGAGCTACGGTTAAACGAGAGAAATCAAGACTACGGAGCCCCAAGTTTCAAAATAGCCATTTGAGTAAGGCGCCACCCGGGCAATTTGGCAATACTGGAACACTAATAAGGCACCCCCGACATGAGTCCTCGTTTGACCTAGCTTTTCCTCCGTGAATAGGCAAGCACACCCGCCCCGAGAAGGCCGCCAAAGCCCAATAGCCCCAGCCGCCACCCAGCACATCCCTAACATACCCCCCTAACACACTCCCCCTAACGCACTGGTAACATCATAAGATGACGGCCATTTTTTTATTATTTTGGGCCAATGACATAAGCCTGCTTATACATGCTTGCCTATACATGCTTATACAGACTTGACTATACAAGCCTGCCTATACGGCCTTGACTATACAAGCCTGCCTATACAGACTTGACTATACACGCGTTAAAATTGTTCAATAAACATCGTCAACTAAGAATAATCGCGAAAAGCGTACAATGTGTGTTGCTACTACAGTTGCAGGAAAGGACTTAAGAAAATTTAGGATTCTGTGGTGATTCGAGCTCGACGAAGATTGCGCTTCACTGCACGGTAAACCCCGTCAAATTCGGGAAGGCTGTTCATCTGAGTCGACAACCGCAACTCCCATGTTTTGTTGAGACGAGCTTCTTTCCTTCCAAATTCCCCTTGAACTTCCTTCAAAGTCTTGCCTCGATGCCGAAGTTTACATTCAACGCCGGATACGCATTCAGTAAGGTCGACTTGCCCACTTTGCTCAGTCAGAAACCAAAGGTCATAGAGATCGCGGGGCTCGGACCGGGCTTTATCCATTAGAGCTACCGTCTTTTCGATCGCAATTTCACTCAGCGAATAAGCGGTAATTTTAGCATCTGTCGGAATACCTGCATACTCAGGATAGCTAACAAGGACAGGAAAACTTTGCAGTTTTTCAACTATCAACTCTTTGATCGTGATATCCACCTTCATTTCCTTCACCTGTGAAGTTGTCGGCAGGGGGCCTTCGTAGGCAAGATAAAACGTGAAGCAGTTTTGATGTGATTGCGAATCCTCCCGCGAAAATCGAAAGACTACATTTGAGTCTTTTTTGACGACCTCGTATAGGGGCTCAAGCTGCGCCTTGAGCTCGTTAAACGATAAGGTTTCATCCAACAGGCTAAAGTCAAGGTCCTCTGAGAAGCGGTAATCCGCAAAATGTATGCGTTTAAGCGATGTCCCGCCTTTGAAAGCAAGTTTTTTGCAAAGCGGCACTTTAGATAGTCCGACAAGAAACCATGCGATACAGTAGTCGCGTTCCAAAACCGCTTCTGGGATGCGCCTTCCGCCCTGCTCTTTGAAAAGCCGATTCGAGAGTTTGGATATTTGACTTTGTACAATCATTATTTAAGTACTCCCTACCGTACGCAATTCTTCTATAGGCACGTTCAATCGCAATTTCCATCGTGACTGAAACTTCCCTTCGGCGGGAAGGTCTGGATCAAGAAGTTGATGAGTGGTCGTCAGCTTCGCTTGCAGACCCGTAAAATGTTCCTCTGAGCCAATTTGATAGAGCTCCATCATAAAACCAAGTCGACGGACCACCGCGCCGATGTCGAGTCGCAATGCATACGCGACAAGTTTTTGCGGATTGAACTGGCTACGTTTCATCGCCATGCCTTTGGCCACTTCTGTCAGGCCTCCGCAATAGCCGGGCTGTTTTAAACCATCGAGAAGCGTGCGTTCTAAATCGCTTACGCGAACCCTCTCACTTTTTTCGACCCAGCCTTCGTCAAGTCCGAAGAGATGCTCAGGTTTACAGCGAACAAAATGAAACTCGGTTCCCTGAATAGTGCATGAGCGAATTAGTCGTGGTGAGCTGGTATGAATCATGAGATTAGGCTGTGTGGTCATCTGGTGAATGGAAAAGGCCGAGCCATGAGACAAATAATAGTCCTCAGGTTGTTTTTCCTTCGAGCCTGCTCGAATATGTGAGCTCATAGCGATCTCGCGAGCGACCACATAGGGATTACCCAGATACTCTTTTTCAAACCCCAACTCAAAAGGGACGAGTCGAAAGATACCGGGCTTGAGCCTCGTTGCAATCCCGTGGTCTACCAACCGTGAAAGAACTCGCTTTGCTTTTGCCTGGTCGCCAAGAATTTTTTCAGCTTCCACGGCATGAAAAACTGGACGTTGGTTTTCGTACAGAGTCAGCACCAACTGTGCGGCTAGGGGCCCTAATGTTTTGCTAATTTTTTCATATTTTAAGTTCATTAAATCCCCTTATAAAGGCTATATTGCACTAATTTTATTAGTTTGCAACTATAAAATAGTATTTTAAGTGCAAAAATACCTTTCTTACAGGCTATACTGCACTAATTTTATCAAAGGTGGCGCTCTAATGTCGATCCTCAGTGGGGGGCCGTCCCCGCTGGTTATCGGCATACTGGAGAGCGAGCTTCAACAGCTATAGATGTTAGATGGTTGCATAGTGCGGCCAATGGTGGCCGACCAATTCCCCGAATGTCTTGTTACGCATCTGGGCGGCGTGTCAACGTCGGGATCAAAATCCCAAAGTACCGATTTTCCAAATGCCTTTTTCTGTAAAAGCTTCAATAGTTTGGCGATCTGCCTTGTTTAGAAGTCCCGTGTAGGAGGTTTTATTGTCTTTAGCATACTGGGACAGTGTTATGATTCGCTTTCCCTCGAGGTATGCAAGCCTCTTATGATAACTCATTGCCAGCGCTCGACCGATAATTTCTTCCATCCTCGCGACACTTCCATTTTGGTCATATTCACGCAACGCTGAATAGTATCTTTCTCTGTGTGTATACTTGATGTTTATTGGCACATAACCCTCGCGAATTAAGAGATAGTTATTTATGATCCGTCCAATTCGTCCATTTCCATCGACAAATGGATGTATATTTTCAAACGTTAAATGCAGTCTACTGATCCGTTTTACAATGTTGTCAGAAATATTAGCATTGTATTCCTCAAGTGCATCTTGAAGAAGTAAAACGACAAATTTTGGATCGGGCGCTATATGATCTGCGACACGAACCCATTCGCCTTCCTTTCGAAAACACCCTGCAATTTCATCACGGATATTTGCCATCAACATTCTATGCAGAAGTGTGAGTGAATCTAGACTCAATGCAGATTCTAAAGACTTAGATTCGATGTACTGCACCACCCGCGCAAGATTTCGTGCTTCAAAAAGTTCCCGCTGGGTGATGCTCCGATCTGTTTTGAGCTCTTGCAGAATTCTTTCAGTCTCTTCCAACGTGAGAGTACTGTTTTCAATCGCATTAGAATTGTACACGTGCTCCGACACTTCTGTTTCTGAAATAAGCCGAAGGAGTGCTTCCTTGCCTCGGGCGGCACGATAATAACGGTCTCTGAGGAGGCTTAGGTTTGCAAAAATTGTTAGCGTTTTTGACATGTATAACCGTGAATAATGGTGATTTTTTTCACATATTCACGATTATACGTCGGTTTAACGTGAACCGTCAAGCCTTAGACTCCGGCAGAGCACAGTTGGATGGTTAGTGCCAGTAAAGAATGATCCTTGATGGTGAGCGCAGCCAGATTAGCGAGTGAACTCGCAGTCCAGTCCAAGACCGCGAATCACATGATTCAAGGTCTCCGATTCTTGAACCACGGCACCGCTCAAGAGCACAGAATTTTTGATGACGGCCAGTTTTCCAATTTGTGCCGAGGGACTTACAACCGACTCGCGGTCTACGGTAAATTCCCTGACATGGGTGATGGCGTCAGTGACGGCCCTGCCGAGCATCTTTGTGCGCTGCTCGGGACTTAATTTTTGAATTTGAAGATTGGTTTCCCAAAGAGCCCTAGGGTTGCCAATATCCGCCCAAAACCCGGTATGAAGGCAGGCTTCAAGGATTTGTCCGGCGGCGAGGGCTCTGTTAAAGGCCAAAATAAGATCATAAAATTCTGGCACTCTCGGTAAAAAATCGCGAAGCCTAGGACTCGCCACATAAGCACCGGCAAAACCACGCGGAGTGAGAGTTTCAGGGTTTAAGCCCGCAGGCAAATCGGCGGCCGTTGCAATCCATTTTACCTGTCCCTTGCTGTCAACCCACACCGAACGCCCTCCGTCCGTGGGTGGACTGCCGTGGACGGCAAGCGTCACGAGGTTTTGGCTCTTGGTGTGTGCATCGGCCAAGCCCTTTAGATCCAAGTCAGCGAGAATGTCCCCGTTGTAAACGAGTAGGGAGGCTTCTTCCCACCATTTTTCAATGGCTACGAGAGCACCTCCGGTGCCGAGAATGGTCTTTTCGTGTGAGATATAGATCGACTGGGCACCAAGGTCGGGACCGTTTTTTAGGGCATAGTTTGCCATGATTTCAGGTAAGTGATGAGTGTTCACAGCCAAGTCTAAGGCCCCTGCTGAAACGCAAAGCCTGACAGCGGCATCAAAAAGGGTAACGCCACAAACGGTGGCGAGAGGTTTCGGGACGAGGTCCGTTAAAGGCCGAAGGCGGCTGCCAAAGCCCGCAGCGAGGACCAGTGCTTTCAGTTGTTCTGGTGGTTTACCATCTTTTTCGCCCACAATTCACCCCTTCATTAACATGCGCAGCCGGTCTAGGCCGGAGCCATTTTCAGGGGTTCTGTAACGGGGCTCAAGATGAGTGTGCGGTCTGGAAGAGTTTTAGCTAAAATGTGGAGAAGTTTTCCGCTTAAAAATGGCCACCGAGCATCTTGAACATCAGCGTCAAAGAGGGTTTCAAGGGCCGGCGCAACGTTTTTAATGTAGTCACCTTTGTGTTTATCGACGGTCAGGTAACCAAAACTTCCGATGGCCTTTAATTGTCGCTGTAGCAGCATCGGGCGCCACTCGAGACGGGCCCTTGCGGCACCTTTTTCACCAGCCACGGAGGAGACAACCGCAAAGCCATGTTCCAAAAGCTCAAGTCTAGTGGCAGGTGCCAAAGGAATATAGCTATCAAACGCGAGGCTAACTAAATCATAGGCTGCTGGCCCAAGGCGCGCATCTTGAAAATCTATGACGGCCACACTATTTTCGTGAATCATGAGATTTCGGCTGTGAAAATCACGGTGCACAAAAAACACGGACTCTGCGGCAAGAAACGCAGAAATAGCTTTTATATCGGCGCCAAATTCGGCCTCCTCGTTAGCCGACAATGTGTAGTGGGCGACAGGGCCAAGGTACTTCGTGACAAAAAACCGGAGTTCCCACTCAAAACGCTCTTGGTCAAACGCCCGACTCGTCCAAATAGCTCCGGGCGTAGGTTTAATGCTGAGAAACTGTCCGATCATGTCAAGGCTAGTGCGAAAAAACGGCAGGCAGTCATTAATTTTTGTCGTCTTAGCACAATTTAAGGCCAAGGATTCAAGCATGATATCGCCGTAATCGTCAATTATAATGGCCGAATATTCAGGCAAGGTGGCCACGCAACGAGGGGCGGCAATCTTATGGGCGCGCAAGAGCTCAGAAATTTCCACCCAGTCATACCGGCCCTTCAGCAAGTTTGCCGCATCCGTGCCCGAAAGCTGCATCAGCACGCAATTTTGTCGCAACTCGGGAGACTTCACCCTAAAATAACAACGGTCAGAGCCGTCCCCGGCTAACCAATCGATGGTCAGGTGTTCAATGCCGAGGGCTTTGGCGATGGCCGCTGGAGGCGGAGGACTGAGGGGGCCAGTGACTTTGGTCATATAATTTGGACCTTTCATAAAGCGAGGAAGGCCGCTGCCCTTCACAAGGCACAGGTCTTTCGGATTTAAACTACTAAAAATTGTACGACAGGACCCACCTCGAGCACAAGCCGGCCAGCGGGGGCTTCAAACAATTCCCCATCTAGAGTGTAGGGCTGGTGCCCATTTTCGGCCGAAATAAATATTTTCGACGCCAAGCGGCTTACCTTGCCAAAACACCGCCCCGGCCGATTGCGCAGCAGTGAAAACGGAAGTCGCCACGGCAGAGAGCTTTCCGACATCTCCATGGAGAAATATTGAAACTGAGACAAACCCGCACCCGCCAAGGGGAAGAGCTTTGCCCCTAAAGGCATGCGCTCAACGGTACTTGCCATCATGGCTAGGCTACGAACTTCAGGCTGGACGTCGTGGCCATCGAATAGGACGCGGTAGGCCTCGTCTTTGACTAGAGCGCGATATTTTTTAGGAGCAAAAATCCAATTGAAATAAATCATGAAAATTTGCAGCAATGAGCCAATGGCGCCTGATTTATTTTTGTAAAATTCCGCTAAATACCGAGCCACGAGAGCGTTTCCAAATAAAAACCCATACTGCCCACCTACCGATAAGGAGGCTATCAAACGCACTTCCTTGGCCCGCAACCCGCTTTGGCACTCGAGCATCCGAACAAGAATTTCCTCGGGTGTGCCGCGAATTCCTAGGTTCGTCGCGAGCATGTTCATGGTCCCGCCTCGCAGCACGAGGACTTTAGGCAGGGGCTGTGACCCGTAGGCATGGATGAACGCGGTCAAGGTTCTTGAAATGGTCCCGTCCCCGCCGTTAATGGCAAGAATATCGATCCCTTGCTTTTTAAACAACGAGGCGACTCGCCCCAGATCATCGACCGAATTAGTGACCTCTAGTTTGCCAAACTGTCCGACGATGTATCCCAAAAGAGGGCCTCTGGTTGGCACCTTTTTGTTCATCTTAGAGTTTGGATTAGTGATGATTCCTATGCCGCCCATTTAGCGCCAGCTCCCACATTTATGATTGGTCTAAAGCACAAGGTCTATGAATACGAACGTAACAAAACACTTATATAACTGCGAGACTAGTTTGACTGTGGTACTAGATTGACTTTGCCCCATAAAGCTATAATAACCAGACCTTCAAGATTAAATAAACGACAAAAAATGGACGGCCCCTTGGCAGCTCAAAAAGACAACCCCTCAAAAAACCTGCCGGCCATCAAAACGTCGCAATTGCCTGCCCCGGCCTCGCCGCTCCAAGCTTATTTGAGAGAGATCGGCCGCTACCTGCTTTTGAGCCCAGAAGAAGAGTATGATCTGGCGGTCATTCATTTTGAAACTCAAAGCAAAGAGTCAGCTCAAAAATTAATTACCTCTAACTTGCGCCTTGTCGTTAAAATTGCCAACGATTTTCGTGCCAGCAAAATGGAGCCCCTTGACCTCATTCAGGAGGGTAACTACGGCCTAATGCAGGCGGTAAAGCGTTTCAATCCGTTTAAGGGGGTGAAGCTTTCCTCCTATTCTGCGTGGTGGATTCGGGCGTACATTTTAAAATTCATGATGGACAACCGCGGCCCAGTAAGAATTGGAACCACAGCCGCCCAAAGAAAATTATTTTATAATTTAAGAAAAGAAACGGAAAAATTAATTCGCGACTACGAAACCGCCGACGTAAAAATGTTGGCCTCCAATCTTGGGGTTCGCGAAAAGGACGTGATCTCAATGCAGCAGCGCCTGAACGCCAAAGACGTTAGCTTTGACGCCCCCCTTCCAGACGGCAGTGGCCGCACCCATGCCGATGTTTTGGAGGTGGCGAGCCACGAGAAATCGGGTGACGACAAGCTGGCAGATACGGAGGTTCTAGAAATTTTTGAAGAGCACCTTTCAGAGTTTAAATTGACTTTGCAGGGCCGTGACCTTGACGTATTCAAAGCTCGCCTCATGGCCGAGACGCCTCTGACGCTGCAAGAAATCGGTGACCGTTATGGAATTTCTCGTGAGAGGGCTCGTCAAATCGAGGCGAGGATCATGAAGAATTTAAAAGACTTCGTGCGCAGCAAAGGCACTTTGGTTGACCTCATGGAAGAGCCTTCGATGACGACCATGACGACCATTGACGCCTAATAAAGATTAAAAGGATAAAAGGACGTTTCTAAGTTTTGCGGATTATATTATTGTTGACAATAAGCACCTCAGGATGCTGACGTTCGCGGGGCTGACAAAAGAGCTATAAGGGAGAGTTGAGATGAGTCATTCTAAACAGGCAAATGTTGACTTTTTTAAGTCAAAGCTGAAGGATCTTTTGGCGGACAAGTTGTTTGCTAATAAATTTGTGATCGTTCACAACAAGGAAATCCAGGGCGTTTTTGACTCATTTGAAACCGCTATCACCGAGGCAGTTAACCGCTATCCTGTTGACGAATTTGTCGTGCAGGAAGTTGTCGATGAGTCTCAAAACGTAAACTACCTCTTTGTTGCTTCTTAGGATCAACACCTATGTCACACGTAAACCATCTCAACTTGGAACTTCAAGCTGGTAAGGACGCTAGCGGAAATTCTGTTACCACTGTGCGGCAAAGCCCTCTAGCACTGATGCGGCAAGGATTCAATCTATCATTAGAAGTTGCGACTGCCACAGCATTTGTACAGAAGCAGCCGGATCCACTTCCGCTTAAAACCATCACCTTAGTTGGGCACTTTGATACGGGCGCATCACAAACCTCGATCGACTATAAAGTTGCGCAGCATCTTAATCTGATTCCGACAGGGCAAATCACCATCAGAACAGCGGGAGGTGCGAAAGGCGTTGATACGTTTGTTATTGACGTTGCATTTGTAAATACTGGATTGAGATCAGTTAGGAATTTGCGGATTAGTTCGTGTGACTTAGGTTTTAGTTTCGAGCGCTATGCTCAAGATCCAAATATTGCTACGAACTTTGGAATCCTGATAGGCAGAGATATCATGTCCCTTTGGAACGTCACCTGGCACGGTCCAACATCGACCGTTTTCATTTCAGACTGACAGGCAACCCTCATCACTCAGAAAGCCTAAGTCCTCAAAAACGTTGCCGGTGGCAGTAGTAATTTTTTAGTCTTTTTCATGGCCCCCTACCTTACCCTAGACCCTGACAAGCCTGGCCCGGGCTTTGCTTTCAAATTTGCGCGAAGAGATTTCAGAACGGAGACGGTCTTTTCTTGGCGCTCCTCAATTCTTACGGCGGTGTTGGCTTGATTGGCACTGGAGGTCACGCAGCCAGCGGGCAACTCCGTTAAGAAGCGGCTTGGCAGGCGAGATGTTTTCATGACACCTGTTCCACGTTCTGCGGCCCACGACAGCATAAGTCTTTTTTTCGCGCGAGTGACCGCCACATAAAATAGGCGGCGTTCCTCCATCACGCCGTGTGCACTGGAGACGGAATTTTTGTGTGGAAATAAATCTTCTTCCAGTCCACACACGAACACGGCCGGAAATTCTAAGCCCTTGGAGGCGTGAATGGTCATAAGGGAGACTCTGTTAGGGCGGCCCTCTTCGTCGCGGTCACTGAAGTCTCTGTCGTTTAAAGTAAGGCGGTCTAGAAGGTCATGAATATCCAAGGAATCTTTGTGCTTGAGGACATCTCTAGCCGCACCCGCGAGCCACGTGGGCAGGCTCTTTAGGGCCTCAATTTTACGTTCTTGACTGGACGTCTCTTTGACGTGATCGCGGATGTCGCGCGAAAGTTCAAAGCGTTTAATAATTTCGTGGCCAAGAGTGGCAAGATCTTCTGGGGTGGACAAATTCCAAGTTTTAAGTTCGTCGATGTCGGCCACAAACTGGTTTAAGCTCTCTAGACTTTTAGTGCTGAGGCCAAGCTCTGCGGCATTATTTTTGGCGACAGACCAAGGTGACGATTGTTTTTTCTTGGTGCCGTCTTCAATTTTTTCAAGAGACTTGAGGCCGATGCCGCGGTTTGGTGTATTAATCACGCGGTGAAACGCAAGCCTGTCGTCTGGTCTGGCCAGCAGTCGAACGTAGCCGAGAAAATCTTTGACCTCCTTTTTTTCAAAAAAACTACTGCCGCCAAACGTCTCGTAAGGAATATCCGATTCCCTAAGGCACATTTCAATGCCGCGAGCTTGATTGTTGGCGCGGTACAGTACGGCGATGTCGGCAGGACGAAACCCTTCACCAATTAGGGACATGCACTTGTCGGCAATGGCTCTTGCCTCCTCAGAATCGGTGGGCAAGGTGTTAACTTCGATCGGCCAGTCGCCGGGGTTGGCACCCCACAAAGTTTTTTCTTTGCGTTTTGTATTATTTTTGATGACCGTGTTTGCCGCGTTCAAAATTACGGTGGTACACCGATAATTTTGCTCTAGCTTGATGAGTTTGGTGCCGGTGAACATATTTTCAAAACGTTCTAGGGTTTCGAACAAGGCACCCCGCCAGCTGTAGATGGATTGGTCGTCGTCACCCACGGCACAAATATTGTTGTGTCCGATGCAGAGCAGTTCAAGCACTTTCATTTGCGCGGCGTTGGTGTCTTGAAACTCGTCAATCATGTAAAAGCGAAAGCGCGCCTCAAGAGTTTCCTTAACGTCAGGATAGTCTTCTAGGAGGCAAACCGTTTTAAAAATACAGTCGTCAAAGTCGATCATCCGATTTAATTTGAGCTGTCTTTCGTAGAGTTCGTAAGCTTTGACCATCAGCTGTGGGTCTACTCCGATGGCGGCATACATGGCCCTGCGGCCGAAGTCTGCTGGTTTTAGCAGAGCATTTTTGGCCTTAGAAATCTCGGCGTGAAGGGCCTCTACGTGAACACCAGCCAGACCATTTTCTTCTTGCAGGGCTCGCCGCAGCAAATCAATTTGATCACTTGTACCGGCGAGTGAGAATTTTTTATGAAGTCCAATTCGGTCGCCAAATTCGCGAAGAATGTGCAGGCAAAAACTATGAAACGTGCCAAGCCTCACTTTCGACGCGACCTTTTCTCCGACAAGCGCCTCAAGGCGTGCCACCATTTCCCTAGCCGCCTTGTTGGTAAACGTCATGGCTGCAATCGACTCAGGTCTGACACCCATAGAGATCATGTAGGCCATGCGCATGGTGATGGCTTTAGTTTTCCCGGTGCCAGCTCCCGCCAATACTAAAAGGGGGCCTTCGATAGTTTCGACCACCCGCCGTTGTTCAGGATTAAGTGTGGACAAGTCAATCATTGAGGTGTTTCCTTTTTTCACAAGAAGGAGCTTATAAAAGAAGCGGCCTGCGGGTCTTTGGAAGAAATAATGCTAGTCGGCACTATATATTGCATATTGAGATTGATCTTGCACTTACCAATAAGTAGGTTGACCCCAACAATTTAATTGATCCAATTGTGATCAGGAGAACGCCTAATATGCTTAAATTTATCACAGCCACCGTACAGACCACCTCCCTTATCTTCGCCTTAACCGCCTCAGCCTACGCCGAGGGCGGAGCTCAGCCGGGACCCTCCACCCTTGAAATGCTAATTATGCCTGCAGGATTTTTGGCTATTATGTACTTTTTTATGATTCGCCCTCAGCAAACAAGAGCCAAAGAACACCAAACATTCCTCACCGCCCTTAAGGCTGGAGATGAGGTTGTGACGTCGGGCGGCATCATCGGCCGTGTAAAGTCAATCAACGAGGGCTTTATAAGCGTTGAAATCGCCAATAATACCGTCATCAAGGTGCTGAAAAGCGCCATTGAAAGCCAGAGTCCTAGGGCTGCTGCTCAGGCAGCGCCTGTAAAGGCAGAGTAACGAAGTCACTTAGCCTCACTCAATTTTGCAGGTTAGGTGACCCTAAGCCTTAATCTTGATAACATAATGAATATGAATTGATCAGCGAAATAGTTTTGCTTTTCAAAGGGTGTTTTTTTGTGTCCTCGAAATGAAATGATTTGAACTGAAATGAACTGAATTGAATTGAAATGAATTGAGGTGACAGATGTTTCATGCCCCCCCAAAAACTTCCCGCCGAAAAAATTTGATTTGCACGGCCTTCGTCCTCGGCGCAGCCATTAGCAGTCAAAATATTTATGCGTCCGACGTCGCCGTGCCCGAAGAGTATGGAGCCACGGGCGGCAACTCCCTGGCCTTTGGAGGCTCTGTTGCGAGCGGAGTTTGTGGTGTATCGTCAGTTCGTGCCAACCCGGCACTCTTAGCCCTAGAA
>CANJQY010000084.1 GCA_947476525.1 Oligoflexales bacterium
CCCCCTGGACGTTGCTGGTATTCGACGATTGTCCATTTGCTATCAGGAATATTTTAACGGACGCCGTCCGCACCAAGGAATCAACGGTAAAACACCGCCTAAAGTCATCCAGCTAGAAAGTCGACAGACCCTAATTCCCGCTATTCGATACTCCAAGACGCCAGAAGTGGACGGTCTTATCACCAGTTTTAAGCTGGCAGCATAATAAAGCGGTAGTACAGTTGCGCCTACACCGAAATACGCAGCTACTACATTTAGATCCATGAGCCGTTGAAATTCGTGCTGCGTGGTGCTTTTGATCCACTATTAACTGACTCAAACATCGTAGTAAAATTAATTGGTTTACGCACAGTTTCAGAATTGGACGTGCTCAATACAGAAACCTGCCTGAGGTTTTTGGCGACTTCGGCTCGTTCAGCGGTCTCGGCCTGCTCAGCTCTAATTCGCATTACGAATTTTGAGCAACAAGCATTACAAGTTAGGTCTGGATTCTTTACTCCGTCGTAACTTGGGTGTTTCATACAGATGATTTTGCTGATCGACATAGTGGAAATCCTCTCAAGTGAAGTCGTTTCGCCTTCGGGGCTGAACAAATGGCATAACGACTAAGATGCAGGACTTGTGCCAATCTGAGGGGGCGATTAATGTACAATAATTACAGGTTATTATGCCGATTGGCGCAACATCAAACGTGTCAGGTTCGTGTACACTTGGCGAGTAAATATAGAGTTTCCATCAAAAAACTTGTCGAGAAAGCCCCTATCCACCGTTAAGACCTTAGACCTTGAAATGACAGTCCAAGAGGTCGTTCCCCGGCCAGAAAGCCCCTGCTCTGGGTGCAACCAGCCTGCCACAGCTGGGATGCCTGACGCCGAGGTGATCTCACCTTCTAGCAAACAAGCCAATAGTTGACCTTCCGTGCCAGAATCAAAGCCTTGACGAGGATCGAATTTTTGCACTTTAAAAATACTCAAAAACTGCTCTAAGTCATGATCTTTAGCTCCAATCAGGAGTGATGAATTTTTGAATTTAGATATCTCTTGAGGCGACAACGCATGGTGGCTGAGTGCGGACGAATCCGGCAGGGAGACGCTCACCGCTGAAGCATCCTTGGTGGGAACTCCCTTGATTACCGTATTTATGGTGTCCCCTGAATGTATCATGAAGCTCTTTTTGTTTTCTGCTCTCGCATCAGAAACTTGCTCCGAGGCATTCGCTAGGCCCTCCTGCGGGACGGACGACGGCGAGCGCGCGCCATTTTTTCCGGCCCGGGTTCGGCAGTAATCTGCTCTACCCTTGTCGCCCGCTGCGCTAAAAGCTGACTCGGCTTCAGAAAACATTCCGAGCTGCTCAAATAAAATTCCTGACTTGTTGTGTTCCCCGATCTTCCCAAAAAAAGCAGCCAATGGTTTGGCCTCTGGATTTTGAATCTTAACTTCTCGCAGCATGGCGGTCACGACGTCGGGGCTTGCTAGCTTTAATAATTTTGCGGCTGCGTCAAACTGCGCATCCACCAACAGCAGAAACGTCCATGGCACGATTTTCGGTGACTTTGCAAGTGTTGCGATAATAGGCCCATCTAACATGCCATTTTTCATAGCCGCAAACAAAAAATCCATCATTGCCTCGGATGGCTGAAATTTTGACAATGCGGCAGCATTTTGCGCCATTTTCAATAAATTATTAAGCGCGCGGGGGTGCTCGTTTATTTTAAACCAGCAGTTTGCGGCGGACTCGTAATTTTTTTCAAACTCAAAACATTTCGCGGCATTACCGAATTGCCCGGTCCCGTAGTATATCTTGGCTGCCTGAAGGTACTGCTTGTCGCGTTCGAAACATTGGGCCGCCTTTTCAGTAGCTCCGCTTTGCACAAAACATCTAGCAGCAGGACCCCACTTTTCGTGCCGAGAGAAAAGTATGGCGGCGCGCTCAGGCTTTTGCATCCGAAGAAGTATAGCTGCCGCCTCGTCAATAAATTTAGCCTCCTCCAATGCGGTTATGGCTTCCCGAAACAGTCCCGACTGCTCTAGCAAATTCGCGGCGGGAATAATAGATCCCGCACGAATCATTTTTTCTGATGTACCTAGGATCATCATGTCGTTAGGTGTCAGCACTTTTCGTTTAGCCCCACCCTTTCTATCACCATCAACACGTCTGGTGTTCAGCGGCACCACGATGGCACTGCGACTAATCCAAAGCCGTCGTAAATGAATGATTAACATAAGGCCGGCGCAGATTAACGCCAGAAATAAAAAATGATGGAATTTTAGATGAAGGCCAGGCAAACCAGAATTCCTTCCGCTTACAGTGCGTACGACAAACCAACTTGAGAGTAGGTATCAACGGCCCCTTGCGCCTCGTTTCCTGGGATCTGAATATCCCCCGAGGACCAGGTCTCACTCAGCTTCAGTGAAAATTTTTCATTTAATCGAATTCCTAGTCCAACACCGCCTTGGGGGCCAGGCTTCGATTTATCCAGCAGCATGGTAGAGCCATCGGCTTCGGTAGTGGACATGATATAGTGTTTATTTGTGATGCCGCCAAAAATATATGGCGTTACTATTTCACCGTTATAGAGACACAAAGTCAGGTCGACGCCGTTGCTAGACACATTAGACTTGGTTTTAAAATAGGTATAATTGGCGGTGCCTTCTAGTTGGTGATAGCCAGTAGTAGAGCCCTGTTCTTCGCGGTGATTAATCCCTATTCGAAAATATTCGCCAAGATCTAAAGACACGCCGGCATTTCCGCCGCCTGACTCTACCTGCTGGTAACCGGCATTAGATTTTTCATGATTCCCACCTAGACTGAAACGCACCGCGCCGTAAGCGGACTCGGTCATCAATAATGCTGCCACGAACAATTTTACGGTCATTGGTCTACATACTTTCATAAATGATCCCCCTGTCTAATTATAAAACTTGTCGGCAACAACTCAAAAAATATTAGCCCGAGGCTTCGACGACATCTTCCTCCAGGTCTTTTATTAGTGTAGCATCACAAACGGGTGTCAATTTTTTGACGGGAGATAAGTTGTGGTATCTGAATATAGACCTTGTGTGGTTGCAGTGTTTACCAAAAAAAATGGTCAAATATTGGTGTGTGAGCGTTCCGATGTGCGCGGAGCGTGGCAGCTCCCCCAGGGCGGTATTGAGCCGGGAGAAGGCGCTTTAAATGCGGTTTATCGCGAAATGAGGGAGGAAATAGGCTGTGATCGCTTCAAGGTCACCAAGGAGGCGTCGGGCCTCGTTAAATATCGATTCCCCGACGATCTCCAAAAAAAAATCGCTAAAAAATGGATAGGTCAAAGCCAAATATGGTTTTTAGTAGCCTTCGACCCAGGATTTGGTCCAGATATGGCTTTGGGAGATGGCGAATTTGTGGACTTCCAATGGCGCGATATTCAGTCGGTAATCGACGGTGTCATCGAGTGGAAACGTGACGCATACAAAGAGGGTCTATCAAAACTTGGTCTATTTGTTTAAGTGTGTCCAAAGGCGTCTTTGCAAAAAAATTTCAGGCAATAAACTAGGAGGTTAAATGAGTAGAATAGGATTGTTGAATATGGCGTGGGGCTTCCTACTAATATTTATGGCTGCATGTGGCGGAGCTTTCGTTGCGATTAACGCGACCGATCAATTTATGGCAGGCACCATGGCTCCGCAGTGGCAATCCATGCTGCAAGCAAGTAGCCACGGTCACACCTCATTGTTTGGAGTCATTCATATTCTACTAGGCCTAACGCTTAACTACAGTGACGCCACTCTGCGCCAAAACATTATTAAGTCGGCCGCCCTGTTTGCTGGGTCTTTCGCAATGGGTCCGCTATTGCTCATTCGCGCGGCCCTTGGGCCGACTCTGTCTACGGAGGTAAACGGAATATTGATCGGTGTTGGTCTGTCTGGAGCCCTTGCGGCAATACTTCTGCACTCAATCGGGCTGTTTCACCGAATTGCTGTTCGAGCGTGAGGAGTGGGGGTTAGAAAATATGAGAATCGTATCGCTGGTCCCAAGTTTGACTAAAACCGTTTGTGATTTTGGACTGCAAAAACATATTATCGGCTGCACCAACTTTTGCGTCGATCCGCCCAACCTCTACCGTACCTCCGCACGAGTTGGCGGCACTAAAGACCCGGATTTAAACGCTATTGCCGAACTTGCGCCCACGCATATTTTAGTAAATGAAGAAGAAAATACAGCCTCGGCCATAGAATTTTTGAAGTCGCGATTCAACGTTCTCAACACGTTTCCAAAATCACCTGCTGATGTTCCTAGCCTACTTACCACGATGGGAGATTTTCTGGCCTGCCCTGAGGTGGCAAAAGAAATTGCCCTAGAACTCCAACAAGCCCTCGCAGATTTGAAATCTCCGTCTCAATTAGTGAGCCAGTTGGGCCGAAAATTCAGCTACCTCATCTGGCGAGATCCTTGGATGGCTGTAGCTGAAGATACCTACATATCAAAGTTTTTGGAATTAATGGGGATGAAAAATGTCGTCATAAACCCAGTCCGATATCCGATCATTGATCCAATTGAGCTTACCGCCCTAGAGCCCGACGTTATTTTAATGTCTTCTGAACCCTGGCCATTTCGAAGACGTGATGCGGCCCACTGGCGCGAAATCACCAGTGGCCACTCAGGTAGTCACACCCCAAAACTTTATTGGATTGATGGGAAAGCTATGAGCTGGTATGGAACATCCACACTCGAAGTATTGAAAAGTCTCGGCAAAATCCAACAAGCCTTGACCGTAAATCTTGAGCCTGAATCTTGACTATAATTTGGCCGACATAGTTTTAATTTTAGCCATTAGCGTGCGAGCGTGTGGTACGGAGTCTTTCTCGACGTGTTTGCGTATAGACTCGTCAGTGCAGGCCATCGCAGTCCGGATCTTACTAGGGTCATTTAAAAGAGTAGCCAGTTCTTTCATCGCTAAATGCAGGTCAACCCCCCGGTTGAGATAGCTATTGAGGTCATCAACCGAAAATGGCTTAGCTAAAAAACCATCGGATGATCCTACAGTTTCTGCCATCTCCTCTGTGATAGGTTCCCCACTAATTAGCAAAATGGGGATCTCAGGGTGCAGTTTTCGGATCTTTTTCATTAGTTGTAGGCCATTAACCTTCGGCATTCTAATATCAGTTAGAACAAGATTTATTTCCCGATCTTGTATCGCCAATAGAGCCTCCTTGCCACTGTCGACGACAACAATTTTAGAGAAAAATTTGTTCAAATGGATTTTAAAAAATTTCAAAAGACTACTGTCGTCATCCACAATTAAAATATGACTCTCCCGATCATACTCCCGCAAATAATTTTTAATCGCAGCTCGGGGCGTGGCATTTTTGTTTCGGGCATTTTTCATAAATTCCTCGACTAGATTGTTTTTCAAGAGCCAAACGAAAGACTTAATATTCCCCAACAAATTTCTATTCTCGTTTACAAATTTCTAATCTCGTTGATCGCGGCTGCTGCCATTCTTTTAAGGTTTGCATTGGCGTGGTCTGACTGTGTCACTTCTGTGAAAAAGCGCAACGCTTGGCCGTCATCTTTCAGATTTTCACGCATTAAAATCGCTAGATTGAAACGCGCTTGAGGGCAATCGGCATCAATCTCGAGAGCTCTAGAAAATGTTTCCTTCGCCGGTAAAAATCTCCCGGTAGACCGTTGGACAACACCAAGCCCAATCATCGCATCGGTATTTGCTGGGTCAGATTCCAATGCCTTTTTGTAGTCGGCCTCCGCCATACTTGCTTCATGAGCGGCAAAATGCAGATTCCCGCGGTTGACTAGAGCCGGCGTGTATGCGTCGCTCAGCGCTAAGGCGCGATTGTAGTGATCGCGAGCCGCAGAGGTCAACCCTTGCCGCTCAGATAGCACTCCCAGGATATTGTAGAGAGACGGATGATCTCCACCACGGTCCAAGGCTTGCTCGGTGATAAATTTGGCAATAGAATCCTTGCCGTCCTTTAAATAACTAAACGCAAGGGTCGCATAGCCTGGCAAAAACGTGCGATCTTTTCCAATGAGATCCGTCAAAATGGCGTGAGCCCTGACGCGGTCATCATTGGCGAGATAAGTCATCGCCAGGGTGTAGCGATATTTAAAAACTTGGGCCGGATCCGGCCGCTCTAATGCACTCAAGTTTGATCTCGCCTCTGCTAGTACATCTAAGGCAGCAGGTATGCGGCGTTGACGTTGAAGCACGCCCGCCAATTCTATTTGAATATCGATATTCTTTCGCTCTTTACGTAGGGCCTGCCGAAAACTAGATTCTGCCGCAGCCAACAGCCCGAGGGATGACTCATTGCGCCCACGCTTTTGTAGATCCGAAGGAGTGGAAGCGTCCCCTAATTGTTTGATCGACGCCTGCAAGATAGGTCGTTCTTGAGCAGAGGGAACTCCCTTGAATAAAATTTGCCAATTGAATGCGGCATCTGCCGGCACGTCACCGTTTTGATTCGCAGTCATCACGGCGTCTCGCTTTTCAACGTTGACGGCTTCCACAAGATCCATTTGAGCTAGAGTAGGGGGAGGTCCCTTACTGGCACAAGAACCTATTGCATAGGCTAAAAAAGTTAGTGTTGCTAGTTGAATAATTTTGGCCAAATTTTGAAATATTTGTGATTTTTTCATAATTAGTGACTCCACTGTTGCGGCATTTCCGTACTGGACGCGGTCGATAATTGGTCGGCGGTTTGAATTTGATTCGTTTTAGTTTTGGATTTGAAATGAGATTTTTTGCCGTCCTCACTAGTCGCAGGAGAATTATCGGCCAATTCTGCTCCGCCATCATTCATACTCGTAAATTCGCCCGCAGAGGACGAATTTGCGCCCTCGATTTCTCCGTTCGCGATGGCCTGAGCACTCCGACTAATCCACTCATTTTTGGCGTACGACTGCGGGGAACGTTGCTTGCTTAAAATATTATTCCCATGATATTTTCTCGCCATATCTTTAAGACGACTTAGATTTTGATTGAATCTAGTTTGACTTTTGAGGGTTGTTGGCTCACCGGATCGTGGTGGAATTGCGGAAATTTCATCTGCAAAATCACTGGCGGCTTGCCCAAGAAGGAACCTTGCCTTTGGGCTCAAATTTGTTTGGTCGAGGCTCGCAACTTTATCAAAACGAGTAACTAGCTCTGAGAAGAGTTTTGTTTTGCTCTCGATCTGAGTCGTCAATTGTTTTTTGGAGTCCTCGATTCTCATCTCATTAAAAATTCCTAATGCGTGCTCCCCAAGCCTCATGTTAGCATCAGCCGAAACTCGCTTGTATGCGTCACCGAGGTCGAATTTTGACCGTTCAATTTGTTTGTCTATGCTGTCCAAGTCGTCAACGGCGGTTTGTTTCTCACCAGATTGATAACGAACGTTAGCCAGACTTAGTTCGGCCTCCAATTTGTCCCTGTTAGAATCAGACGCTGCCTTCCTTTGCTCGGCAATGGCTAGGGCTCGAGTGTGGTCTCCCGCCGTAATTAGGTAGGATACGGCCGTGTCGTAAGCGGCGAGTTTTTCTGATTTTGATTTGCTGTAATGACCACGGAGATTGGCAGCGTAGGCCGCAGATTTAAAATCCTCCTCCGCGAGAGCCAATTGTTCAGCCCTCTGAAGGGCAACATGACTTCGTACATGGGCCGGAAAATTCTCCGATAAATTAATGTAGGTTTTCGCGGAATCACCAAACCGCATTTGGTATTCCTGCGACCTCCCTAGAAGGTAGGTCATATCGGCAGCGAATTTCTTGTTACCTTCTTTTAAATAGTCTTGGGCACTCGATTGTGCACGAGACCAGTCGCCAGAAATCCCAACAAAATAGGCGCCATCACGCCATATCTGCTCTTTTCCAGGAACCTTGGAAAAGTCAGATGCTACTTTTAGCAGAAGTCGACCGGCATCGTCGGTTTTGCCCGCTTTGGACAATTTGCTTGCCGCATCATTGGACGCCGAAGCCAATACGCCGAGAAGTTCCGTCTGCAAATTTTGCCCAAGTGTGTCAGTTTTTTCCAACTTTAAAAAGTTTGATACGCTTTCAATTACGTCCTTTGGTTCTCCGGTACGCAATTTTGCAAACACAAGCCCACGAATCGCAATGGAACGCTGGCCTGTCGATGGATTTGACAATAGTGCGCGTTGCCAGAAGCGACTTGCTTGGGCAAATTGATTGTGATCGCGGTTAGTGCTGGCCGCTACTAACAATAAATCCACAGACCTAGATTGTCCCGGAAAACGATTGGCGTGCTCGTCCACCGCGGCCTCCAAATTGTGAAGTGCTTCGAGGGCGGCGGGATTTGAAATGGGGTCTGTTCTCTTTTGGACGGCTGATTCATAACTTGAGCGCCATATTTTTTCTAGTGTCAAAACTCTTTGAAAGTGTGCCGTAGTTAACACTCCCTCTGGCGTTTTGAGCGATGAAATTAAGTCGCCGTAACGTTTCTCTGCTATCGACAAATTGCCTGCAAAAAAGTGGCAATTGGCAATTTTTAGTCGAAGATCCGGTGCCGAAGTAGTGTTGACCTGATCATCAAGTAGAACTCCGTAGTGGGTGGCTGCCATATTAAACTTCTTTGGGTTTCCAGAGGCAAGTCCATCTTCATAATAGGAGGCCGCAACCGATTCCGCTGCACTACGGGCCAAGCCTTCCATATACCTTACAACATCTGGTTCATCTTTATGTTGATTGCGCCAAAGAGATTGCACGGGCAACAACATGCTAAGCTGCTCTAGTGTTTCCAACCGTGAAGCCTTCTTTGAGAGATTGCCTTCGGTCATGGCCTTAGCTTTCAAAATATCAGGATATTCGCGCCGCAGAGCGAAACGAGAGGCCGCTATATTTCCGACAACCAAAGCTTTGGCGTGACGATTCGCAGTCTGATATTGCTGCATGAGAACCAGCGCCGTACCGGCACCATAAATTTGGAAGTCTTTGGACGTAAGGACCTCTTTGATTTGTGCATCATTGTCGCCCTCGTACAGAGCAAGCCCGGTAAGCTCTCCAATGTCATGGGAAATGCGATCTTTTTGCCGAACAGATTTCGATAATATGCCTGGTGCGATGACGTGTCTTGCAGCAGTAATGGCTCCGTTAGGGTGCCCAGCCTTGTAATTGGACCATGCCAATCGGTAGTAGGTTCGAAGCTCGTCCAATCCCTTGTCAGACTCATCGAGTGCGGCGAGAATCGTTTTCGCCCGCTCATAGTTTTTGATGGCTTGTTCAGGGTCGCCACTTTCGAAGGCTCCGTCGCCACACGCAATATTCCCGTAGAACGTAAATCGATCTTCGCCGGTTGCCGCGAGCTTTTTCCAGATTTCTGCTGCTGTGCGTGGCTCATCGCTGGCTTCCAGCAAGGTGGCCCGAAGATATAAGGCGTCTGTCCTGTAGGTAAATGATTTGTGCTTCTCCTCAATAGTCTTAAGGATTGCGAGGGCGGAATTTCGAGAATCGTTATCGGTGCCATCGCCAATAGATTTTTTCAACGAAGCCATTTCGGAATGCATTTGGGCCAAGCTTAAGAGAACGTACGGCCGGTTGATCGCAGACGGAGTTTTTTCTAAATTGTCATTATAGCGGTTGATTGCCGCGTCAAGTGTCGCGACCCTTTGCTCGACGATCACTTTTTCCTTGCCAGAGTACATACTCTGAAGTCCATCACGAGTCCGCTGATATTCTTCGACGCTCGTAGATTTTTTTTTCGTTTCATAGTCTTGGAAGGCATCCCAAAAGCGCTTGTAAGCAACCAACGCTTGGGGGTCGGGTATTTCGTTAGGATCAAAACTGCTTGGCTGGGCCGCAAAGGCTGTAACTTGTGCCGCCGTTACGACTGCAAAAATTCCACAAGCTATCAATTTTTTAGTTATCGCGGCCATTGGGAAGCTCCTCCTTGTTCTGTTTCACGAAGGTTGTCGCTCAAAATCTGCACCTCTAGGTCATTTTTTCTCTTGTCCGATTCTTGTTGATTCTTCACTTTGACATAGGTCAAGTATTCGAGATCTCCTGCCCATTTATATTGACGTGACATGCGTTGGCTGATTCCATTTTCGAAGTGAGCCATAATTCCTGCTAAACTTTCACCGCCGTAGGCCTCCAGAACACTCTTCAGGTGCACTAAGTCACGGCCAATGGCCTCCTTTGTCTTATCCAATTTCGCGATCGTTTCGAAAACATCGGCAAGGTCACGGCCTGCTTTGTTTTTAAGTTTTTTGATGTTTGCATTAAGATTTGTCACGACGTCTTGCCACAACCCCCATGTCGCACGACTATCTTCGTCGTCCAGAGAGTCTAGGACCTGACCCGTAGCGGGCTCATATTTTGCAATGATCCTAGACTCTTCGTGAAGGGCTGAAGCGTACTGTTGAAGCACATATAAAATATCGTTAAACCGGCTTTGCTCCACAATATTGTTGGCCTGAATCTTCCTGATCTCTAACAGCGTTTGCAGCATATCTTGACGAGCTGAAGCCACCTTCGTCGACAGGACATTTTGATCTACGGCGTACGCCTCGCGAGCCTCTGGCGTCACCTCCCCAGTGGCCGATTTCACACCTTTTTCCGCAGCAGCACTCGGCGTCAGGCTCGCAGTCTTTTGCGGGCCGACTTGACCCTCCGCGGCAATTTTATTTAGTTTTTCCCATTTTTGGGCAAGCCTTACCAGTTGCTCAGCAGGGGCCGCCCAAGAAGCCCACCGTTTAGATTGACGGGCCAATTGCGAACGTTTTTCGAAGAGTCCTTGCCTTCGGCGTTCACTGGCCGATAGCTTTTGTTTGTCCAACTCGGTTAACGTACCTTTCAGTCTTTGGCGTTCGGTAAAAGCCAGTTTTGAACCTGCAAGCAGCACCTCATCGGCCAGCCGATCATACTGCTCCATGCTGTTTGCAAGTGCGGGTTTAAACTGACGGAGGTCTCCTTTAGCAATGGCGTAGATTAGTGACCTCTCCGCACCATCGACATCAGCTAAACGCTGGTTCATCTCTGATAATTGCCTGAACATTGTCAAAATTTCTTCCAACTCTGGAGAGGCGGCGACTTGCCCCCGTGTCAATTTTGCTAGTCTAAGGGCATCCTCGTGACGCAGGGAAGGTCCAATAAATTCCTTTGATAGCGTCGCCTGAATCGTAGTCAGTTTAGTTGCGGTGCCTGCAATGCTAGCCTTTGCCGCATTTAAGTCCCCGGCCCTGAGGTCTAACCATGTGGTCAGCACGCGAATTTGTGTGGAATCCTCGTGGTCCGGAAATTTGGCTAGCCAAGTATGTGCGAGTGACCGCGCCTCATCGTCGCGACCAAGCCGAATAAGTACGAATGTTTTCTCGAAAGCTCCGTCGCGATACGAATCGGAGGAGTCGGCTATTTGGCTGTAGGCGGCAAGGGACAGCTCAGGCTTTTTATTTTTCAGAAAAACGCGACCAAGTGACAGCCGTGCATTGTCTTTAGTTTTTTGGCTTAGTCCGTCAATTTGAAGCAAGGTCTCCAATTGATCTATAGCGACGTCCCAGTGTTTATCACTAATAGCAATTAACGCCCTGAAAAATTTCGCTCTTGCTTTCGTCTCGGGCAAATCGGCACCCACCGAAACATCTCCCAACCACTCTATCGCCAGCCCCCGTTTACCGATGTTAGATCCGGCCACCGCTGTCAGGTATTTCAACTCGTCGGAAACTGCGGCGGGATGCTGCATCGCTGAGATCGTGGATAGGAAAGCCGTGATCTCCTGTTGATTTTTTTCACTCGCCTTGGTCGCTATGCGAACAAGACGCTCGAATGTTTCTGTCAGGTCAGAGGTATCTTCCGTTGGCTTTGTCGTAAAAGTTGCAAGGTAGCGTGTGTAGGCCCGCGTCGCTCTAGAAAGCTGCCCCTGTTCCTCGTAGGACCTTCCCAGCATGAATTGGGCCTTTAGCCAAGTCTTTGCCTCGGGTTTTTGTGACAGGCTCAGAAAGGCCGAAGCTTCATTAATAACGGTTAGCCAATCTTTAGATCTAAAGGCGACTGTCGCATAATCAAAGGCCCTCATCGCCTCGACGAGGTGGGTTCCGTATCCCGCTTCATTGGCGGTGTGCGGGACGGCGGTAATTTGTTGATCGAGGTCTCGCAGTTTAGCCTGTGTTTTTTTAAATTCGCGTTCCGGAGCCCCGGCTTGTGAGTCCCCCATATTTTTGGAAGGCTCTGCATAACACGGAGAAATACCCATCATGCATGCGGCCGTGACCATAATTTTTGGGAGGCATTTTGATCGATTCATTTTATTTCAGCCTCCGTTATTTTTGCCACCGGCTGGGAGCCGTCACCTTTAGCGTCGTTTATTTCAATGGACACTGTTTTTCTCAATTTCCCATCGGCAACATTGAACGTAAATGACTGCTGAAGGCCCCTTTTATTCCAAGAAGGCATTTCCAGGCCGTCCGAGCTCAACGGGGCTAGCATCGCCGTCAGGTCAATACGGTGTTCGCCTGGCTGCAGCGGCCCGTAGAACAGCGGCACGGACCTTGTAGGCATCCATAAGCCCGCGGGATCAGCTTGATTGTACAGCGTGTTACCGTCGAGTCGAGCTGTTAGGGTGCGAATGATAAATTTCGTATTGTTTCCAGATTTAACTTCAACCATGACTTGATTATCCGTGGCAGAGGCTTCGTAGATTCCGCTTCGCAATTTGCGGAGATCGGATTCCAAAATTTCGACGCGGCCGTCGTATTCGTTAATTTTTCTCTGAAGCTCCTGAATATTTTTTCCGGTTGGAGTGTTCCCTGTGATTTTGGCAGCGGATTTCGGCGAGTAGGTTTGTGTTGGTGCGCCTATGTTCTTTGTGTGACCGGAAGTAGCGTCTTGTTCATCAAGGGTTAATGGGTTCGCCTCTTTGTCCAGAAGTCGACGGTCAAGCTTATCTAAAACGGTTTCGATTTTTTTTTCTTCTGCTTTTGGGCGTTTGGAGGACGCTGCTTCCATCCCCGGCGAGACGGTGATTAGGAAAATAAGTGCGCACAGGTGAGTCACATGGGCGTAATTTATAGCTCCGAGACGATGTGTCATGGTTACCTCCGAATTGTCTGGGACACAGTTTTACTAATGCGCACACTTGGTTGGGAACGGCGAAGCAGGGCGGCTGCTGACTTTGGGAGCCGAATTTCGTAGGACTTTGGCAGTGACTCGTCAAGATACTTAGTCGTAATGTTTGTCGATAAGCATGGATTTAGCTTAGCGATAGCTTCTGGCGATAACGATGTGGTCCTTGACAAAGAGCGCAAGGTTGATGGTTTTGACAGGGCTATGATATCCATCGCAGGCGAGTCAATTTTCCCTTTAACCAGTCCCGTGGAGGTGACAAGTTCGTAAGTTCGTGCAGCCGCTAGAAATTCTGCATAGAAATTCTTGCTCGCGAATCCAAACGATGATGATTTGTAATTGCTGATGATGTTGCCTAGTTGATTGGTACCCATTGCCTTAGCGGCTTTGCTCATCCCGCCTCGACCGTGATTATAAGCCGTAATTGCGAGCGG
>CANJQY010000085.1 GCA_947476525.1 Oligoflexales bacterium
CACGTCTAATTTTTCGCCGTCTCCAGTAACCAATGCCATATTCACGCGAACTAACTTATAGCCAGTCGCGGTGCTAACAACTCTAAAAGCTTGTCCACGCTCTTGAATAGTGGCTGCGGAAGCAATTCGCTCAATGGCATCGGTCGCGCTGACGAAATCGGAACGGCCGTCGTCAAGTGCCTCGCCAAACGTGCTTGTCTGAATTTGGACCAATTTGCCGAATTTGAAGCGAAAGTTGATCGACGCATCAAAAACGGGAATTGAATCTCTCACTACTTTGAATGAGATGAATTGGACGTTATCGCCGATAAGAGTTGCATCACTGTTAATGACCACATCGTCAAGGCTCACTTGTAGAATATCTGAGTGTGAGATAATCCAATTTGTAGCCACGTCTATAAAATCACTTGCGACTGCGGTGCTCGGCAGACTGCTACCTGAAAGATCACCTGTGATAAGTCGAACCGCTCCGCTATGGGCGTCCACTTCTACTTTTGTTCCCGCACCGAAGCGAGAATCAAAACTTTTTTTATTTAACGAAACGGTATTGGGGCGAAGAGTTTTTTCTCCTTTTGCCAATAAACTATTCATTGCACTCGTCGTGAGGTTATGTTGGGGAGCAACGAATGCTGACGCCGTTGTCCCTGCAGTGAATACTGCGATAGAAACTAAACTTAGTTGAATGAATGTCTTCCTAGCCATAAAACCCCCGTTCGTTTGTCCTAATTAATTTTCCCTACTTATCAGAATACCTAATTTTTCTAGGTTACCAAAATTTCGAGGCATCGTTTCTTATTATAATTCCTCACTTGCTGGATTCATTGGGGAAATTTTCCTTTTTTTGATTCGTTCCACAAGGGTCGTTCGATTCATTCCCAATAGTTTTGCTGCCTGATTACGATTATTATCGGTTCTTAAGAGCGCCTGGGTAATGAGACTGTTTTCCAAACTTTCGATGAATCCGACAAGGTCAATCCCTTGCAAGGGAAGGGTTCCAAAAGAATCTGGCATAGTCATTGCGTTGATTCCAGGTCTTGGATTGAGACTTTGCAGGGACGAAGGCGGTATTGACGCGCTGGTTTTCCAATTTAAAGGCGCCTGCGCCTGCACGCCGAAGCTATTTGAATTTGCAGCCCGCGACGCGGCGAAGTCATTAGCATTCATTGGCGATTGACCTAGACGTGCCATCTGAAATTCGCGCGGAAGGTGCTCAACAGAAATTTGGCCACCGCCACGCATGACCACAAGACGCTCCACGAGGTTTTGCAGTTGACGGATATTGCCCGGCCACGCTTGACTACTCAGAATCGCCGACGCGTCTTGAGTGAACCAACAAGGCTGTTGCTGAGGATGCATCCGGTTAGAGACTTCCATGAAGTAGGCCAGTAGTAGAGGAATATCTTCGCTGCGCTCACGAAGTGCGGGGAGAGTTACTGGCAAAACATTGATACGGTAATAAAGGTCACTGCGAAACGTTCCATTTATAATTGCGCCGTCTAGGTCGACATGCGTTGCCGCTATAACTCTAACGTCGGCCCGGCAGAGTTCCTTTCCGCCTACTGGCGTGAACGTTTTTTCTTGAAGCACTCGCAAAAGTTTCGATTGCAACGCCGGCGCCATATCGCCAATTTCGTCTAAGAATAACGTCCCTCCGTTGGCGCGCTCAAAAACTCCGTGGTGGCGTTGAATCGCGCCTGTGAAGGCGCCTTTTTCGTGGCCGAAGAGCTCACTTTCTAAAAGGCTTTCAGGAATTGCGCTGCAGTTGATCGCGATAAAAGGCTTATGATTTCGGTTGGACAGGCGGTGAATGCCCTGGGCGATTAATTCTTTTCCGGTTCCACTTTCACCGTTAATTAAAACGGAGCTATCACTCCTAGAAATCTTGGCTACACATTCTAGGACTGCGCACATTGCGCTACTGCGCCCGATGATCTCGGGAAAGCTATGGACCCATGTTTCTGTATGAAAGGCCAAAGGCAGCTCATAAAGCAACTTCGCAACAGGCATTTGGGGAAGTACATTTTCTGTGCGCTTGTCAGAATAGCTCATATCGAGTTGATTCTCCATTCTAAAGGTCGAACGGCACCTCCCGCAGTAATTAGGGGATAAGCGCATGCACACTTGCGAGGGTTGACCCGAATTCATTCAAGTGAATTAAAGCGTGTCAAGAAAATAGTTTTGTAACCTATACTTTTATCATAACCTTATGTTCTAACTGGGTGCAAATTTTGCCCAGCATTATTTTTTTGGCTCAAACCCTTGGCGGGACGCAACTTGAGCGAATTGTTGCGATTTATGGTGCGACTTTCGAAGTTTGTAACCATAATGCGGTCAGGCGTTTGCGGGTTAATATAATTTGGCGTTTTGGCAAAGGAGGCGTAAAAGCCGTGCGAGTAGCAATTGTTCACGATTGGCTGGTCAGTTGGCGGGGGGGTGAGAAGGTTCTAGAATCACTCGCAAGCCTCTATCCTGATGCACCTATTTTCACTCTTTTTTGTGATTTATCAACCATCCCAGAGCCATTTCGGCAACGAAACATCATCGTTCACCCGGGCGCAAACCGGTTTCGATTCATGCGAAAAGCGCTGTTACCATTTTTTCCTATATGGATCGAATCAATTAATCTTTCTGGTTACGACCTCATAATTAGCACATCAAGTTGCGTCGCAAAGGGCGTGCTTGTAGATCCTAGTGCGCGCCATTTGTGTTATATACACTCGCCAATGCGCTATGTTTGGGATCAGCGCGACGAGTACGTCGGTGGGTTAAGAAGAATTCCCATCGTTGGATTTATCGTTGATTTAATTAGCTCACTCCTGCGGGTGTGGGATACCGTATCTTCGACGCGAGTCGATTTATTTGTTGCAAATTCAGACTTCATTAAACAAAGAGTCAAGAAATACTACGGGAGGTCTGCACTCGTCGTGCCGCCGCCTGTTGACGTGAAAAAATTTCAAAGCTCCGATACACAAATCAAAAAGGGATATCTGCTCGCTGCTGGAGCCTTTGTTGGCTACAAGCGTTTTGATTTGGCCATATCTGCGTGTGAGAAACTCGGCCGCAAATTAATCTTAGCAGGACAGGGCCCAGAGTACGAATCCTTGAAATCCATGGCCGGCCCTCACACCACAGTCATCAACGGCCCAGATGACTCAACGTGGACCACCCTAATGCGAGAGGCCGATGGCCTAATATTCCCCGGCGTTGAAGACTTCGGCATCACGGCGATTGAGGCCATGGCTGCAGGCACACCGGTGATAGCGTACAAGGCCGGTGGTGCGCTGGACTACATTATTGAAAATAAAACAGGCGTATTTTTCGATGAGCCTACGGCCGAGTCCCTGTGTGCAGCCATCGAACGACACAAGTCCACGAAGTGGAGCCGGCTTGACCTCGAACAATATGCTTCCAATTATAGTCGCGAGGGATTTACTGTAAAAATGCGCGTTATTATTGACAAGCTACTTGAACAAGATGTGACCTTATGAATCCACACAAACAAAACGCACTGACGGTCATTCGCCTTGGGGTCGATATCCTTATGGTTTTTTTGGCGTGGGGAATCGCGTGGATCATTCGCTTTCACAGTGGAATGGAAGTTTCACACGGTGTGCCCGCGGTGGGCCTCTATTTGAAGCTCATACCCTTTATCGCCGTGATTTGGATAGGGGTGTTTGCGGCCTCAGGATTTTACCGACGTAGCAATCGTCACCGAAGTGCGATTATTGAGGCCCTAGACATCTTACAATCCTGCGTGATCGCGACGCTGGCTTTTATTACGTTCACCTATTTTTACGAAGAATATCGCTACAGTCGCATTACAATCAGTATTTTTGCGATTATTCATCCTATTTTGATCATTGCAGGGCGAAGCCTCATTCGAAAGTCGTTACGAATCTACCGCAAGCGTTCTCCCCGCCGAAGGACTTTAATCATCGGCTCTGGCGAGTTCGTGGAAACTGCCATAAAAATGGCTGAGTTGGGCGACATCGCAGCCAACGACATTGCAGGCATCATTCTCGTGGGGGATCAAAATCAAATTGAAATTGGTCAAAAAATTGCGGCCGGTAAAAATTTGCGAATTTTTGACGATCAAACCGATTGGCCATCATTTTTCGTGGCTCATCCCATGCAAACCGTTGTCGTTGCGTTGTCGTATAAAAATTTCGGGTGGATCGAGGAAAAACTTGAGGCCATCGCCAATCAGGTGCCGGACGTTAAGTTGCTGCCAGATTTGATGAAATTCACGCGATTGGCGGCAGGCATCGAGTTAATTTCGGGCGTCCCAGTAATAAGTATTCATGATAGCCCGCTAGTCGGAGTCCAAGGCATATTTAAGCGACTTGTAGATTTTTTTGGAGCAGTGGTCGCAATTATTATTTTTTCCCCTATTATGATTGCTGCGAGTATTCTGATTCCGCTAACCTCGCGCGGCCCGATTTTATATCGCCAGGAACGAATGGGGCTCGATGGTCATACTTTTATGATTTGGAAATTTCGAACAATGCCGGTAGACGCAGAAAAGAAAACCGGGGCTATTTTCGCCACTGAGGGTGACAACAGGGCGACCCCACTTGGCCGCTTTCTGAGAAGAACCAGCATGGATGAACTGCCGCAGTTTTTCAATGTCTTGTTCGGGGATATGAGTTTGGTCGGCCCTCGCCCAGAGCGAACAGTGTTCGTTAATGATTTTCGCCGCCACATCCCGGGATATTTCTTGCGACACAAAGTCAAGGCAGGGATCACCGGTTGGGCCCAGGTCAATGGCTGGCGCGGCGATACGAGCATTGAAAAGAGGATCGAGTGCGATCTCTATTATATTCAAAACTGGTCTTTAAGCTTTGACATCCGAATCCTACTTCTAACTCTAGTACGAGGCATTATTCACAAAAATGCTTATTAACGCGAATCCATTAAAAGCCTAAATTTGAACTAATGAAGGAGAGCTACATGACCACATCCCCCAAAAATCCAGTTGGAATACTCGGCTTTGAATTTGTAGAATTTGCTTCGCCGAACCCAGAAAATCTCCACTCGCTCTTTTTTGATTTGGGATTTTCCCGCATCAAGTCTGACCCTATAGGCCAGGTCGACTACTACAATCAAAGTGACATTCATTTTCTGATCAACAAAAATCCGAAGTCGTTTGCCGCCGATTTTGCGAAGCTTCACGGGCCAAGCGTGTGCTCGACGGGGTGGCGCGTTGAAAACGCAGAGCTGGCCTTCACAGTTGCCGTATCTCGCGGCGCGAAGCCGGCCCTAAAGACCGACTACATGCGAAACGGCAAAAAAGTCCCGGCCATAGTTGGCGTAGGTGAAAGTGTCATTTATTTTATCGACGACCACAAAAACCCTGCACGATATGACCAAATGGGATTTGTCGCGGCCGAGTCTCCAACTCTTGCAAAACCAAAAGGTTTCGCACTTATGGATCATTTGACCAACAACGTCTATCCTGGAGAGCTCTTGCCGCTGGCAAACTTTTACCGCGATGTTTTTGGCTTTGAGGACGTGCGCTATTTTGATATTCGCGGCGAAAAAACTGGCCTGTTAAGTTTTGCACTACGCTCGCCTTGTGGAAGTTTTTGCATTCCGATAAATGAAGGCACAGAAGATAAAAGTCAAATCAACGAATACCTCCGCGAATATAAGGGGCAAGGAATTCAGCACATCGCACTTCTTACACCCAATATTTTGAATACCATGAAGGAAATGGAAGGCGCAAAGTTTGACACTCTTGACATCGACGCTGATTATTATGACGAAGTTTTTACGCGAATTCCAATTGTGAGCGAGGACCATCAAAAAATTAAGGACTACAATCTCCTTGTTGACGGTGACGACAGCGGTTACCTGATCCAGATTTTCTCAAAGAATGTCATTGGCCCAATTTTCTTTGAATTTATCCAACGCAAAAATAATCTTGGATTTGGAGAAGGTAATTTTGGGGCTCTCTTCCGCGCCATTGAACGCGACCAAGAGCGCCGTGGGGTCCTGTAGTGGGCTCACCCCAAAGGCATGCAGTAGGTGCGGCTGCGGAGTTCTTGGAAGGGGCCATCGTCCCTAGGACGGTTTCCGGGGTGGATGTCATCTTGATTCGTCGCCTCGGTCAAATTCAGTGTTACCTAGATCAGTGCTCCCATCAACCGATTAAACTGAGTGAATTCGGCGAGATAACTGCGGGACGCCTCGTCTGCCACGCTCACGGCGGGACCTTTGACTTAGACTCGAAAGGGCGGGTAGTGTGTGATCCGCCAGTCGACGCGCTGACATCCGTTGAATGCGCCGAAGTGTCGGGTCAGGTGTTTGTCATTGTTTGAAATTGAGCTTATGAAATTAGGCGATACTCGTCAGATCAAAAATCGATATTTAAAGGAAATTGAGGCAATGAAACTCTCGTTGGAAATCGCCCTTGGTTTTAAAGTTTTAATTGATCAGTGTCGTGCCTAGTTTTAACAGGCCCCTTAGTCTGAAATCGTTGCCTGCCGGAGGCTCCAGGATGGCTACCGCCATCTTGGGTCAGGTCTTCAATGCGGGATTCGAATATAGTCATAGTTTTCTCACCCTTTTTGACACAGAGGGGTTTCACATGCGAGAAGTCGGGATTGACATTACCTACATGGCTCACTTAAGATTAAATCTATGGAAACTTTTGATCAGGTACGAACGCAAATGCGAGTCAATAAATCTAAGTTCTTACATCCTGAGGGTCTGGCTGGTCTATCATTAATTGGCCTGATGGTGAGTCTTGCCATATTTGGGCTTTTAGCAGTGATTTTTTCTAATATGTTTAGGAATCAAATGATCGTTTCTAAAAAAATTGAAAATAGAGGCGAAGTAGAAGATTTGCGAAATTATATTAGACTAGGTGTTGATTGTACAGAGACAACAATTTCTTGGCCAACGTCCTGCCCCAATGGCAAAGTTATCGCTTTGAAGCGCGGCTATACTGCAACATATCCTTTGGTTTCAACAAATACTGGATCAATGCAAACGAAGATTGGCCCCTATTACTTGCAAGCCCAATGTAGTGGTGTAGCCCACCAGTACATGGTTTTCTATTCGAAAGTCAATTCTATTGCGGGCGCACCTTTTGACGGCGCACCTTTGTTTGCTACTCCCAGAATATGTCCTTAGCTTGTGAAGGAAGGATTGCATGAAACTGATTCAAATTTTATTTAACAAGTATTTTGGCTCCTTAAAGCAGTCTAATTCTGGCATGACCATGGTGGAAAATATTGTATCAATTGGGTTATTTGGCATTGTGGCAGTCATGGGCGCAAGATTCTTTGCATCGAGTATAGGAACTCAAGAACATATTATAGATCGGGGTGAAGTTGAAGATGTCAGGGCTCTCATTAGGTCGAGCATCGACTGTACTAAAACCATGCTTAACCAAGTTTCTTTATGTGGAACGTCTCAATATATTGAAATTCGCAAACAAGACAATACAGTTTTAATTCCGAAAGTTTCTCCGTTTGGAGTCATGGGCGGCGGTGTGGAAGCGCGTTCAACATGCAGCCTTGGTGATGGATTCTACCAGTTAGATATGGAATACCGAAGAGTTGTAAATGGTGCCGTCATTAAAGATCCAATGAATGGCAAAATGTATGATTGGGCTCCGCTGTTTAAAAGTGTGAAAGTGGCGTGTCCGAAGGTAGCTTGTATGAATACAACATTGGCTGTAGTGCCAAAAAATTTGGACTTTGAAACAATACCTGCTGCTTTAGGGTCCGCCGTAAATGCAAAGATGAACACATATTTACGCGCCGCTTATGGTATTAGTTTTGAAGCAAAAGTCGGAGGAAATTTACGGTTAGCTGAAGTAGTTTCCGAGGGTGACTCAGAACCGGCATTCGAGGCTTGGGCGTCAGCGATGTGCCCCAAAAGACCAAATCACAACCAGTTATGCAGTGGGGGTAATGGAGGGCGAAGGGTGCTTTCAATTTCGGGCGCGATGTCAACAAAGAATATAGCATTTGATGCGTTCTATGATTTTCCCGCAAAAAAAATTGAATTCGATTTGGCGGACATGGATGGAGATGAGTCATGGACGATAACACCCTATGATTCCGCAGGTAGCCCCGTAGCTGGCGCAAAGACCTTTAATGCTAGCGGGTATGGCGGTGGCTCAGGTAATAATGCATTAACTCATTTGACAATAACTTCTAACGGTACGAATATTTCTCGTGTCAACTTCAAAGGTTCAAAAGGTATTAACACTTTTGGTTTTGGATTTGACAATTTTAAGACTGGAATTACTTACTGTCCTAAGTGAAATTTACAATGCTATCTACCGAAATTTTCAATCAAAATGAGACAGTCGGGCATTTTATTTAGACTACATTTGACATCATTAGCCAGACCTGCTCAGTGACAGGCCTGAGCACTAGGACAAACAGAGGGGGCTCCCTATCTGGCTTAAATAAAGTCGCCTATTTTACAATCAAAGTGCTGCTGTTTCTTTCTGCTTTTGCCTAAAAACACCCATAAAATTTAAAGATAAAGACTCCGACGAACTGTCTGATGACGCCCAGTCGATGATCGATCAATATGAAGAAATCTATAGGCCAAGCTAAAGATGCAAAAATCAACCTTGTCCCCATCGACAATAGTCATGGCGGCATTGGCACCGCGGCGAATCTGAAAATTTTGGCAAAATTTCAATCTGCTCAACTGGCCTGTTACCCAGACTTATTGATAGGTTGCTAACAGATGATTTAACTAACTGTATTTGCAGGTTTTAAAATGGTTCCCTTTAGATTTTCGGACAATAGCCGATACTCTTAGTTAGAGGCTGCGCTCGTGAAGCATCACGCAAACAGTAAACATCTTTTAGGGGGGTATCACATGAATTCTTTAATTTGGTCGGCAGCGAGGCACTTTTTGCACATTAATTTAGCTCTAAGTCTATTGATCCTTGCGAATGGTTGCAGTAGCGCGAGCCTCACTGGAGACGAGGTGCGCAGCAAAGCTAACAGCAAGAAGAGCGCCGCCGATCAAAAGCCTGCTGGCGATAAAGGTCTTGCGGTAGAAGTCCTACCCGATGCGGACAACTACGAACAACTCCTCGCCAGCAAAGACTATATACCTAAAATGAGTGAGATTCCTGTTGGTCGCTTGTGCTCTAATCACCTTACCAAAACAGTGCAAACGAACTTTTTTCTTGCAGATAAGGGTGTGGAACTAGTGTTTGTAAGTTCTAATAATGTAAAAAAAGTCGTCCAAGCCGGCGATCTCTCTGAGACTCTACTTTCGGATGTGCTGGCGGACGGCAAACTGAAAGTTGATTTCAAAGCACTAGGTGTCGAAGACGGAATTTATACCGTTGGACTTTGTGATGCAACTTTTCCAAAATGTAAAGAACAAGTCGTTTTCTCCGCCAAAAAAGATTTGGCCAACCTAAAGAATCCCATTGGTGCCCGAGGCAAAAACGGAAATAATACCTATAGTCTACCACGCGAAGGGTTTTATGGAGAGCTCGTCCACGCTCCTTTAGGACAGTTCGGCAGCATCCACGGCTTAAAGATCTCTGACGGCCTTGGTAAAGCCGATTCAGCTGATGTGTTATTGAATGTAAATTTAACACTTCTGTCTAAGGTAAGTGGTTTCAACAGTAAAGTTTTTGATAAAAAATCAGGAAACTCAAAGAGACAACAACGCCTTGGTAACAATATCAATAAGGCCAATTTTCTAGCCGACGTTCCGAAGAGTGACGACCCGCGTGCAGACGACGTCGAAGATTGCGACCGTTCTGCAAGTCCACTCGTACTTGATTTTGGCAATGACGGCGTATTCGGGGGTCAACACAAAATGGTATCATTTGACATCAACGCCGATGGTCATGCAGATCAATTAGCCAATACCCTTGATCGCAGTGACTACCTTTTGGCGATGGATCGAAACCAAAATGGTAAAATAGACGACGCAACTGAACTCTTTGGTAATTACTCTGGACCTACCAGTCATAAAGCTCTCTATCAAAATGGGTTCGAAGCGCTTGCAATCCTCGATAGCAATCACGATGGAGCTATCGACGCCAAAGATGCGAACTTCAAGGACTTAAAGTTGTGGCAGATGGGTTCTGAGAAAATGCTCTCACTCAGCCAAAAAGACGTCGTATCGATACCTGTTGCGTACAAAAAGACTGCAAAAACTGACCTTCAATCTGGCAACGCCGTCCTTCAGGCCGGAACTTTCAAGACGGCAAGTGGCAATAGCCTTCCGATTGTTGATCTTTGGTACCGCGTCGCGAGCAGTGACGTCGCACGTAAATAAATAGCATGGCTTCGAATACCGCGGGTTACGAATTGGATAAATTCTAAAATTTGTCCAGTCAACAACAAGGATTGCATATGGCCATTTCAATAAAACTCGTGACCATGTCAGCACTCGTCGGAGCTTTGACTACGTGCCGTTCCGAAATTAAAGTAAAAACTATAACCAGAACGAAGAAGCCCGCGGTTGCCACCCCATCCAAAATCGAACCCAAAGAGAGATTAGGCGCGTTTACAATTACAGATCCGCAAAGCCCCGTTGGCGCTTCGCCGACTATCAGCTGGTCGGTATCAGCGACGGCGATGTCCTATAGGCTCTCAATTTCGACCGATCCCGGTTGCGCGACGGTCATCGCACAAGTTTCAGGACTATCTACCACGAGCCACACTCTTTCAGGCATGGTCGGCGGTCAATTCTATGCATGTGTCATGGCACTTGATCTGGCGGGAAATGTCACGAACGCTTCCAATAACGGTATGAGTCTGGCGATCCTACCTATCGCGCTCGGACAACCCGATATTGCGACGGATCGCAATGCGCTGCTTGGCTTGAATGGTCCCCACCATGTGTCATCGGACGGCACCCGTTTGTTTGCTGCTGACTACCAGAATCACCGCATTTTGATCTGGAATACGCTGCCCACGACCACTCAAAAAGCTCCGGACGTCGTGCTGGGTCAAGCTAATTTAACGTCAACTATTCAAAATAATGGCGGGCTCAGCGCCAAAAGTATTAGCGGCCCCAAAGGCGTCTATAGTGATGGCACACACCTTTTTGTAGCTGATTTTGATAACAATCGGGTCCTGATTTGGAACAGCATACCTACGGTTCATCAGACGCCCGCCGACGTCGTCCTAGGCCAACCCAATATGATGTCGAACACCAAAAACAACGGGGGGATTACCGCGAAAAGCTTGAATGGCCCTCGCGGGATGTACGTGAGCGGCGGAAAATTTTATCTGGTCGATGAATATAATAACCGCATTTTAATTTGGAACGCGATCCCTTCGGTCAACCAACAGGCCGCCGATGTGGTGTTGGGTCAGGCTGATATGGTCTCAGGCGCCATAAATGCTGGTGTGCCTATCAATGCCCAATCGCTCTGGTTCCCTGTCCAAGTATCGGGAGACGGCAGCCGCTTGTTCATTGCCGACACATTAAACTGCCGAGCTTTGATCTGGAATAGTCTGCCGACTGTTAACCGGCAGGCGGCTGATGTTGTCCTCGGTCAGCCTGATATGACTACTGGGACTTGTAACAACGGTGGTACTAGCTCCCAGTCGCTATGGATGCCAACGGCTATAACGACCGATGGCACGCGATTAATGGTGGCGGACTATAGTGCTAACCGGGTGTTGATTTGGAACACCATCCCGACGGTCAACCGAACGCAGGCTGATTTGGTGCTAGGTCAACCCGACATGGCGGGAAATGCCATTAATATTGGCGGTGTCAGTGGCCAGAGTCTCTATTCGCCAGAGCGGGTATTTGCGGTCGGCACGCGGCTTTTTGTCGGCGATAACTCGAATAGACGGATATTAATCTGGAATACATTTCCCACGAGCAACCAGCAAGCTGCGGATCTCGTGCTCGGCCAACCCGATTTTATTTCCAATAAAGCAAATAACTTTGCCACAACCGCGCAGACACTTAGTTTTCCCATAGGGACGACTAGTGACGGCCCGCGGTTTTACGCGATTGATCAACAAAACAATCGCGCTTTGATTTGGAGCAACACGCCAACCAGTAACGAACAAGCTGCGGATTTGGTCCTTGGTCAACCTAATATGAGAGTTGGTGACGCTAATAGTGGGGGCGTAAGCGCTGTCACTCTCAATCTGCCAACTTCAATCAATGCTCATGGTGGCAAACTGTTCATCGCCGATGAATACAATAATCGCGTATTGATCTGGAATTCGCCGCCGGCAACGACACAACAACCTGCGAATGTTGTGCTCGGTCAACCCAATATGGCGTCCAATGCGCTCAACAACGGAGGTCTCAGCGCCCGGTCGCTCTACTTTCCTTATTCCGCATTTTACGATGGGACACGCCTATTCGTGGCCGATATGTACAATCACCGAGTCCTTATTTGGAATGCTCTGCCGACAGTCGATAATCAGCCAGCAGATGTAGTCCTGGGGCAGCCAGATATGACGACAGCCACCGCGAACAATGGCGGCACCACGGCTATATCGCTTTACCAGCCTCGTTGGGCGCATAGCGACGGGACCAGGCTTTTCATCGCGGACCAAGCTAATAACCGCGTGCTTATCTGGAACACCATACCCACAGTAAATCGCCAGCCGGCGGACGTTGTCTTGGGACAGCCAAATATGACTTCTGGCGCCACCAATAACGGCGGCATCAGTGCGCAGAGTATGAATATGCCTTCGTCGCTTTTTAGCACTGGCGATCGGCTGTATGTTGCTGATGAAAGTAACAACCGCGTGCTGGTCTGGAACACAATCCCGACGGTGAATCAGCAGGCGGCTGATATGGTCATCGGTCAGCCCAGCATGACAACAGTCACCGAAAACCTAAGCGGCATGAGCGCAACGGCCTTTAACAGGCCATTTGCGCCCTATGTCGATGGTCCTCGCCTCTACATCAGCGACTTGGCCAATGACAGAATTTTGGTTTTGCCGTCGTCAAATTAGCGGCGCGGCCTGTACTACCGCTTTATTATGCTGTCCGCTTAAAACTGGTGATAAGACCGTCCACTTCAGGCGTCTTGGAGTATCGAATTGCGGGAATTAGGGTCTGTCGACTTTCTAGCTGGATGACTTGAGTCGGTGTTTTACCGTTGATTCCTTGGTGCGGACGGCGTCCGTTAAAATATTCCTGATAGCAAATGGACAATCGTCGAATACCAGCA
>CANJQY010000086.1 GCA_947476525.1 Oligoflexales bacterium
CACTTTTAGCATCCTTAAGACTCTGGCCGGTCGAATTCATCTCCGAACCCTCGGAAAATCCCGTTGTGAAGCACTCTGGCAGGTCTCCTCGATCGATGTTGCCGCCAGTGCTCATGATCAGCAGCCGTTCAAGAACATTTTTAAGCTCCCTAACATTTCCGGGCCACTCATAGGCCATTAAGGACACCATAACCTCAGGCGAAACCTTCGGCAGCATTGACCCGGTTGGGCAAAGTTCTCGCATGAAGAAATCTACTAAAGCTGGAATATCATCTCGACGCTCGCGCAGTGGACTCATGTTTAAAGGAATGACGTTCAGGCGGTAGAAGAGATCTTCGCGAAAATTCCCAGTTCTTATGGCTTCAGACAGGTCGCGATTTGTCGCCGCTAAAACCCTTACATCAATCTGAATACTCTTGTGGTCTCCGACTCGTTCAAAGGACCTTTCTTGAAGAATCCTTAGTATTTTCGCCTGTGTTTTTAGCGACATGTCGCCTATTTCATCTAGAAATATTGTGCCTTGATGGGCCAATTCAAATCGCCCTTTTCGGTCCGCAATGGCATTTGTAAACGCCCCTTTTATGTGACCAAAAAGCTCCGCTTCAATGAGCTCCTCAGGAATCGCAGCGCAATTAATCGCAATAAATGGCTTCGCCGCCCGGGGGCTCAGATGGTGAATGAGCCTCGCCACAACCTCTTTACCTGAGCCATTTTCACCCGTAATTAATACAGACGCATTCTTAGGTCCAACCGCCGCAATTTGTTTTCTCATCAACTCAATCGGCGCCGAGGTGCCAATCAAATCGATAGCTGGCTTGAGCAATTGGCCAGACTGCTTTTTTTGAACGAGTACTTTTGCTTGCTCTAGCAAGGAAATAATTTTATTTAGCTCAAGCGGCTTTTCAAGTACCTCGAATGCTCCTAATCGCGTGGCCTTTACGGCCGTTTCGATGGTTGCGTGGCCGCTCATAATAACCACAGGCAAGTCAGAGATCATGGCTCGTAGGCGCTGAAGCACCTCTATGCCATCCATACCAGGCATCCAAATATCCAGAAACACCAGATCTGGTGGATTTAGCTTGGCCTCGACAAGACCCTTCAACCCATCCCCAACCGCGGCGGCCAGCCAACCCTCATCTTCAACCACGCTGGCTAAGCTGCTGCAGATGCTTTTTTCATCGTCGATGATTAGAACTCGTAATTTTAACGACCCGCGACTCATGACCTCACCCGCCCATTCAATGGAAGTTCAATTCTTACTAGTGTGCCATTTTCATCACTTTTAGCGATACGAATATAACCGCCGTGATCATTAACAATTTGATTCACCATTGCCAACCCAAGGCCGGTTCCGTTGTCTTTAGTCGAGAAATATGGCTCGAAAACTCGATCGCGAATGGCCTCTGGAATTCCATGGCCGTTGTCTAAAATTTCAATGATTCCACATTCTAACGCTAGCTCCATTCGCGTAACAATATTAATCACGCCAGGCCGCCCCGAGCTCACAACAGCATCGATCGCGTTTGACATCAGATTCACTATCACTCGATTGATTTGTGCAGGGTCAATTTGCGCATCTGGCAGCGGCCCATAAGACTCCAATATTTGGATGCCGGGATACGCCTGCCTAAACACATCCGCTGCTGAACTAACGATATGGTTAAGATTGGCTGATCGAATTTGAATTGTAGGCATTCTGGAAAATTTACTAAATTCATTCACCAACTCCCGAAGCGTTTCCACTTGAACCAAAATCGCCTCAATACAGCTCTCAAACACAACATGTTCCGCCCCTTCGAAACGGCTGGAAAAGCGTCGTAAAAGGCGTTCCGCGGATAGCCTAATTGGGGTGAGCGGGTTTTTGATCTCGTGCGCAATCCGCCGAGCCACCTCGCGCCAGGCGGTCGCCCTCTGCATCCTGATGCGGTCCGTGGCGTCATCAAGGACCATCACCGATCCCTGCCTTTGACCACTTACTGTCTCAATATAACTTGCGGCCACATAGACCGTTGCATCAATTCCGAAATCTCGGAGGTCAAGCTCGCGAGCCACCGATGTTTTATCATGGCCAATCAATGCCCAAAGTCCGTCATAGAGATTCTGCCCTAGGACCTCAACAATATCTTTCCCAATAGGGCTTTCTACATTGATTCCTAGCATCTCCATGGCCGAGTCGTTGAACGCTGTAATCGCCCCCTTCGCATCCACCGCGATGACGCCGGAGGCGATGTTTTCAAAAACAATCTCCATATACCTACTGCGCTTATCGAGCTCTCGGTTGTTTTCCTCAAGCCTCAGCCGCGACGACTCAACGTCATCTTTCTGTCGCGACAGATCGCCAATCATCACATTAAAAGCTTTGGTTAACTGCCCTGCCTCATCGTCGGCAGGGTTACTTAACGTGATGGCATAGTTACCGAGAGCAACCTCTTTCGTCGCCGCCGCCAACAACTGTAGCGGGCCCGTAATGGCCCTTGCCACGTAGAATCCAAACCAAACGGCGGCAAAAACAATTAATAGTGTCATGACCGTAACCAAAATTAAATAACTCACGCGCACAAGCTGCGCCCCCGGTTTTAATGTCGCTAGCCCATCTAAAATGACTTGGATATTAGCTAACACCGGAACATCAAATTTTTCCTCAAGCACAACAACCCCAAGGATGTCCCCAGCACGCGAGCGCAGCGGAACACCGGCACGCACAATGTCTCGGCCCTCTTCCACCGATACCGTCGAAGCACTTGTCATCAAAGGCTCGTTAGAAAAGCGTCTAGTCAGCTCCAAAATCGCGTCCGATATCGGCCTTTGGATTTCCTTAGCCGAGACCACTGACGGTTCGCCGGCAACTTGCACACCAGCCGGCGTATAAACTCGAATTGATTGAATTCCAAACTCAATTTCCAACGCTCGTATGTCTGGATCCAATATCAATTCATTGCCAATAATAGAGCCTGCCGGCACGTGGAGACGCAAAGCGACCGACTGCGCAACGGCCTCAATGCGACGCTGATCTTGCATATAAATTTGCGCGCCCGCGTCCCTCGTTTGCAACGTGGTTTGCTTAACCCTGCCCCCAAACCATTCATCAAAACTTTGAGTGATAAACCGCGTACTGACGTAAAACACGAGCGCCGTAGGCACCAGAGAGAATATGATCAATACGCCCACAAGTTTTGTTCTAAGCTGACTACCGAATACCCCGCGACGGCGGTCCACCACTAGTTTGGCAATGTTTCGAACAACCAAAAGACTGAGCAAAATTGCAAGAAAAACATTGAGATTGATAATGCCGTAATAGAAAATTGAGGCTAATAACGAATGCTCTCGCGCCATTGTCTCACTGATTGAAAAAAGTCTGGACTCTAGGCGGCTAATAGCCACCAGCGCGGTGGTTATTCCTAGAATCCCAATAACTTCAATAATCCTCCTGCGGTCGAGATTCAAAATTTTCATTTCTCCTGCCATTGAATCGGAATACGCGCAAACACGAGGTCACCTCGGGCAAACCTAATTTCCTTTGTTACTTGCCCTCTTTTCCCAGGTATGCTGGCGAGCTCGTGCGACACATTCTCGTTGCCCCGAATATTTGTAAGGATCTCCGTCACGCGAACCCCATCGCGAGGTCCAAGACGTAATCGGTCGCCTGTACCAAGCTTGCGGTGCACACCGTTAATCTCAACCTCAAAAGATAATAACGTCGGCGGTTCGATCGACATCGTTATGGACCCATAATCAACGCCGGCCCCCAGCGCACGGATTTCGTACGCCACACCCTTTCCGCCAATACTCTGTCTTGAATCAAGATCACGACCTGTATTAATAACCTTGCCGCGGTCGCCTTGAGAAGATGTTTTCAACTTTGAGGCAAAGCCAACGAAATCGATCAGCGGAATGGCTTTCGACTTGTCTAACAACCAGCCATCAATAACCGTCACCAAATCACCGCGCACGACCGAAAACCCGACGGCTGGGTCCACTCGGCGCCGTTCTCCGTTGACTTCGACGACCATCGACTCTAAACGAAGGGACGGGCTAACCGATTTCTGAATTCCAATTCTCGACCCCTGACGTGTTCCGGCAGCTGCCACAGCTCCGCCCACTACAGTAGCCCTCGCCTCAGATAATTGAACTAAAAAAGAAAAGGCAATCATAGGAAGAAACATAGGAAGAAACATAGATCTCATCCAACCAATGCCTTGGCCCGGAACTGCGACGATCGCTCGTAGAAACCCTAAATTAACTTGCGCGAAACTTTTATTCACACCGCCTCCGAAATTGATGATAACGTATTTAGAGAACTTGCAGGTTAACTTGTCAAATTGTATCATAAAGTTCGTCTAATTTGCAGAAAGTACTCATGTTTACGCTAGATGCTACAAAAATTGCTGGTTTTCGCGCGAATTTAACTGCGAGTGGCAAACAAAAAGCCACTATGGAGTGTTATTCCCGCGATATGTCAAATTTTTTAGAGTTCTTAGAGGCTGAGGCCATCCACTCTGGAGACATTGGACTATCGACGCTAGACCAATACAAAGAATTCCTCGTCAATCGGGGCTCAAAACCTAACAGTATTCGGCGCGCCATCATTGCCATTCGAATGTTTTTTCGCTGGCAAGAAGAAACGGGCCACCTGCATGGAAACCCATTTGAAGAGGCCATTGTCCCGACCCACGAAAATAACGCGGCGCGAGAAATTTCAGAAGATAAAATTGATTTGATGCTAAGCCTCGCTAGTTCGGGAGAAACAGCACTCAAGTCAGCGCGAGACCTCGCTTTGCTACTATTATTTAGCCGCGAAGGACTGAAATCGACGGAGATTGTGGCTTTGACGTGGACCAGTTTTTTTGCCGCCGGTGAATCCGGCCGCCTTAGTGTTGCGGGTGATAAGGCCAGAACCATTGGTCTTGAGGCACAAACGACCCTCGCAATCAAATCCTATCGGTCCGTTTTACAAGAAGACTCCCGAACAAAACTACATTTAACGGCGATCAGTCCGATGTTCGTTTCATTTAAGGGTGCTGACGCACGAGCGGTACAATTTGGAATAACACGACACGGATTAAAGTTTGCCATATACGAACTTGGCATCTCCGCTGAAATTCCAAAATTGAACGCCGAGCAACTGAGACATGTGGCCATGAGCCATAAATTATCCCTAGGCTTTACCCCTGACATGGTTATGAACCATTTGGGGTTGCGCCGAGTGGGCAATATCAGCAAGCATCTTAGTCCACCGTGATAATTTGTGCGTCTGGATGAAATTCGTGGCGAAGAATACTTTCGATCCCTTGCAATGTGCCAGTTCGGGAACTCGGACAACTGCCGCAGGCCCCCTCGTACTTCACGGTAATGATATGATCGACTAGCTCCAAAATAACAATGTCACCACCATCGGCTTGAAGACCTGGCCGAATTTCGCGGTCAAAGACCTCCTCAAGCTTACGGCGGTCGCCCGTCCAATTGGACTCGTCCACTTCAATTTCGTCGGTCGCAAATTCGGGGTCGTGGCCAGGTAGAAATGTTTTTATAACTTCGACCACTTCACTTTCCAGCACAGGCCAGTCGCCAAAACCGTCTTGAGTGACGGTCAAAACATTTTCAAACAAATGAACGCCTGTTACGTTTGGCAGCCCAAGAATATTTGTTGCAAGTGGCACATGCAAACACTCCGCAGGATGCACAAAGGTCACTTTTCCAGATTTCTTGACGTCCTTAGCCGTGATAAACTTTAGGGCGTTTGGATTTGGTGTAGATTGGGTTATCACTCGAAGCGACATACGACTTTACCTATTCTCCTAATTCTGTTGAAACTGACGTCAGTCCAGGCGGGACACCTGATGCGGTAGAACCATTTTTCAAGGCCTCGGTTAGAGTGCGCCACGGTAATAAAACACATTTTGCGCGTGCAGGATAGTCCCGCATCGCTTCAAACGCTGCTGCGTCACCCTTGATTACGACACCTTTTCCACGAATCATATTTTCAAACTGTGACACGAATTCTTCGGCCCTACTAAGGGTAGAATCTGCAAGAGCTTCCATCATGACCGAGGCACTGGCGCGGCAAAGTGCGCAACTTTGCGCCGTGAAGCCCAAGTTAACAAATTTATCTTTTACGATTATTGCTGAAACGTTCACCTTATCCCCGCAAATGGGATTAAATCCATCGGCTTCATGCGTGGCAAGAGGCACAACTCCGTAACCTTTTGGACTTCGGTTGTGATTCAATATCACAGCTTGATAAATGGCCGACGCCCTCTCACTCATGCAAACATCTCCAAAGTCTTACGAAGGCCTTGGACCAATGCCTTAATATCTTCTTGATCATTGTAAATACTGAAACTTGCCCGCACCGTGGCTGGCACCCCAAATCGAGCCAGCAACGGTTGAGCACAATGATGCCCAGTTCTTACTGCCACACCCTGTAAGTCCAAAATAGTGCCCACGTCGTGAGCGTGAATTTTGCCCAATATCATGCTAAATATCGGCACTTTTGGATGAGCTGTCCCCAATATTTTGAGATCTGGCACATCTTGAAGAGCTAGCTCGGCCGCCACGAGCAACTCTTGCTCGTGGGCACGGATCACATCAAAACCTAAATCTTCTGTTACAAAACGAATGCCCTCGCCAAGCCCAATAACCGCTGCGATATCTGGCGTGCCCGCTTCAAATTTCGCGGGTACGTCTGCATATATAGTTTTTTCAAATGAAACTGATTTAATCATGTCTCCACCACCCATTTGTGGGGGCATGACTTCGAGGTGTTTCATTTTGCCATAAAGAACTCCGACTCCCGTGGGTCCGAACAATTTGTGTCCTGAGAATACCAGGAAATCACAGTCCAAACTTTGTACGTCCACCGCCTCATGAGCCACTGCCTGTGCGGCGTCAAACATGATGGGCACACCAGCCGATTTTGCGGCATGCACCATTTCTTTGACCGGATTGATGACGCCAAACGCATTGGAGATCCAAACACAGGATATGAATTTGGTACGGCCAGTGATTAGAGATTTAAACGCCGAGACGTCTAGAGAACCGTCCTCAAGAACTGGAGCTACCACAAGTTTACAACCGGTTTCATCACGAAGCATTTGCCACGGAACAATGTTTGCGTGGTGCTCCATGGCTGTAATTAATATTTCGTCACCGGTTTTGACGCGCGATTTGACGAAGGACTTTGCTACGAGATTGATGCCGGCGGTCGTACCCGAAGTCAGCACAATTTCACGTTCGTCGCCTGCGTTTAAGAAGTCTTTGACCGCGGTCCTTGTGGATTCGTAGCGAGATGTTGCCTCTTCGCTGAGCAAATGAACGCCGCGGTGAATATTGGCCGTGCCATTACGGTAATAATGGTCCACCGCCTCAATCACTCGAAGTGGTTTTAGAGTCGTCGCCCCCGAGTCTAGATATGTCAATTTTTTGCCGCGAATTTGACGACTCAAAACAGGAAATACTTTGCGAAGTTCTTCGATATTTAATTTTCCATTGCGAGAAAAACGACTCATTTGTTTTCCTTCTTCAACAATTCGTGTGTTGCGACAAAGTCGGCAAACCACTCATGAACTCGCAATTTCAACAAATTTCTCGCTGGAACATCTTTGACCTTCATGACGCAGTCTTCTGCAAATCCAAGGCAAAGCATAGCGGTGGCCTCGGCCTCGCCAATGCAACGGCTGCGCAAATAGAATAATTCGGCAGGATTAATCGACCCGATCGCCGCGCCGTGAGTCGCTTTGACATCATTGGCGTCAATTTCAAGCTGCGGTTTGGTATCAACTTCTGCTTCGGAACTTAGCATTAAATTTTTATTGCTTTGGTACGCCTCCGAGCCTTGAGCATCTTTTCGAAGATAAATTTTACCGTTAAATACGGCACGCCCTTTATCCGCCAAAATACCTTTGTAGAGCTGAAATGTTTTGCAGTTCCCGACCGTGTGATCCACTGTGGTGTGGTGATCCACATGCTCGTCACCTTGTACAAGGTACAAACCGTCTAAAATGCACTCCGCCCCCGGCGCCGTGAACTTAACGTCAATATTAATTCGCGCAAATCTCGAGCCTGCGGCCAATGAGAAAGTTTCTAGCCGGCTGCCACGATCTAACACTGCGGTTACTGAGCCTGTGTGAAAGGAATCAACCGAAGAAAGAATTCGAAAGTAACCGCAGTAGGCGTCAGGACCAACCTTCAGCTGAGTCAATGAATTGGTCCACTCACCCACTTTAGGTTTAAAAGTGCCGTCATCCATCGAAATGAACTCTTCATAGACTTTAAGACTCGCCCCCACCGGAACTGATATCACAACACGGTTAATTCTGGCCGCATTGCTTAGTTCTTTTGTGGCAAGGTGGATAATGTGAATTGGTTTTCTTAGGATCTGAGAAGGATTTAGCCGAAGGACCACTCCCTCATGGGCCAAGCCAGCGTTGATGCCCGCAAATATATGATCCATCCCTTGGACCGATTGCCATTCATCCCAAAAAGTAGAGTCCTCCTCTGATTCAGCTTCATCCAGCGTTCTAAAAAAATCTGAATCAAGATCTTCCGAACCTGCCCAAGATAAATCCAGCCGCCCATTAACAAATACGATCGGAATCGCACCCGGTGCCAACCGAGCGTTGACGACTGCAACCACATCGCCATCGACCGGTGCCATCGCATGTCTAAGCCCCTCGATCAAATCAAATTGACGGTCGATAAGTGGACGCAGACTTGTGTACTTCCACTCTTCATCGCGAGTATTCGGCAGCCCGTGAACCAAGGCTGAATTGACCGCTCGCTCACGCCGTTCAACCGTTTGGCGCCCAGACTCCCGCAGGGCTCCCTTGCGCAAATCCCAAGCGTCTTGAATCGACTGTATGGTTGAAAATGTGGTCATATCGTCACCTAGCCGCTTAGTTTTGAAAATTCTTAAGGATCTGATCGTAACCATTGGCTTCAATTTCAAGTGCCAATTCTTTACCGCCGGTTTTGATGATTCGGCCTTTATAAAGAACATGCACAAAATCTGGCACGATGTAATTTAGGATGCGCTGATAGTGGGTCACGAGGACAACCGCATTGTCTTTTTTGCGAAGTTTGTTCACACCCTCGCCAACGATTCTGAGCGAATCCACGTCAAGGCCAGAATCTGTCTCGTCCAAAAAAGCAAGGCGCGGCTGGATAACAGCCATTTGAAGAATTTCATTGCGTTTTTTTTCACCGCCGGAAAAGGCGACGTTGACTTCACGATCAATAAATTTTTCGTCCATATTGAGAAGCTTGCATTTCTCGATAAGAATTTTTTGAAATGATTCCTCAGATGCTTCTTTAGCGCCCTGGTGCTTACAGATTGCGTTGTACGATGCTTTTAAAAAGGCACTGTTCGGCACTCCCGGAATCTCAACAGGGTACTGAAACGCGAGAAAAATTCCGTTTCTAGCTCGTTCTTCTGGCGCCATATCAAAAACGTTTTTCATCCGCAGGTTCACTTCAAACTCAACTTGCCCCGACGTCACTGCGTAATCTGGATGCCCTGCCAATACTTTAGATAAAGTGCTCTTACCAGACCCGTTCGGGCCCATGATCGCGTGCACTTCCCCAGCATTCACCTTCAGGCTTAGCCCGCTTAATATTTCTTTACCATCCACTGATGCATGGAGATTCTTAATTTCTAACATTCGTCTTTAAGTCCTTCACAATTTTAAACCACCCACGCATCCATGCCAAAATTCGCAGTATTTAATCATCCGACACTGCCCTCTAACTTCATCTCTAATAGCTTGACGGCTTCTATACTGAACTCCAATGGCAACGTCTTAAAGACGTCCTTACAAAATCCATGAAGCAGCAGGCTTACAGCACCCTCTTCGTCGACGCCGCGGCTTTTCATGTAAAAAATCTGATCTCCAGAAATTTTAGACGTAGTCGCTTCATGCTCTACAATCGCTGATTTATTTTTAACCTCGATATAAGGATGTGTATTTGCCGTGCATTGATCGCCAACCAACATACTATCGCACTGACTAAAATTGCGGGCGTTCTCCGCCGACGGAAAAATCTTGACCTGCCCGCGATACGTATTACGCGACTGATCACAGCTGATACCTTTGCTGATAATTCGAGACGACGTATTTTTTCCGATATGAACCATTTTAGTGCCCGTATCAGCCTGCATCCTATTGTTGGTGAGGGCTACGGAGTAAAATTCACCGCTAGAGTTATCACCCTTCAAGATGACGCTGGGGTATTTCCACGTAATTGAAGATCCCGACTCTACCTGTGTCCAACTAATTTTGCTGTTTGCACCTTGGCACAGGCCACGTTTGGTTACGAAGTTATAGATGCCTCCGCGTCCTTCTTTGTCGCCTGCATACCAGTTTTGTACGGTAGAATATTTAATTTCTGCACTATCATGGGTGATAAGCTCGACGACCGCTGCATGCAGTTGGTTCTCGTCTCGCATCGGAGCGGTGCAACCCTCAAGATAACTAACGTAGCTACCAGCTTCAGCGACGATCAGCGTGCGTTCAAATTGACCAGTTTCCTTAGCGTTAATTCTAAAATAAGTAGATAAGTCTAACGGGCACCGCACGCCTTTAGGAATATAAACGAACGAACCGTCGGTAAATACGGCGCTGTTTAACGCAGCGTAGTAGTTGTCTTTATATGGAACGACCGTACCGAGGTATTTTTCGACGATCTCTGGGTGCTTGTGAATCGCTTCCGTGAGAGAACAAAAAATGACTCCGGCTGCAGCCAGTTCTTCTTGATGACTTGTCCCCACAGAAACGCTGTCAAACACGACGTCAATGGCGACGCCTGTCAGACGTTTCTGTTCGCCTAAAGGAATACCAAGTTTGTTAAACGTCTCGATCAACTCCGGATCAATGTCCGCAAGGGAGGCAGGACCTGAAGCTCCGTCAGGTTTTGATTTCGGAGCGGAATAGTAGCGAATCCCTTGAAAATCTATTTTTGGATGACGCACATCTGCCCACGTTGGCTCCTTAAGGGTTAACCAATAACGGTAGGCTTTAAGGCGAAAATCACGAACAAATTGCGGGTCGTTGCGCTTATCGGCAATTTTATTGACGACGTCTTCGCTGAGGCCCATTGGGAAACAATCGGTTTCGATGACGGTCTCGAAACCATATTTGTATTCTCGGTCCGTTAAATTTTCTTTAACGATATCAGCCATTGATCTCTGCCTCTTTGTCCAGAGCTACCTGCTTTTTTGCTCCTGTTGAACACCCGGCCGTTCCAGATCGGCACTCTTGAATACTCGGAGCCGTCGCACTCGAAGGCTCCACTCGTCCATCGTGTTCAGCCCGCCAATCGGTTACCAGACCGCTGAGGTTGATCGCTGAGAGACTCGATTTAACTGAACCAAATATGGTCGTCCAGGCATCTTTTGATGAGCAACTAGACTCGAAATCACAAATATGGTTTGTCAGAATGCAATCAACCGGGACCATGCTGTTACCCTCAACCGCATAAAAAATGTCCCACATCGTGATCTCAGCCGACGCTCGCCCTAGGAGGTACCCTCCACTGCGCCCACGCACGCTTTTCACCAGATCGGCTCCGCGAAGTTTAATCATAATCTGATCTAAATAATCGGTGGGTACTCCTTGTCGATGGGCTATTTCATTACGCCGCACCAGTGCTTGGGTTGCACCGTGATGGGCTAAATCAATCATTATTTTAAGTGCATACCGACTTTTCGAGGTTAGATTCATTGTTTGCCTCCAAATTCCATTAGCGCTCACAGTTCCGCGTTATCTTTACAAGTTTAGTCAACAATGGGCAAGATAATCTTGCTTTTTCTCCAGAGATATATTTTAAGGCACATATTACGGCTATATTTCCGATAATATACTGATATATTATCGATATATCACGGATATTTTAAGGCATATTTTTCATTTTGGCATATTCTATTGAGAACGTTCGTACGAAATTACTCGCCGTCTGAGGAGACATGCCGACTTGAATTTGTGGCACCGCAGAATTGTTGCCTTGATCGCTGCCTATACGCTTCAGCGAATGCTTTTTATTGGCTTTAATTTACCAAGCCTCGAAGCAGTCCCCGACAGCATTTGGTTGCTAGCAATGATGGATGGATTGAGGTTTGACCTGTGTATTATCGCGACGCTAAATATACCGCTGATGGTTTTGCATGGGATGAGGCGCTTTGCGCCGTCGACGGTGGGAAAAGTTTGGATTGACCGTTTTGTGAGTCTCAGTTTTTTGGTTGTTAACCTTCCTATTATATTTTTTGGAATTGTGGACAGTCGTTTATTTTCCTTTACCGGACGTCGCATTAGTCCAGCATTTTTCAGCATTGTCAGTGACCTTAAAGGGCAGACTTTCGGTGTTTTATTGCAGTTTTGGTATCTGTCCTTGCCTGCATTCCTAGCCACCGCGTTTTTTTGTTGGCTGACGTGGCAAAGAAAAACCGGCGACTTTCCTGATTTAGATAGTGAACAGCCGCTCAAATCCATTAAACAGACGACACGCCTTAAAATAAAAAAAAATTGGCCGCCCATCACAGCCTTCGTTGCCATTGGGTTCTTGTTGATTCGTGGCGGCTGGCAGACTAAACCATTGGGGCCCGCTCACGCCTATATTTGGCAGCCGATTGCACTTGCAAATATGGTCCTCAATTCTGGAATGACTATTTTGCGCTCACCAGCTTCCAGTAAAGTGGTGCGAGATCATTTCTTTGCAACCCTGCCTGAAGTGAGAGCCATCCTCGGGCAAGCAGAAAGCCAAGATAAGACCATCCCGCTTGCCGCCGGCAAAAATTTTGTGGTCCTTGTGGTTGAAAGCTTGGCAGCTGAATATGTAGGTTTTCTCAACAAAGGTCACGGCTATACGCCTGTCCTTGATGAGCTGGCAACGAAATCTATTACCTTCACCACTGCGTTCGCAAATGGGAGACGAAGCATTGATGCCATGCCAGCGATTTTTTCCGGAATACCAGCTTGGCACGACGAGCCGTTTGTGACGTCGCCTTATGCGTCTAACGAGCTACATTCGGCACCGAAATTATTAGGCATGATCGGCTATCAAAGTATTTTCCTCCACGGCGCGGCCAAGGGTAGCATGCATTTTGATGTATTTTCAAAACTAGCCGGCTTTGACCAATATATTGGAAAAGGCGACTA
>CANJQY010000087.1 GCA_947476525.1 Oligoflexales bacterium
AAAGGTCTTCGAGCATCACTTGTGCCGCCGCATCGCCGCCCGGCAAACTACTGCGAATTGTATTCGCGCATTCTATTGCCTGAAGCTCTATGAATTCTTTCAAGACAATGCGAACGGCTGGATGCCGTTTAAAATAGGTGACACTTCGAGGGGCCATATCACAAATGCGGGTCGGTAACCGTTTTATAATCTTTGCCACGCGTTCCGGAAAAAACTTATCAAATGAGCTCACCAGTACGCGCCCAAGACCGAGGCTATCTAAAAGTTTGCGACTTAATCGTACTAGACCCTCGTCAGGCACGATCACCGCCATTTTGTGTTGAGCAAATCGTTCTCGGTCCCGATAGTTCAAGGTCGCTAATCGGTGCAGGGCCACTGTTGTTTTTCCGCAACCCGCGCCACCAAGCACCAACACCGGATCATCTTCATGGGTCGTCAATGCGGAATATTGAGTAGAATCTAATAGCGACGAAACTTCTTGAGACGGCATCCCAGACCGTCCGACGCCGAGTGAAAATTCTCGGCTTGCAACTCCACTTCCTCCTGACAGTCGTGGTTTTTGCGCTCGATCATCCCTGGACCAAACTCCGTCTGCATCTTTTAGGTAGGAGTGGTCGGGGGTACCCACAAAAACTAGGACTCCCTCGATAATCGTAAGTAAGTGGCGCTTTTTAACGATGCCTTTAGAGATGCGGTTTGGAAGCTGCGCCTCAAACTCCTCACCTTGCCGGTAATTAAAAAAAACAGAGGCCAGCGGAGCATTGCGCCAATCGTTGACGGGTGCGCCGGAGACTCCCAGGAAGCTTCGGTAGCCAAGCAAAAGGTCTTTAAGCACACCTTTTTCTTCCAGCTGAATGTGGGCAAAGTACGGAGACCTGGCGTCAGGGAGGTCGTCCACCTGAACCTGTTCAATCACCGAACGTTGATTGTTCATTTGATCAAACAGGGCCGGCAAGTCATCTGCCCGCGCAGCCGCTGCGTCCTCGCGCAGCTGAATCATTCGTTTTCCTGCTTCAAAAAAATTAAGACGTGTTTTTTTCGCGTGATCTTTTAACCCATCCAAAACTTTTCTTAACAAGTCCTCTTCCTCAGCCAATATTTTTACTTCGTAGTCCTCGATCACAACGGCCCTCAAATAAGTTTAATTTGTCTTCTTACAACATGTGAATAGCAGCTAAAAAATATGAAAACATGTGAAAACAGAGCATTTGATTCAGCTAAATCCCTGCATAGTGGGTTAAATATGCGAGGCCTAATTTTGCAAACGCGACCACTTGCGTCATTGCGTTGGCGTTGGCCAAGGTGTCGTTTTCCGTGTGAATTTTGTGGTTGTAAGATGCAGGATCTTCAAACGGAAAAGATGTCACATACCCCTGACGCCGCCAAGAGGTGTGGTCGCTGTCGCCACCCGATAAAGCTTTTTTGCCCCACTGAACCCCTACGTACTGATCAATGAGGGCTCCAAGGGCCGTGTTAAACGTATCGAGTGTGTTGTTGGTTACAAACCAAATTTTGTCGGGTGCTCCTGCGGCTTTGAATAGATTCATATCGTGCTGGACCATCGTCACGACATTTTTACCTGCTGCCTTATATTTTTGCGCCATGTCCTGACTTCCGACCAGTCCCATTTCTTCTGCTGCATAACCATGAATTTCAATCGTACGATCGGGATGAATTCCGTTGGCCATTAATAGGCGAAAAATTTCAAAATTAGTTGACGTACCACTCGCATTGTCGTCTGCACCGGGAGACCGGGAAGAAGATCCGCCCATCATATTTACACTATCAATATGGCTTCCAAGAATGACGATTTCGTCGGGTAAGGTTTTACCAATAATCCGCACGATGATACTGTTTTGAGGTGTTTTTGACCCATGATCGAAGAATTCCACGGTCACATCGGAACGCCCAATAGCCACTGCCAAATATTTCTCTTTAAGTAAGCTTGCCATAGCTTTTCCTGTGGGTGATGAGTGGTGGCGGGTTGTGATGCTGCTTAGCTCGCCGATCATCGTGCTAATTCTATCGGCAGAGACTTGATTGATCATAGTTCGCACTTCTGCCAAATCCGTGGTCACAGGAACGATAGGCTCACCAACGGCCGTGACGTTTTGCACCATGGCGTCACCACCTAGGCGCATCATCGCACCGCAGGCCGTTCCTTCCAGATGCATGCGCTGCGAAAGCTCTTCCACTTTTTGCGGCTCATCAATTCGCATTAGGGCAAATTGGTACGGCTCAAAATGAATAACTTTTCCGAGCGTCTCGGCAAAAAGTGGAACCTCCGATTTGTGCGGCATCCGTACGACATAAAGATTGTCAAAATCACTATCATCAGAGCCTGCAAGGCGAACAATAGAGACGCCATTTTCTTCAAAAATTAATTTATTACCTTGTTCCATGAGACTCGTTGCAACGCTCGTTGACACGACACTGACCGGCATTCTCTCGTGGGCATTCCCCATTAGCACCATGGCAGATACGATTGCGCTTGTGATCAAAAGTAAACGATTCATGGTGATCTCCTGGCTAGAGGTTAAAACACCATTTAATTATATCAGACGAAGGCTGAGCAGCCAAATCTGTCACGAACTATTAGGATTGAAGATGCATTTGCACGGTAAATGTACTGCCACAGCCCGGCTCACTGCGCACCGAAACTTTGCCGTTCATGGAGTGTACCAAGTGTTTCACAATTGACAGTCCTAGGCCTGTCCCGCCGTCTTCCCGGCTGCGATGCTTATCGACGCGGTAGAACCGCTCAAAAACTCTCGCTTGATGCTCCAGAGGAATTCCAAGTCCATTGTCTTTGAGGCGCAAAAATGCACTTTGCTCAGTCCTCTCAAGCGTAAGGCTTACCTCGCCGCCGTCATGCGTATATTTTATGGCGTTTGTAAGCAAATTATCAAGAACCTGCCTTAGTGCTTCTCGGTCGCCTTGAACGACGACACTTTCGGCAACATCAATACATAATTTAATATTTTTACGCACTAACGCATGCTCGTGGTGTACCGCCGATTGCCGCGCAACCACGGTTAAATCAACTGCTGACCGTCCAATTTTCACATCGTGACTTTCAGTTCTGGCTAGTGACAAAATATCTTGCACCAACTCTACTAGTCGACTTGCATTGACGTCGATTCGGTCAAGAAACCGGTCCAGCACAACGGGATCCAGCTTAGCTCCAGACTGAAGGGTTTCGACGTAGCCTTTGATGCTGGTCAGGGGGGTCTTTAATTCGTGGCTGACGTTGGCGACAAAATCCCGGCGAACACGCTCTAGGCGACGCAATTCAGTCACGTCATGCAAAACGACCACGACACCAGCGGTTTGTTCGCCTTTGAACGGGGATGCGTGGGTGTCCAGTACACTCAAAATTTCACCATCGCCAAGAGTAAGCTCTGTTTGTTTGCGCTTTTTTTCGGTTCGACACTGAACCACAACTGGAAGTAGAAACCCAAGTCCTGAGACCTCAGTAATTTGTTTGCCAAGAGATTGGCTTACGTCAGTCCTGAGCAGGCGGTTTGCCGCCAAATTAGCAAATAGAATTCGGTCGTCATCACCGATCGCAACAATTCCTTCGACCATACCAGCAAACAGAGCCTTAAGCTGCGTTCGTTCTTGGGACATCGTGGCCATGCGCTCCGATATTCCTGCCCCCAATATATTGAGGGCTAAACCTAAATGGCCAAACTCATCATCGCCGCTTTTCTTGACTCGCGCATTTAAGTCTCCACGAGCCAGACTTTGCGCCACACGAGTGATCGCCAAGAGCCTTTTTTGGATGCCTCGCGCCAAGAAAAATCCCACCCCAACAGCCATCAGGCCTGCGGCAAAAATAGCCACGGCGATAGCTCTCAGCAGCGCAAAATCATCCACAGCTGCACGCGAAGGAAAGCGCAACCAAACGACGGCCGCCATCGTCATCAACGACGCCAAAACGGTGATTGCGATCGCCGCATAGATTTTCCCAAGCACACTATTGCGGATGAGTGCGCGAATGCTTGCACCTTGTTTTGCAGCTAGATTTCCTTGCACTTATATCCGACTCCGCGAACTGTTTGAATAAACTCTGAATCATCCTCAAGTTTTTTTCGAACCGCACGTACGTGAACGTCAACGTTGCGATCTATCACGAAGGTGTCCGCTCCAGCAATTTTTTCTAAAAGTTGATCGCGAGTAAAGACTCGACCTGGACGACTTGTGAGGGCTTTTAACAGGTTAAATTCCGCCAGGGTTAGGGCCAACGGTTTGCCATTACTCCAGGCTTCGTGCCTTTCAAAATCCATTTCTAGCGGCCCTACTTTGTGGAGCTGGGCGACGTTGTTTGCGCCTGCAATGGCCGCGACCGCGCCACCTCGCGATTGATCAGCACAACGACGAATGACGGCACGAATTCGTGCCACAAGTTCTTTGGGGCTAAATGGCTTTGAAAGGTAATCGTCAGCGCCAAGCTCTAGGCCTGCTATGATATCCGACTCCTCGCCTTTGGCAGAAAGAATGATCACGGGCACGGCTTTAAGGGGGCCTTCTGCTTCGCGGATTTTTTTGAGGGCTGACAATCCGTCACAAACCGGCATCATTATATCCATTAAAATTATGTCTGGGGTTTTCTCCACCGCAGCGGAAAAGCCTTCGTTGCCGTCCTTCGCTGTGCAAGTCAAAAATCCTGACCTCTCCAAATTGAACTGTATCAATTCGCGAATATCCGCATCATCTTCGACTATTAAAACGTATTCTTTAGCTGGCGACAAAGTCATGAAAGCCTCCACAATCCTAAGGATTTATTTAACAGTCCTTGAAGATGGCACAATTTTAACATTTACTATGTTAATATCTGGTTAATTTCAAGACAATTGCACCAAAAAAGTTGCATGTTTTAAAGCCGTTTATATGATCTTTACACAAAACAAGTCGTCGGACTAAGGCAAGGCTGATATATTTACTTGTTCGCTAAAGCGTTTACCCTAACTGACACCTTTGTCCTGGAGTTTTACTCATGAAAATCATTATGTTAGCACTATTCCTCGGAACTCAAATAAATCCCTGTTTTGCAGCCCCCCTGACCGGTGAAATTCGCGTGGATGGCTCTAGCACCGTTTTCCCTATTAGTGAGGCGGTGGCTGAGGAGTTTGGGGCGATCGAAAAGTCTGTTCGCGTCACCGTCGGCACGTCTGGTACGGGGGGCGGCTTTAAGAAATTTTGCGCCGATGAAATTGACATTAGCGATGCCTCGCGAAAAATTAACGCGGTGGAAGCCTCGGCATGTAAAGGCAAAAATATCCAATTTATTGAATTGGCGATTGCCCAAGATGCCCTCACGATTGTGGTGCACCCTTCCACCACATTTACAAGTAAAATCACGATCGCCGAACTAAAAAAAATATGGGAGCCAGGCTCCCAAGTAAAAAAATGGTCGGACGTCAATCCCGCATGGCCAAGCGAACAGATTCATTTGTACGGCCCCGGGCCAGACAGCGGGACATTTGACTTCTTCACAGAGGCGGTAGTAGGCAAGGCCAAGGCCTCAAGAACTGATTTCACGGCCTCGGAAGACGACAATGTTCTGCTCAAGGGGGTATCTGCCACCCGAAGTAGCCTAGGGTATTTCGGGCTCGGATACTATTTAGCCAACAAAAACAAGGTCACAGCCCTGGCCGTCGATGCCGGCAAAGGCGCCGTCGTGCCAAGTGACGCGAACATTGAAAATGGCACTTATATTCTTTCTCGGCCCCTATTTATTTATGTAAATTTAGCCTCAGCAGCAAAACCGCAGGTAAAATCATTTGTGAATTTTTACCTTAAAAATGCAAAAAACCTTTCCCAAGAGTCGGGCTATAAACCGATGAAAGACAATCTGTATAAGGCCGCTTTAGAAAGCTTTGCAAAGGTATCAAAGTAGTTTTAGAATCGCACCTTCAACATCGCTCGTCAAGCAACCGTCAAGCAACAGTCAAACTGCAGCCTCACATCTGCTCTAAACGCCGGATTTTTTTTGCCAATTTTCCCTCTAAAATTAACGCCGCCCATCGCCACTAACAGCCTCAAAGCAGCGGCTCGCTTTAAAACTCGCCTGAGCGAGACTGCGGTCATACGTTTTCTGCAGACGTGTGCGTGGATTTCAATTTTGACGACCATAGCTATTGTGGTTATTTTAGGTTTTGAATCTCTGGTGTTTTTCAAAGGAGTCCCGCTCCTTGATTTCCTCACTGGCCGCGACTGGTCGCCACTGATTGAGCCGCGTTCGTTCGGAGTCTTACCATTGATCGCGGGGACGCTGGTTGTTTCTTTGGGTGCGTGCGCCATTGCTGTACCCCTAGGACTTGCCAGCGCCATATACCTGGCGGAGTATGCTTCCCCTAAAACTCGCAGCCTCATTAAGCCAACCATTGAATTACTGGCAGGAATTCCTTCCGTCGTTTTTGGATATTTTGCGATTACAACAGTAACCCCAGTCCTTCAATTCATCTTTCCAACGACTGAAATATTCAACGCCGCTAGTGCGTCCATTGTGCTTGGCTTCATGGTCTTGCCAATGATCACATCGTTGTGCGACGACGCCATTCGGGCAACCCCTCGTTCACTTCGCGAGGGCGGTTTTGCGTTAGCGGCAACCAAGGCTGAGGTGTCCCTTGACATTCTGCTGCCGGCCTCGATGAGTGCGATCATGGCCAGCGTGATTCTAGGTTTTTCTCGGGCCATCGGCGAAACAATGGCCGTCGCCCTTGCTGCTGGCAGCACTCCAAACCTTTCTTTAAATCCGCTCACGAGCATGCAAACCATGACAGGATATATTGTTCAAGTGGCCATGGGTGACGTGCCCCACGGCACCATTGAATACCAGTCAATTTTTGCGGTAGCCGGCACACTTTTTGTTATGACCCTGTCCCTCAACCTTCTCAGCCAAGTGGTCGTGCGTCGTTTTGCACGGCAGTGGGAATAGGGACCGTCCAATGACCAAAGACCCAACCAACAATGACCCAACCAACAATGACCCAGCCAACAATGATCCAACCAGCAATGACCCAACCAACATTTACGCTAACGGGCAGGCCGCACGTGAGGAAGGCTTCACCTCAAGCCGAGAGATTCATCTGGAAGCTTCGTTCCTTGATAATTTGGCGAGACGCAGGGTGCAAGCCAAAGTGTTTGCGCTCGCCATTCAACTAGCGACCTGCATGGCGTTGCTCGCCTTAGGCATCCTAGTTTGGCGTATCGGGTCACAAGGTTTGCCGTACCTTAATTGGAATTTCATTACAAGTTTCCCCAGCCGTAAAGCAGAGCGAGCCGGGATTTTGAGTGCCTTGGTCGGTAGTGCTACGATCATTTTTATGACCACCATTTTTGCGGTTATTCTTGGTGTCAGCACCGCCGTTTACCTTGAGGAAATTGCCAGCAAAAATAAGTTTGCCAAGTTTTTAGAATTAAACATCGCAAATCTTTCTGGCGTACCATCGCTCGTCTACGGGATGTTAGGTCTCGCTGTTTTTGTCCGGATTTTTGACTTTGGACGAAGTCTCCTTGCCGCCTCTTGCACGCTTGCCCTGATGGTGCTTCCAATCATAATTATCGCAAGTCGCGAGGCCTTGAGAACTGTGCCTCCGAGCACTCGCCTCGCAGCCGCCGCACTCGGAGCCACGCCCTGGCAGACGACCTACCACCATACGTTACCGGCCGCTATGCCGGGAGTTCTCACTGGAATCATTCTAGCCATCAGTCGAGCCCTAGGGGAAGCGGCTCCACTCATCATCGTTGGCGGCGTAACTTATATCGCCTTTTTGCCGACCCGGTTGACAGATTCATTCACAACCCTACCCATCCAAATTTTTAACTGGGCAGGACGTCCACAAGAAGAATTTCAATCCCTTGCGGCAGCGGCAATTATCGTGTTGGTCGGCCTAGTTTTAGTGACCAATGGCATCGCAATCTTCATTCGAACCAAGCTCGAAAATAAAAACAGGTGGTAGAATCTATGGTCATTGCCGCAAAAAATCTGACGCTTGCCTACGGCAAAAACATCATTGTCAAAAACCTATCCTTGGCGGTAGGCCCCACCACCGTCACCGCACTGATCGGACCTTCGGGTTGTGGTAAAAGCACGCTGTTGCGTACGTTTAATCGCATGAATGATTTCGTGCCAAGCTTTCGCATGGTGAGCGGAAACATCCATTATCGTGATCTAGACGTGTATTCAAATCAAGTGGACCCAGTTTTTGTACGCCGCCGCATCGGCATGGTATTTCAAAAACCAAATCCATTTCCATCAAGCATTCACAAAAATATCACGTGGGGACCGCGTATTAACGGCTTTCAGGGGGACTTAGATCATTTGGTTGAGAGCTCCCTTAAACGGGCGGCCCTTTGGGATGAAGTCAAAGATAAACTTAACTCTTCAGGCTTGGCGTTATCGGGCGGCCAACAACAACGTCTTTGCATTGCCAGAGCGATTGCCATGGATCCCGACGTGATATTAATGGATGAGCCATGCTCGGCGTTAGACCCGGCGTCAACAGCCAGGATTGAAGACCTCATTACCGAGCTAAAAGACCGTTTTTCCATGCTCATCGTGACTCACAACATGCAGCAAGCTTCTAGAATATCGCAAAACACTGCATTTATGCTCAACGGAGAATTGGTTGAATACGGGACCACGTCGCAGATCTTTAACGCCCCAGCACAAAGGCTTACAGAAGACTATATTATGGGTCGGTTTGGCTAATCATGAACCAACCTTTGGATGATCGCGGGAAAATAAAATCTGAGCTGGCCTCAGGAAAATTGCATTCGTATATTGTGCACAATTCCAAAGACCCGCATCCATACCTAGCGACTATTCGCGCAAGTTGCCTTGAGCATAAATGGAATTTCATGCTGACCACTTGCGATCAAGCAGCATTCTTGTACTCGCAAGCGCGAATCCTTGGTGCTAAAAAAATACTGGAACTAGGTTGTTTCTATGGCCATAGCACCCTGGCCCTGGCCGCGGCCCTTCCCGCAGACGGCCTTCTGATATCGGTAGAGCATAATCCAAAATTCGCCAAAATTGCCACTGACCACCTCACCAGAGCAGGGGTTATGGACCGCATAGAAATAATCGTTGGCGAGGCTCCGCGGGTCACCCAAGACCTCGCACGCAAGCACGAGGCAGGCTCGTTCGACCTAATTTTTGTCGACGCTGATAAACGTCACTCCCAAGCCTACTGGGACACGTCTTTGGCCCTTGTTCGCGTAGGTGGTTTAATTATATTTGATAACGTGCTCGCTCGCGGTGATATTTTGAACGATAGCCAAGATGCCGCCAATCATGCCACAGCCATGCGAGAATTTAATGCAAATGTACTACTGGACGGCCGCGTACAATCGTTCATCGCCACGATTGGTGATGGCATGCTGGTCGCAATAAAAAATATTTAGGCTTCCGACCCGATCTTAGCGTCCGCATTATCCGTTTTACCGGCAAAGGCCCTAGCCATGTCGACCATTGCAAATTCTAGGTAGCATTTCGTACCGTTCAATTCGGCGGTTATTTTCAAGCGAGGCAATTCTCCCGCCAATGGGAACTCCGCCGTGCGACTGTGCAGAAACGTTGCGTGCATCGCTTGTACATGCAATCCGAATTCAGATTGAAGGGCGATCAGTGCAGACTGCGTAACCTGTGCGGCCATTTCAGCCGCAGCTGATTCAAAAATTTGTAATCCTTCAAGATCTAAAGGTGTGCCTAGCATAACGTTTGCAAACTCTGAGGTAAATCCTGCACCAAACGACATGGTCACCACGCCACTAACACGGCGACCGTAAAAATTTACCAAACCACAATGCTCCACTCCTAAAATGGCCGCTGAACTGACTTCCGCCGCAGAAACTGACACTCTATCTGCCAAATGGCCTTTGATCGTTTTTGAAAATGCGTCATGAAAAACCTTGATAATGCCTGGGGCATATTTTTTCTCAGCCTTCTTTGCACGTTTTTGCACGGCCTTCTTGATCACCTTGAGAAGAGTTTCAATATCCGGAGGCTTACTCATCACGTCAATGATGCCAAGTTTCTCAAGGCCCATCAGGTGATTATCGGTCAGGGCCCCAGATAAAATCAAGATCGGAGTCGAGGCATTATGGCTACTTGAGCGAATATGAGGAACCATTTCAAGACCAGTCATTTTAGGCATCAACATGTCGGAAATAATCGCAGAAAAAGTCTCTGAATTAGCTTTTGCGATCCCTTCCCGCGGCCCGCTTGCGACGGTACATAAATAGCCTTCTTCGCTAAGAACTGCGGAAAGGTAATCTATAATATCGATCTCATCGTCGACTAATAAAATTTTCAAGACTTCAGTCATGTTTTACCCTTTGCCAGTAACGTCTTACACAAAAAGCTTCGACTTTCGTCCATTCTATCAGAATGCGCCACAAAGTCAAAAAAACGAAAGGCCAGCTTCCCCGACGCCGAAGCGTGGTTTTGTATACATTTTTTGTGTTTGGATTGACAACTCCTATAGAAACAAGTCAAAATTACTTGAACTCTCGATGGCTAATGAAACGTTTTACTTGGGTGCGAGGTCCAATGAAAATTTCTGGATTTGACCAAATCACTGGCTGGATTGCAGGAGTCGCCTTGTCGGGAATGATCACTAGTGGTTTTTGGTACCTAGAAAAAAACCTCGCCGAAAAGTCTCAAGCTCTCGACGCGCAACGTGTCGCCGAAACCGAGAAACAGCTCGCAGCCCTTGCCGCTAGCCACCCTAATGGGGAAAGCAATAGTGAAGCATCACATGGCACCGAGCAGCAGTCGACCAACACATTAAACCCCGGTGCGGAGAATCAAACATTTGAAGCGTGGGGCTATGCAGGTAATCTTGCACCGTGGTATTGGAGTACCCTGAATGACAAGTGGGCTGCCTGTGCTCAGAAAACCGGGCAGTCTCCTATCGACATCAGTGGCTCCAAGATGGATGAGGGGCTTAAGCCTCTGAAGTTCTTTTACCGTCACGGGGTTACGCACCTCATTTTACATCACGAAACGATTCAAGGTGATGTGGACGCGGGCAGCTATTTAGATATGGACGGGGAACGCTTCGATTTAAAAAGAATATTTTTCAGAACCCCTTCCGAACACCGTGTGAATGGGCTCCCTTGGGAGATGGAGGTGCAGCTCGAACATATTGCGTCCACGGGAAGAATCCTGATGCTCTCTGTGATGATTACTACTGGCAAAGCCATTAACTTCATGGGGACGTTTTCTGCGCGTTTGCCGAGATTTAAAGATGACATTAAAGATATCGAGAGGCTTAATTGGGCTGAATTAATACCTGCCAAAAAAACATATTGGACGTACACAGGCACAACAACCATGCCACCTTGTACACCGGATACAAAATGGGTCATTATGACCGACACGATTTCTACCAGCAAAAATATAATAGATCAAATAGTCCTCTTGCAGAAATCTAACGTCAGGCCTGTTTTCCTTCTGGGCAAGCGTGAACTTTCCCGAAGCAATCGGTGAGGACATGGGATTTCTCTATTTGATTTCTGCTGCTGGCCTATGGGGCTTGATTGGACCGGTCAGCAAGATGGTATTTACCCAAGGAACTTCACCACTGCAAACCGCTTTTTGGCGGAGTACGGTCGCTGCCATTGCCTTTTTCATACATTGGCGAATCAAACGCTTCCCCTTTCCGACAAGCCCCCGTGAGGTTTGGAGCATTATTTTATTTGGTGTCTTTGGTGTAGCCTTACTCGAGGGAAGCTACGTCTATGCGGTCCATTTCGGTGGCGCTGCGTTGGCGTCAGTTTTGCTATATAGTGCTCCGATTTGGGTTAATTTATCGAGCATCGTTTTATACAAAGAGACGTTGCCCACAAGGCGTCTCGTATCTTTAACCACCACCATGATCGGAATTTTGGGCCTGTGCCTGTGGGGAGCAAACAGCACCTATTCACCTGAAGCGATCGTTTGGGGGCTGCTGTCTGGGCTCAGTTACGCTGCGTTTTATGTGGCTGGGAAAATATTCTTTCATAAAACGCACCCAGTAGCCGTGTACGCCATTGCATTTCCGGTCGGATCTTTAACCCTTTTGCCGTTCATGTTTTTGGAAACTAGACCGCACTTAACAGCTTTGTTTCAAAACGCCACATCCGCGCCAGAACCAATATTCCTAGGCATGACATCCATCAGTATTTTAGGGTGCCTATTTCTGGGAATCGTTTCGACCTACCTGCCCTACATGCTGCATGCAGCCGGCTTAAAACTTTTTCACTCCGGGCGCGCTGCAATTATCACCATGGTTGAACCATTGGTGTCTGTGAGTCTTGCTGCGATTTTCTGGGGCGAGCACTTTAGCCCTGCGGGATATTTCTTTGCTGCATTAGTCGTAGCAGGCGTTGCGATCTCTTGACCATCGGCTCATGAAGATTTTTTGACGGCACTTATAAAAAAAAATACTTTCCGCCACATAGCTAAATATAGCTTTATCGAATTAGGTCCCTAAACTGTTAGGATTCTATACGCCACTTGCAATATTTAAAACCTTAGAAAGCAATATGCACTAATGCGTCGCCGTGACTGACGACCGGGTTTTTTGTTAGACCGACCACAGTTCCCGATTTGGGAGACCTTATGATCACCAACCCTTCGCCAAAAGCGTCGGCAATAAATCCGATAAATTCATCTCGTTTAATGTTTTGCCCCGGCTCTACCTGTGGGCGAAATAGGCCACCTTTCGGCGCGCGAATCCATTGGCTAGACAAGAAAATACGCGAGCTTTCGGGTTTTGAACGCTTGATTTTTTTAATATGGATATCTCTCGGAGAAACCATGCCAAGATGATGCATCACACCGAGCACTCCGATTAAACCAGTATCGATGGCCTCGCGATTAAAACGCCCAGCGTCTCCCGCCTCGTAAACAAT
>CANJQY010000088.1 GCA_947476525.1 Oligoflexales bacterium
AAACTTTGCCACTTGGCGCACACTTGCAGCACACGGTAAAGCTGTTGGCCTGCCGTCAGACAGCGATATCGGTAACAGTGAGGTGGGGCACAATGCTCTTGGGGCCGGTAGAATATTTGATCAAGGAGCCAAACTAGTTCAAGAGGCGATTGCTAACGGTTCTATTTTTACTGGTGAAACATGGCGAAAAATCCGCCAGCAAGTCACAGCCAATCACAGCACTCTACATTTTCTCGGACTTCTTTCGGACGGAAATGTTCATGCTCACGAAGATCACCTCTACGCCATGCTGCGCCAGGCCAAAAAGGATGGGTTAAAGCGCATAAGAATCCATATTCTTTTTGACGGCCGCGATGTCGGCGAAAAAAGTGCTGAGACATATATTGCTCGGCTCGAAACCGTTTTGTGTGAGCTGAGATCCGAAGCCTTCGATGTCGCCGTCGCTTCGGGGGGCGGCCGAATGCAGATTACAATGGACCGTTACGAAGCTGACTGGCCCATGGTTCAACGCGGGTGGGATTGTCACGTTCATGGTGTAGCGGCTAACAGGTTTTCATCTCTCGCAGATGCCATGCACAAATTCCGCTCCGACAGCACTATTACGGATCAATATATCCCCGAGTTCGTCCTTGAAAAGGACGGGAAACCGGCTGGAACTATCGCCGACGGCGACTCAGTGATTTTTTTCAATTTTCGAGGTGACCGCGCCATTGCGATCAGTCGTGCCTTTACCGAAGCTACGTTTACCAAATTTGAACGGGGCAAATTTCCGAAGGTGCTTTATGCTGGAATGATGAGATATGATGGAGATTTAAATATTCCAGAACATTTTCTAGTCCAGCCTCCCGCTATTTCTGACACGTTTGGCGAGTACCTCGCTACTAGCGGCATTCGACAATTTGCTTGTAGCGAAACACAAAAATTCGGCCACGTCACCTACTTCTGGAACGGTAATCGAAGCGGTTATTTTGATAAATCCGTTGAAGAATATTTAGAGATAAAATCCGACAGCAACATAACCTTTGATCTCAAACCGTGGATGAAAGCCTACGAAATTACCGAAGAGACCATTAAGAGAATGAAATCTGGAAGTTTTGATTTCGGGCGCATTAATTTTGCAAATGGTGATATGGTCGGGCACACTGGAAATTACGAGGCCGCAGTCGTTGCCGTTGAGACGGTAGATTTGATGCTCGGTCGACTTCTCGCAGCTGCTCGCGCCACCAACACCATTTTAGTCGTCACGGCAGATCACGGCAACGCAGATGAAATGTTTGATGCCAAGTCGAAAGATTTTCCAGATTGGAAGAATCTGCCTTTGACAAAAAGACCTACCCCAAAGACTGCACACACTCTAAATCCAGTGCCATTTGCCATATTTGATCCGGCTCGCACAAGTCCATGGAAGCTAGACAACACGATTCAAAATGGCACACTCGGAAGTCTCGCTAACACGGCGCTGACATTACTGGAAGTTCCAACTCGCGATATTTATCTCCCGAGCCTTATTTTAAAGGATTAAAAAAATGAGCGCTACGACCTCCACGACAGCTAAAAACTGGGACACCACTAAAATGGCTTTCAGCCAACTTTGTCAAACCATTGCAGCCCTGCGGCACCCCGTTACAGGATGTCCATGGGACTTGGAGCAAACTCACGCGACTCTTCGCAGGTACATGCTTGAGGAGGCCTATGAAGCCGCGGAAGTTATGGAGCCAGCCGACCCCACCCAACTTAAAGACGAGCTGGGGGATGTTTTGCTGCAAGTGATGTTAAATTCTCAACTTGCTGCTGATGCGGGAACCTTCACTATTCAAGACGTAATAGAGGGTCTAGACGCCAAAATGCGCCGTCGCCATCCTCATGTGTTTGGAATTGATGGCAACCCTAAAGACTTACATTCCCGCGACCGAGCGAAAATTAAAGAAATGTGGCAAGATGTAAAGTCCAAAGAAACTCCTGCGAAAAATAAAGCGGCCGCAGGCGTATTCTCACAACTCAAGGCTGGCACTGTTACGCCGGCACTGAACCTGACCGTCGCTATCGGCAAAATCGCCCGCAAAATTGCGTTTGACTGGGATACTCCCCTTGAGGTTTTTGACCAACTCCAAAGTGAGGTCATAGAATTGCAGCATGAACTCTATGCCAATAAAAGCGCTGTAAATGACAATAGAAATAGAATTATTGACGAGCTAAGCGATGTGTTTTTTTCCCTAGGCCAGCTTTGTCGTCACCTAGATATTGATCCAGAAGTTTGTGCCATGGATGGGAATAAAAAATTTCTTCGGCGTTTTCAGTCCCTAGAAACGATTGCACGCTTGGAAGGTGTCGAAGTTTCTACTGCCGGGACCGCCACACTTGAAGCCCTCTGGAAAAGAGCCAAGGCCCTAGAAAAACAAGAGGCCGCAAAATGACCGTTTTGACGCTAGATAAAATAATAGTCACTACTGACGGAGCATGCCTCGGAAATCCAGGGCCTGGGGGCTGGGCCGCACTGCTACGATTTAATAAGCGAGAGAAGATGCTTTCTGGCGGCGAAGCCGACTCGACCAACAATAGGATGGAATTGATGGCCGTTATTGAAGGTCTTAGCGCCCTCAAACGTCGATGCAGCGTGACTATTGTTACCGACAGCCAATACGTTATAAATGGCTTCCAAGAAGGATGGGTAAAGAAATGGGAGGCTAACGGCTGGAAGACCGCCGCCAAAAAACCCGTAAAGAATCAGGACCTTTGGGAGACTTTGCTGGCCCATGTCGAACAGCACCACGTTAAATGGGAATGGGTCAAAGGCCACAGCGGGCACCCCGACAACGAGCGGGTTGACGAGGAAGCTCGCTCCCAAGCTGAAAAATTCCGGTGACCTATAAAATCTGGACACACGCCTAAGACCAATCAAGGGTTGACAGAACCTACTGGCATTGCTAGAACACCCCTTCTCTATGGGACGTTAGCGTCACAGCGAGGCATATTTTTTTGAATTTTTGTATAAACAACGCATTTCATTGGGGTTTCCTGTGGCCAACCATAAATCATCGACAAAAAGAGCTCGCGCGGACATTTCGAAACGCGATCGTAACAGCCAATATCTTTCCAGCGTTCGCACTGCTGTAAAGCATTTCCGAACATCTCTTGAAGCGCTAAAAGCGGGAACAGAGAAAGACGTTAAGAAAATCGAGACTCTACTTTCTTATGCTCAAGAAATGCTGATGAAGGCTTCTAGCAAAGGCGTCGTTCCTAAGAAAACAGCTAGCCGTAAAGTTAGCCGCTTAGCTCACGCTAAAAAAGCTGTCGTTGGCGCAAAGAAGTAATTCTGTGACTCTGCCGAGATTGTCGGAATTACGAGACTTCCTTCGAAGTCCTGCAACTCCCGATTTTCGCACCGTTCGACTAGTTCAAGTAGAATTAAGCCACCAATTTGTTCGATAACGCTCTACCCTAAAATAGAGCCCGGACTTATTGGTGGCTTTGAATTTTTTCGATCGCTGTGCTCAAATTTGGATGCTCTCCAAAAGTATCACGAATTTCTACGAGAACTTCAAGTGCCTCAGGCTCACTAGAGTTTTCAAGGCAGGCTTGAACCATCAAATTTAATGACGGCGATTCTAGGCCTCCAATGCCAATTGCTTTTTGCAGCCAAAATACCGATTCGAGAAACATTTTTAGCCTACGGTAAACCAAGGCAATTCCCACCAAACATTGATAGTCGTTAGGATTCACTGCAAGGCCTCGCTTAAAGAAACGCAAGGCATCTTCGTGGCTATGTCCTTGCCAAGCCAAATATCCTAATCCGCGCAACGCATGATAATTCTCACTATTTGCTTTCAAGGACTCCTCAAATGCCGAAACGGCCTCGTCCCCACGGGACAACGTCGCCAGTGCGTCTCCGCGAATCCTTAAAACTTCGGAATGCTGACCCACTTCACAAGTCGACGCAAATTCACGCACCTCTTCACACTTTACTAAGACATCACTCGCGTCCTTATACGTCATCACTACCTGATGCCCCTCGATAAACGTTCTTAAGCCTTGGCGCCGATTGCTTAACTCATCCTGCTGACAAAGAGTTTCCAATTTGCCCGCAATAGTATTGGCCGCGCGTGTGGGTGACAGCGACTGTGCGGCCAAACTTCCTACAATTTTACGGCGCTCAGCGTCGTGATCAACATTTCCTATAGACCTTGTCAACGTCAACGCCACATCCATCGCAGAAAAGTCGTCTAACCGTGACACCACAAGGCCAGACAACCAATCGTCGGCAATCGTACCGCTTGGAACTATAATGCTAGCCCCGCACGTGGCCGCAGATACCAAATGCCATGGTAAAATTTCTGGATTCTCTGATTTGGTTCGTCGGCCCTCAATGATAATATCACTGGCGCATAGTAAATCGTGCAGAAATGGCGCCGTATCTTGGGCCAAAAGCATCGTTTGCGCACCAAGGCCCAGATCAGAAATTAAATACTTGAGTGGCGATGACGCCTCTCCCGAACCACAAATCAAAAGTCTAACTTTACTCCGCTCCCCTGCGGAAAGTTGATTTAGAGCGAGCCTTGTACCCTGAATAATCGTTGCTGCGGGTTCAAAATCACCAAGATTCGTAATGAAGGTCACGAGAATACTTTCTTTGGGTACTTGAATGTAATTCCTAAAGCGAGCTGCGCTTTTCTCTGAAAATGAAAACTTTTCCGAGTCGGTCGCAACGGAAATTCTAGAAATCTTTTCTCGGGGAACTCGCTCCATTTCTAGCAGCTGCACCGCTCGACGCGATGTTGGAAAAAAGAGATCCGAATTCTGACAAATATCTTGCTGAATGGCCCGAATATTTGTGAACTTCTCGTAAACAAATGGGTCATAATCGTGAGTCACGCAGGCAAATGGAATTCCGAGCTTTCTTGCCGCCCGCAAGGCTTGAAACGTATATAGTTTGCTTGTTTCAATGCCTATAATGACATCGGCCCCTAACAAATGGCGATGGAGATCGCGGCAGAATCCTGGCATATCAGGAATTTGAGGAAACAGTACCATCGGCAAAGACGACGTGCCGCTGTAGGCGCCCGAGTCAATGCCACAGACCTCCACAGAATGAACTGCCGACAACTCTTCCCACACCTTTAACAAAGCTGGGTCGAGAAGATTTCCCGCAACAATTTTTATTTTCAAATTTCGACCCATTTTATCCTCTGTTGTGAAACTCAAACTTCAATATAAAAAATCAAAACTTCAACCCTCAGTGCGACAGATTCTCCGCACCACGAATAGCGGCGACAGGAACTAGCGTAGGAATCTCTGCTGTTGCAAAAATTTCCGCGCTATTAGGACTTTGTTTCAATGCGAGTCCGATCAATATAACTGGACTGTCTAGTACTGATTTCGCGACGAATGGCACCAATATTTCTCTTTGTTCACCTGTTGATAAATTTCCGATGGAAAATTCTTTGGACGCCAATTCAATTTGTTCTCCGGCAAGACTAGAAGCCACGATTTTTGCGCCCAGGATATCTTCGCTTGTTTTGTTCGAAACCACGACCCGGAGCGAAGCGACTTCATTAGCTTCAATCACTTTTGGCGCGCGGCTCGAAACGCCGTCAACAAATTCAACCGTCATGGAAATCTGCGCCAAATCTCGATCAACTACGTCAATCAAAAATTCACCTTGTCCTGATTTCACGGCTGTAGCGTCAATCGCAATGCCAGATGTTACGTAATGGCGCCCCGGCACCATTGCATTAGGAATTGTAACTTTGAAAACTCCCTCCCGCGACTGACCACCTTCAATAACACCAACGAGAATTTCTTTGGTTTCTAGTCCTGACACCGCAGACTGAATAAAAACTGATACATTTTCCGACGTTTGTGTTCCGACGTTGGAGATTTTCCAAGACACATCTAGCCGGCCATTAGCGGTGGACTTAAGGCCAGATTCAGGGGCGTTAATTTTTAGAACTAAATTTGGCACATCATCGCGGTGGTCGATGGTGCTCTTCCATTGTACTTTTTGCGAGCTTGCCAACCAAGCGAAAACACCAGCTGACATTTTCGCGAGGTGGCTACTAATCGTTGGGGCGGAAAGGGCTAGCCAATGACTAGCTCGTCGAGCCCCGAGAGGTAAGTGATCTCCATAGGTAGCCCCGACCTTGGAAAAAATCTGCATGGCAATATTCATTTCAAGATCTAAGACCTCGGGCGTGTTTGGCGCCGTGTAATCCTTCGCAAAATGAAATCCCTTTATCAGAGGAATACCAGCTCCCTCCTTAGGCTCCGCGGTAGAGTTGAGGCGATTGGGAAGAAATTGTTCATTGCGATAACGGTAAGGTCCGAAATTATTGGCATTGTCCGCTGTCCGGTACACTGGCTGCGTCCAAATATCTGGCATAATTCCAATGTTTTGTATGCTTTTGTCCGCAGGCGTGAAATATCGAGCAATAGTTAGTTTCAAAGCGCGTAAGGCTGGCAATTCAAAAACTGTTTGAACGGAACCTTTTCCAAAACTTGGTTGCCCGACAACCACCGCACGACCATTGTCTTGAAGGGCTCCGGCTACAATTTCACTCGCAGACGCACTGCCTTCGTCCATTAGTACGACCATCGGAAAATCAACCTCATCATTGGCATGTCCTGCGCGCTCAATCTCTTGACGTCGACCGCGCGTTGTGACGATAATTCCTTTGTCCAAGAAAATATCACTCACGACGACGGCTTGGTCTAACAAGCCTCCAGGATTTCCACGCAGATCCAATACAATGCCACCCATGGGACGTTTTCGCTTGAACTTATGAATGGAAGCTAGAATTTCTTGGGACGTTCGTGCCGCAAAGCTTTCCACCACTAAGCGCAAAATATAGTGATTCCCTTGCTTATATTCAAACTCCTCAACGGAATTTACTTCGATGATTTCTCGTTTGAGAGCTTGCAGTTTTGGATATTTGTCGCCCTCACGCAGGGTCAAAAGTTTGGCGCTGCTCCCAGGCTCGCCTCGCATGTGGGAGACGAGTGCGTCCAACGATTTGCCGTAGGTACTATAGCCATCGATTGATAAAATTTTGTCATCTTTGCGAACACCGCTTCTGATCGCTGGACTATTTGGCAGCGCTTTTAAGACTGTCAGTATATTGTTGCGAACCCCAACCAAAACACCGAGCCCACCGAAGGCACCCTCAGTGCCTTGCCTAAGGTCCTGATAACCCTCGGAAGAAAGAAGGGAGGAATGAGCATCCAAAGAGCTCAACATTGCATTTAGAACGATTGACGTGGAATTCCTCTCGTCTCCAAGCATTATATTCTCACCTTCATCCATCAACTGCTCAACATGGATGCGGTCGCAAAAACCAATCAAGATCTTCAAGTGTCCAAGTAGCACCTCATACTCCATCTCCTTATCATGCCCAAATTCGAGTTTCTGCGATTGCATCGTCAACGAATACGTGGTGCCACTATCGCGAAAAATGAGCTCGGGAATCGCAAAAGCAAGAGACCGCATAGTGCCGACGATCAGTTGATCACTCGCCACTCTCTCTGGATCCACATAATAGTTTTGAACTAGGCTTACAATTGAGTCCAACATAATTGCGGAGGTCGTCTCAGTCATTTTTTCACGCTCAGCCACCTGACGTCCGACTGAATCTCGACGCAGCAGAGCCTTGGCCCGAAATTTCTGTTCACGAGGATGCAGAAAAATAATCATTGAAAGTGCCAACGCCACAATCACCGTTATAGGTGGGCCGCTAAACTTGGGAGCTTGTGAGCTCTTTCTAAACATATCTGAATCACTCCTAATGTAGATGGCCAGGGTATCGGCAAAATGTGCCGGTCCTTGACTCAAGGCCCCAATATGGACCAGGGGCATAAAAAAATGGCCGGAGTAACCATTTGTTTTTATGAATAATTAATTGATGTTTGTTTTTTTTAGCTAAAGTCGCTGTTAATTTTTTTGATCTTCATCCGATCAACCACCCGTAAGGTTTCCAGGTCTTTGATCTGGCAAGCTAGAAAGGTTGAAAGATGAGAAAGTGCCAAATAATATTTCTAAAACGGGCAATTGAGATTTCCGGTCGCGAGGCCATTGGATGGGCAATTTTTGCTGCGGCAAACATTGCCTCAGCAATTTATGCCGGTGAGAGCACTGCTCTCACTTATAATACGCCGTGGACGGGGGCCGACGTGACGTCACTTGAAGAATCGATTGCCACCGCTAACGAGCCAGAACTGAGCCGCCTTGAAGTGATTATCGCTCGAGCAATACAGAAAGAGCCCAGCAATTTCTCGGCAAACTATTTAATGTCCACACTCCTATTAAAGATGTTTTCAACCGATCCAAGCTCCTATACACTGCTGCGCCAAAGCACCGAGCTGGCCTCACAAACTTACGATCTCGATCCAACTAGTGATCTCGGAATCTCGGCACTTGGAAATATTCTTGAAGTTTCTGGAGACTCTGCGCGAGGACTCGCTCTCTTTGATGAAGCCAGCCGCAGTGGCATTCACTTTACTTGGCGCTCGAATTTGGTGAAAGCTAAGCTCTTAGCATCGGCTGGCAATAATGTAAAATCCGACGAGATCTTGGACCTTCTGCGTGTTGTATTAAACGATCCACGGTCCTCCACCAAAATGGTGTCGCCATTACTGGCTGACGTCTTAAAATTAAAGGATAAAGATCTTGGCCTGACTGGCCAAATCGCTGACCTCCAAACTTGGAGTAAACTCTGCCCGTCAGTCGAGATGAGTTTGGAATTGGGCGTTGCGTTTGCACTAGATAAACAATATTCCGAAGCGTATTTGGAATATGAATCCATTCTAAAACGGTCGCCAAAGAATACTGAAGCTCTAACTAGCCAGGGTATCATTTCAGCTGGAAATCATGACCTCAAAGGCGCCATCATAAAATTTTCTGACGCCATTGCAAGCTCCCCCGATGCCGCCATGGCTTCCACTGCCAAAATTCATTTGGCGCTTGCCCTCATCGAGCAAAATACGAACCCAACTGCCGCAAATTTAGCGGCCATGGATGCCATCCAGTCCAGCCAAGATCGAGACGGAGCCCTAGTCACCATTCTCACTGCATACCGCCAAGCGAATCCAACTGAAATGCCCGTAGCAATGTTAATAAATCTCCAAGAGGCCGTGCCAGGCATAGCCTTGGGACATGCTATATTGGCGGAAATGCTGGGCGAGGGTCTTCACCACTATGATGAAGCGACTGTTTCATTTACCAACGCCATTTCATTAGACCCTCGCCGCAGTGAATTTTACAACGGGCGTGGGATAGCTTGGATGGGCCTGTCAAGCCTAGAGGCTGCGCTGGAGGATTTCGAGACGGCCGCCGAGGTAGATCCGCAAGACGCGTCGGCTCGCTACAACCGAGCCTGCGCACAAGCTCGCCTGGGACAACGAGACGACGCTCTCGAGTCACTGCGCCAATCGTTTGAACTGGACATTCGGCTCCAAGAGGTTGCAAAATCAGACCTAGACTTAGTCTCCCTGCGATCTGAAACCCGATTTGACGCTCTTGTAAATTTGGATTTAAAGCGGGCCGTACAGCCGCTTAGCGTGGCCCACTAAGGGCTCTTGGGTAAATTAGAATCTTTGAAACTTTTTCGATATATGAATCAATTCCCTCGTGCCAAAATGAGTCATCAAGGCTGAAATTTTTAGCCGTGAATTTTGTATCCGATTGCTGAGAACCATAAATGAGCTTCATTGGCAGAGTCTTGTAATCATATTCGTAGGGCGGATCTTTCCAACCAAATCCGCCATTTCCGAGCTCAATCGCCGCCCGAATGAGGGCAATGGAAAGGTCAAGGCTTCGTACCGCACGACAATTCGTGACGTGAATTTGCAACCCTCGACAGGTTTTCCCTGCCCACTTTTGTGACGTTGGTTCAAACTGCGCGCTCCGCAAGAAAACTCCCGGAGAAGATCCACCAAGAATTTTTAGCACCATAGCTCGATACGCATCACCTTCCGGCAGATATGGCGCGCCAATGAATTGGAAGGGAAGCCCTGTGCCTCTGCCCTCTGACAGGTTGGTGCCCTCGAATATAACTGTTCCTGGATATACATACACAGGGTCAATGGTCGGAAGATTCGGTGACGTCAGCACCCATGTTCTGTCAAGATCACACCAGTAGGATTTAGGATCCCAATGTTGAAGCTCTACGACTTGTAGTTCGCAAGAAATACTTTGGTTAAAGAATTTTGCAGCTTCGCCCGCTGTTAAAGCATGTCGCATCGGAATTGGATATTCGCCGACAAATGACGTGCTATCACTATCCAGAACTCGTCCCTCACAAATCTCACCACCAACAGGATTTGGCCGGTCTAAGATAACTACTTTTTTTTTGTATTTTAAGGCAGCGCGCATGCATGCGGCGATTGTAGCTTTCCAGGTATAGATACGGCAGCCTGTGGTTTGGAGATCGATCACAATTGTGTCGACGTTTTGGAGCATTTCGAAAGTAGGCTCCCGTGTTTCAGAATACAAACTGTATAACGGCACTCCAAATGATTCATGCTTGATGTGCTTGGTCTCAATCATGTTGTCTTGTGTGGTGCCGTAAAATCCATGCTGGGGTCCAAATAGCGCCGTCAGGCGAGTTCCCAATATTTTGGAAAGTACCGTCCATGCTGGCACCATGTTCGATGTCACGGATGCCTGATTACAAACAAGAGCACAACGCCCCCATTGGCTTGCGAGAGATGCATCTGCTGCGAGACGCTCCAGTCCAACAACGCACTTCATTCGACACCCCATCCTAACGCTTTGGTCATTTGCACCACTTCAGACCTAAAACACTTCTATCCGTGTGACCAACTGAATTTGCAAACTTATTGTCCGAGACGCTGACCTATTTTTACCACCAATTGCGTAAGGCACTCATCAACTGATTTACCATTCACTGATTCTACAATATTATTTCGATCGGTTGCATGCTGGCCGTGGCCCGTAAATGATGAATCTGCGAATTCGTCGACTTCAAGTTGATAGGTGACACCCTTGACCAAATAGGTGAATTGGTGCATTTTGAAAAGTTTTGCTCCGGGAAGAACGGGAATTTTTTTCCAAGTCATTAGGTAGCCCCCTGAATAATCGGATCTCAACCATTGGTTCAGATCCTTTTTTTTAAATAGTGAAAGTGAGTATGAATATTATTGTGATGCATTGTCTATTTTACGGCGGATTGACAACGACAGTCAAATATCTAGAAAATTGTCAAAGTATTGACCGATTTTGCGGGGAATGTTCGCAGGACTCGGGGCGTTAGGACTTTTTACGCTTACCCTAGCCCAGATCGACGAGACTTTCGCAGGCCACGCCTCATTTTATTTGACCCAACACAACGAGGTGATGCCTCACAATGCCTTCAAAGGGGCTACAAAAATGCGACGCCCATAGACCACAAATTAGAGCACTATGAGGCCGTTCCCTACTCGCAGACTCCATTCAACTCTCATTGACAACAGGAAGGGAGGTGGAAATAGATGCGGCCATCATTGACCGACCAATTTCCCGAATGTCTTGTTACGCATCTGCGGTAGTACACACCGGCGGCTGCCGATGAAGTCAATAGATTGAAATCACTTAATTAAATAGCAAAAATGAAATATAATGTCTTAAGCCCCTATATTGGGGGGTCCTTTTTGACACAGAGGGCAATTCTATTCTGTGGTTTACCGCAGAAACGACAAGAACAATGGCTAATTTGGAAAGAATTATTGTAGGTTTGGTGAAGGAGTTCAAACCACGTATGCTTTGTATTGACGAGGTGTCGGGTGTTCGTGGATGGCAAAATGTGATTAAAAAGATGGTGGACACGGGTATTCTGTCGTCAAGTGTTGTTATATTAACCGGAAGTTCAGCGTATGACATTAAAACAAGTTCTGAACGCATGGCTGGGCGACGAGGAGCAGTCGCAAATCCTGACCGTATTTTGTTACCAATGGACCTCACCGATTTTTGTATTCAAGTGCGCCGTCATTTGCCAAATATGAGTGACAAGGACCTGTACTACCGCTTTATTATGCTGCCGGGCGTCCAACCAAGGCATTTTATCCGATCTCGAACGAATATTCGTACTTTGTTGTCCTAAATGTCCTTATTCGGTGAAGTGCGTCCAGCGTATCCATTAGTCCGTACAGGTTTCAAAGTTCTACTCATCGGTTAAATCATCACTTTTAGAAAAGTCGAGGGTTTTAGATTCCAATTCGGCCAAATGACTTTTAATTTCATCCAGAGCCAACGCCTTCTTTTCTAAGTCACCGAGCTTAAATGTGGAGACTCCAATAGGCGTCACATTTCCACGGAGAGTATACTCCACAATTTTCTTGTTTTTTGATTTGCACAAAATCAAACCAATAGTTGGGTTATCTATTGCATTGTCACGAAGTCTATCGTCAATTGCGTTGACGTAAAAGTTCATCTTACCTGCATATTCGGGGCGGAATTCTGTCACTTTGAGATCTATAACCAAGTAACAATGCAGTTTATATCGTGAAAATTAGTAGTTGCCTGACCTTGGCGCCTGATTAGACCAGACTCAATCTGGATAACGAGGATGTTTCGGCTCCAGCCATGTTCAACCGTTTTTTGAGAGTACCAAAGGCGTTCTTCTGGCGTTGAGAGCTTATCAATTAAG
>CANJQY010000089.1 GCA_947476525.1 Oligoflexales bacterium
AAGTTCCGTCCAATGCCACAGAGTGGGTCATGAGGTTTCCGTCATTGGCGATCAGGTGAAAGACGACAGGCTCAAAGGACTCTCCTGAGCCTGCTGGGCCTTTTAGAGAGCCAGTTGTGCCCGCCACTTTACGAACAATCGCCAATTTATAATACCGAGCTACAGCTGCGTTCAGAGTCCTGAAGCGGTAGCGGCGAGCTCGTACGTCCATAGTCGGATGCCAGGTCAAGTTTACTACCAAGTTGTCACCAAGAAAGCCGTCTGTATCAAATGGATTAAACCAAAGTTGGCCGTCTTGGTCCCAAGCCTTATCGCCGATAGACAGGTTGACGTCGTAGTCGCGGTTACCCCAAGGTAAAGCACTTCCACTTGGTAGCCTTAAATTGACGCCATCGTTCAGGGACTCGTTACCGCGGTCGATTGACGAATAGTAATTCATGGAAGCTGCATTGCCTTTGTAAACATTCTTAGACGTGAAATCTATCATGTGATCGTGGAACCAGTGTGACGACATGATTTCATGCCAGTCGCCGCGCACGTTGATGCGTCCAGATTTTTTCAGAGGATCTGCCGAGACGTCACAAGTAAAATTGGTAGGTGCGCCTCCGTGAGATAGTCGCATCGTTTCGCCTGCTGCACATGGAGTACCCATCATCTTATCGGTGGCGGTTTTGTTTACCGAGTCGTGCCCAGCGACGACCATAGGCCAGTGATAGTCATAGAATTGACCAGGGAAGAAGAAAGCATTGGCGAAGCCGTCACTTTCCGACGGATTGTGGCCGTTGTGTTCGTGGGTCGAGATCGTGTGGAGCCCAAAGCCGCCGTTGTGGCTGACGTCGATGGGAAGCAAATTGTAGTGACGAAATAAGATCGGCTCATCGTAGCGAGCCATCACCAGTTTCATTGGGAACGTGCCGTCAAAGGTCCAAAGTTTGGTGAAATGTTGGACCGGCATGTTTGGGTGAAACTGCGGCTTGATGCCTTTGGTTGTCCCGTTAAACCCAGGTTTGCCGACGGTATTATGATAAAGACCACCAGGCCCAAATTCGCCAACTGCATATTTATGCATTTGCTTTCGGTCGCGTACACCGAGATTTTCGCGAGCACCGCTTTGGGATGTTTTCACTAATCTTTGAGGATAAAATTCGTCCCAGCGTTGGTGCGCCCAGCCTTCGCCTGGAGGGCGGCCTTCCGCTGGCATGGGAGCGCGTGCGCAGGCAGGGTGGTTTAGGTACCCACAAATTTGCGTTTTCCAAGGATTCTGAGCCGTGGTGTTGGCCAGTCTGGTTGGAGCCGGATTAAGTCCATTCTCTCCGATCAGAGCATCAATCGTAACCTTGTCTGGTGCGCTCTTCCACAGAGGAGATCCGTGCTCCGTGTCGGTTTCTGGATTTGGGGAGTCGACAAGGACAGGGAATGGAACAGGAGTGGCATTGGTCCCAATTTTTTCGGTGCCGAATTCTTCAAACAAAAGCAATTTTTGAGTGAAGGGAAGAGCTCCGAACAGGGGGCTTGCATGCCCACCAGTTGGGATATTTGAAGACGAATCAATAGAGGCTCGCGGAATAGCTAATTGTGCATCTTCTTTTGTGCCTGTCGGGCCTCCGAGAAATGGGCCTTCGATAATCGAGGGCTGGCCACGCATTTCAGCGCAAAGGTTATTAACTTTGCCGCCCACTGGGATATTACAGGCGGCAGCAGCGACTCCCGCCGCATTTGGATCCGCCACTAGTTGACCAGCGGTGTCGATACTTCCGCCTGCGGCAAGTGGCTCGTCCGCGCGTTCTTTACACGCGATCACGGCGCCGAGAATGGATATTAACAGAGTTCCCCATAACCAAGACTTTTTTTGAATGACCATCCGCTTCATTATTTTGCCCCTCCTTGTTCAATTATTAAATTCGCCTCGCCACTACTTCCCTTGAGAAACTCTATTACTAGTCCAACATCAAACTCTGACAGCCCAAGGTTGGGCATGGCAAGTCCCTTGAATTGAGCCAACATGGCCGTAGCGATGGGGTCCTTTGCGGCCAACATTTTGTTGGGCGCCGAAATCCATGACGTAAGCCACTTGAGGTCCCTCGTCTTGGTCACATTTTTAAGGTCGGGTCCAAGCCCGTCACCGCCGCCAATGGAGTGGCAGTCGATGCATCTGGTCTTGTAAATTTCTTCGCCACGAGGCATGGCGGCTACTTTCATGGGTGCATTAACAAAACTATTGGTCAGGCCGCCGGTTTCTCGCCATTCACTTAAATTTTCTCCGAGGAGGGTGGCAATAACTTCTGCCTTATCAAGGTTGGACCTGCGCATCCATTGGCCAGACTTTTCATTTCCTATAAGCATATTCAGGCCGTGATCTTTCTTGTCATCGATATCGGTGTCGACAAGCAAGCCTAAGTGCCGGCGCATGGCATCAATTTCGGCCTCATTGCCGGTTAAAAAAGTCCAGCCAGGGCCAGCATTAAATTTTTTACGGTAGGCCGCCAAAACCTCAGGGGTATCTGTTTCAGGGTCAATCGAAATGGAATAGAAAAATATATCCTTGCCCATGCGCTCACCGAGTAAGTCTTGAAATTTTTTCACTCGCGCCGTTTCCATGGGACAATAAGCTTCACACGAAGTGTAAATAAAGTTGACAAGAAATATTTTACCCTTGATTAAATCATCGTAGAAACGAACCTTCTTTCCTGTGTGGTCCGTAAGTGCAGGATTAGGAAACAGCACTCCATTTGCCGTCGTAGCCAAATTTGGATTTGCGATAGGATAGGATTTCTCCGCGACCATTTTACGGGTATTGTTGCCAGAGGTAATAGCTTCGGCCGGAGCTGCAACACTGCGAATAGGAAAAATAGAAGCAGCGACCGTCGCCGTGGTAAAAAGAATAGATATTTTCATTCGTAACCACATAAATTACTCCAGCATATGAAATCAATCTTTAGAGGCCATTATCGGCAAGTCGTAGAAAAACTTTTCTTCTGTGTGTTTAATCGTACCCGCCGATGAGCTGAAAGAAAAGTAGCGACCATTCGCTAAGAAAAACGCACCTCAAAAACGCCGATGAACTAAAAGAAAAGTAGCGAGCATTCGCTAATAAAAAGCACCTCAAAACGCCGATGAGCTAAAAGAAAAGTAGCGAGCATTCGCTAATAAAAAGCACCTCAAAACCGATCACGGCAAGGCAAAGAATCGTTTTTGAAAGTTTGAAAAAGCTGTGGGAGGGGTGTATCTTATGGTTTACAAATCACATAACAGATCCTTCGCCTTCGGCTCAGGACACGTCTCTGGCGCGAAAGCGTCAGAGACTAATTAGTAACTACAGTCAAATATGGACTAATGGTAATTTCTTTGGCCTCGGAATTGATGACCCGAAGCCCGTCTATGCTAGCGGCTGTGACGGGAGGAAATCGGTCCTTTATTTTCGGCAATTTGATCCAAATGGCACCAGACGAGTTCGGCTTAAGCGACTTGGCTTCGGCCACGGCATTGATATCAAAGCCTCCAGAATTTCTGAGATTAATGTCGAACTTCACCAGTGCCAAATTGACCTTTGTATAGTTGTAGACCTCCACTAGCACGCGTCCATCGACGCCCCGAGCCGACGGTGGAGTCACTATAATGCTTATATAGGCCCCTCGCTCAGGATGTTTTTTATAGGCTTGGGTATGCATGATATTTGAACTTTGGATCGGTGTGGCACTCGCAATTCTGGAAAGTGCGACCAACGCAACTAGAAGTCCCAGCGCCACGGTCTGAACCTTATTGCGAGCGGTAGGTTTCAATCTCCAGTGGGCACACAGGGTAGGGCTGTGATTAGTATTCGTAGGTTTCTTCATATTTTTACACCTATTTTTTTATATTTTTCCATTTTTCCATTTTTAATTGCTTCTATTTTTACAAGGGATCAATATCTCCCAATCTCGGTTACTATTGTAACAGAAAATGTCGCAATAGAATCCAAAACATGATTGGTTTGATTTTTTTGTATGCACGTGTCTGTTTATTTGAATTCAAAAGCGAGGTCTGCACCCATGAAAACCACCCCGACTCCGAACCTACTATTCTTTGCTGGGCGCAATGGTGACCCTCGCCTTGGTCAGTGGGCCCAACCAACGACGCTGGAAAAAATTTCACCCTCCAAGCATGAAACAATCGTGTTAATTGGAGCTCCTGATGACACTGGTGTCACGATGAATCGTGGACGTGCTGGTGCAAAAGAAGGGCCAAATTCGCTGCGTCAAGCATTCTACAAATTTGCTTGGCCAAAAAGTAAAAAACTGGAAAAAACAAGGTGGCTGGATGCAGGCAATATACTCGTGGCGAACGACATTCTCGTGACCCACGAAAATGCGTATAATGCAGCCGCACTTATATCTACATCTGGCGCAACAGTGGTGGCCATTGGTGGCGGCCATGATTTTGCAGCCCCACACATCCTAGGGACTCTATCGAGTTTCAGAAATCTAGCCAAAAAATCCGTGAAAAAGCCAACCTTCGGGGTCATCAACGTCGACCCCCATTTAGACGTCAGAGAGTTTGAGAATAAACGCCCAAATTCAGGAACACCATTTAGACAAATTCTAGAGTCAGGCATCGTCAAAGGTCCAAATCTTATTCAGTTTGGCGCCAGAGAAGGCCGCAACTCTCGCGCACATTTTGAGTTTTGTGAAAAACAAAAAGTCGCCATTCACGAGCTGGATGAAATTCGGCAAAGAGGAGATGCCGTTAAACAATTTCGGGCACTCCTCAAGCAGCTATCAACGCGCTGTGACGCCGTGGCCCTCACCATCGATATGGACTGCTGTGCCGACATCGAGGGCGTAAGTGCAGCTCCCGTCATCGGTTTCTCGCCTTGGGAGTTGTGCCAATTTGCGCGAATCGCAGGTGCAAACAAAAAAATTGCCATGTTAGAGCTTGCGGAAATTGCTCCAGCCCTCGACTCTACCGGTCGTGCGGCGAGAATCGGCGCCGAAGTCTTGTTTCACTTTCTACTGGGGCGGCTTAGCATTTAAAAAATAATTCATTCGTCGAACATGCTCGTTGGCCAATAGTTTTGCTTCGCCGGAAGATAGCTGTGCAAGACTAACGTATAGGTCTCTAGCCTCACGCCATGCATCACTCGTGCCGTAAGCTGCGGCCAGTAGGCGAGTCCACTCGCGGTAAATTTCCGGGTAGCTTCGGGCCTGGTCGAGTTGCGATTGCGATTGCCATAGCCTCAGCTGATCTTTGGTCGGGGTTAGAATTCGCCGGCTAGTAAGATAGCTAAAAATCCACGCGGGATCTTTCGGCGGATCTGGAATCGGCTCCCAGCCCGCCAAATATCTCCGCCAATGAACCGAATTTTGGTCCTGGGCCAAACGACCAAGCTCGACTCGAACGTCGACCTGCCGGCGCAGGTTGCGTCCTGGATTTTTGTTCGAAAAAATTTTCAAAAGGTCAGCCAAGCGTTTTTCAGACGCTTCGATCAAGCCAGCCCCGCGTTCCACGTCACTGCGAAGAAGTGCCGCGTCCAAATCTTCCATCACGCGAGGTGGCCAAACGCTCTTTTTCTCTTGAGACAGCAACCATGCACCAACTTGCGCCTGATTCAAAATTGGAGACTTCATCATCACCGAAGTCTCAGCTCGATCGACCACCATTCGAACATCTCTATTTGAGGGATCAAGGACCAACTGCCAAACAGGCAAGCGTTCTGGAGACCATCCAAAGGGTTGGCGGAGGCGGGTCCAAAGATTCGCCCCCCCGTTCCTAGCCAGGTCTTCTGAAGTGTGTGGACACTTAGCCCCGAATACACCTGGGTCCCGTGAATAATGCTCTACAACTAGATCATTATTTTCGGAATGTTTTTTGGCGATGTCTTGACTCCATAACTGTAAAACTTTTGACATCTCCATGTTAGTAACGTCGTCGATTGACCCTCCGCGATAAATTTTGCGAATACTTTCAGTTCCATATTTTTCCCCCAGCCAACGCAGCAACGAACCTGCCACCACATAGGAACGACTTCCAGACGACGCCCAAAAACCGAATGGACTGACGAGTGCCTCCAACGAGCCTACCCGCCCGGATTTGATCATGGACGCCGATATCTCGTCGAATTCCAAAAAGTCATCGACTGGAGCCAAAGCCACAGCAAGGCCCTCGGTAATAAGCATGTTTGGGTGGAAGCCAACACCATGCCAGCTGACGAAACTTGCAACAGCATGCACCAGCTCATGACGCAATGTTGGATGTGGCGACTCGTCAAGCTCTATGTGAACGGATGGAGTCCAAACGTCGGTGACGTCTGTACTTCCACCGCCAAATAGAAGTTTCTTCTGATCGGGTGATGAATAGGCGTAAATAAGGATAGGCTTGATTAATTGAACTCCCAAAACCTCCTGAATTTCCGACACATGAAATGCCGCATCTCGGGCTAGTCTGCGGGCGCGATTTTCGGCCATTGCCGAATTTTTCAAATAATGCAGCTCGATGTTTCTTTCGTTAACGACTTGCGGCAATGCACGATTTAGAAACCACGTCCCGTGCCAAATCGAATCATAGGTGCAAGAAATAATTTGGGCTCCAACAAATAAGGCGACCATTGACCCGAATAAAATCAGCCGTTGATCCCTGCGAAAATTAGCAAAAAAATATTTTAGCTGCTTAACTTCAAAGAAACGAAGGGCTACACCCATCCATAAAATTCCGAGAATTCCGTGACTCATCCTCGCCCAAACAATTCCGGCGTCGAGCGGAATCCACGAATCGTAGACGGGCCCGTGCAGAAAGCCAAAAACGGCATTTATCGCACGCTTTTGTGGAAAAAACCACATCGCTAACGCTCCAGCAAGGGCCCAAAGTATGGGGACTATGACCACCCGCCAGCGACGACTCGCAGGCCTTCGGAGGTCGGTCGCATAAATAAAGCCTCCCACTCCAAGCCACGCCGCGGGCAGGACTAAAAGACTCATCCACACACCGAAACCCATGCCCCCACAGCCACACATGCCACTCGTAAAAAGCACCAGTCCAGGAGTAAAGGAAATAAGGGGTAGCGACAGAAAAACTAAAAAATGCCCGTAACTTATTGTGGCCTCAGGCCGCCGAAATTTCAGAATGGACAGGCCTCTAGGCCACAGGCAACCGAGCAAAGGAAGCCCCGCCACCAAGAGCCAAGAGGTGACCAGTGCATATTCATACTCGAGATTTCTCGCCGGCTCCCACAAGAGGGCGAGGCAGGATAAACATAAAATTATGAGCGCTAGTAGTTTAACCATCAGCTGCAATCAAAGGCTCCGCAAAATTTCTCTGGCCCTCGATCCTTCCGCGCACACTCGAATCAACGTGCCGCGGTGGCGTTTTATGACGGCCAAAGTTTCTGGCCTTACGGCACTCTGACTTTGAGCAAACCGCCTAGTCAGCGATGCTAATGCTGGAGTCATACCAGCAATGAGAATACCTATTCTCTGGGAAACTAGGCAGTCACCAGCTTCCAGCATTTGAGGCCCCTGCGCCCAGACGGCATCGTGATCGGCTAAGGCTTCGTTGAGATTTACGTCATGGAAAATTTGAAAAACCGCGCGAAGTTGGTCTACACGTTCGTCAATTTTAACGATGGCTTCGCTTTTATAGGCACTGGCGCGGTAGTAAAGCAGTTGTTGCTGAAGTTCAGCCCGAATGTTGTTGCACACATCGGCCAGCTCGAAAACAAGGTCACTGTATAGAAGTCTGGTCATGAAAGGGCTCCCTTCAAAAGTACGCTAACCGGTTTTAGCCTGTCACAAATGCAATCGTGAGTCCTAAGGCTACCACTCCAACTGTATTTTTCCTTCGCCCGTCGCCATCGTAAGCTTTGTAATTGGCTTTTCAACTAAATTATCAGCCCCAGGATTGACCGCTACACGGTCGAAGACCACAAGATAGTCAGTTGTCCAAGGAGTCATGGTCTCAAAAAAATTGCGCCACCGAAGTTTATCGTTAATCTTTTTTACTAACACCGGCTTAACCGGCCCTTCTTTAGACTCAAATAACAAAGTCCAGTGATTCGGATTCAGCAAATCGACGGAATCCCGATCTAGCCCGTAAGCTGTGACGATGAAACCCGCCTTGGAGGTAGCTTCATTAAACGCATCTGGGGCACCTTCCAAGTAAAGCTCATTTGCGCGCTTTAGCAATGAAGTCCGAAATTCGGGCGACAAGTAGGTAGCGTGAACGCGATATTTGACCTCGAATTTTACGATCAAATCCCCGCCTCGAGTCGCGGAGGTATAGCGTTCATAATAGGAGTTATCTGCGGATATTGAATCTGACGCCTTAATGCCTTTGTCCCAAGAACTAACACAAGACACAGTGACGCACCCGATGAGGACCGCCAAAGTTGCTTGTCTGAATGCTATCGATTTCATATTTTAAAAATCTCCCACCTAGTTTTTTTCAAGTCTTTACCAAGCAACTTTGGTGCCAAATTAATGCCTAAAACGTTATTTTATTTCTCCCTGAATTCTTTGATGTGTAGAGTTTTTTATCGGCAGATTCTATAAATGATTCAACCGTTTGCATTTCAGATTCAAACTGAGACACACCCAAACTCATCGTTTGTTTATGTTGAACGTTTCGACCTTCGACTTCAATATTAAAGACGTAAACTTCCAGCGCAACTCGCAGCCGCTCAGCAAGATCTGCTGCGACGCGTAGATCTGTATCTGGCAAAACAATTACAAATTCCTCACCGCCGTAGCGCCCGAGAACATCCGCCTTGCGAATGAGCTTTTTGCAGATAGCACACGTTTCCCGCAATACGATATCACCACCTGGATGACCTAACGTCGTGTTTACGTTCCTAAAAAAGTCAAGATCAAAAAATATAATCGACATCGGCCGCTTGTTTTGTCGCGCCGCCTTCATTTCAGTTTCAAGGGCATCAAGTAAGTATTTCTTGTTAAATATATCTGTTCCTGAATCGATAGTTGCCATTCTGTAAATTTTATCGGCCATCAAAGACTCTGCGTTATCGGTGGCCACGAAGCGAAATAAAATCGTGCCCAACCGAATCATATCGTTGTCTTTTAACTTGGCCTTAATTCGCACAGTTAGCTTCACATCGTTGATAAATGTACCATTTGAACTGCCAAGATCTTCAATCTCATAACTACCACCATTAGAAATTATTTCAGCGTGCTGGCGCGAAATACTCACTTCAGAAATAAAAAGATGGGCCTCTGGAGTACGGCCAATCGAGGTTCTAGCCTCCTTTAACGGAATTCTCTTGCCTAAATTGGCGCCATTATATTGAATTAAAGAACCCACATTACGTTGCCCAGGTTGAATAAAAATACTGCTAGGATCGGCAATGATCGTTTTGTCATCTGACATTATGCACCCACAAAAAATCGCACGTTAAATCTGATATTTAAATCAACGGTGAACAATACGAAAAACACACAAATGCTCCTTGGTTTATATTATAGATTCTACTTTGTTGTTACCCTTATGGCAAAAAAAGTAACCCACTAATTTATATGAAAAATATGCTACACGGCTATTGCAGTGCAAACAGGCTTGAGCTATTCTCCAATTTCACAAATTGTGTTAATGACAATGGGAGATTACAGTATGAAAATTGCGGTCATTGGCTCTGGTTATGTCGGATTGGTCACTGGAACTTGTTTAGCGGAAGTTGGGCATACAGTCGTATGCGTCGATCTCGATGAACACAAAATTAAAATGCTACGAGATGCGAAATCCCCTATTTATGAGCCGGGCTTAGAGGCACTGATTCGCCAAAACGTTGGCCACAACCGACTTTCCTTTACCACAATCCTTGAAGACGCTCTTAAAGGGGCAGAAGTTGCGTTTATCGCGGTGGGAACACCTGAGGGAGAAGATGGGAGCGCTGATTTGCGCTTTGTACGTGCAGTCGCTAAAAGCATTGGCGAAGTTTGCTCTGGCAACCTGTTGACAATTGTCAAATCGACAGTGCCGGTGGGCACATGTGATCTTGTGGACAACATAATCGTGGAAACGTTAAAATCAAGAAATGCAAAGCACCGCGTGACGGTCGGATCCAATCCTGAGTTCCTGAAGGAGGGGGCTGCGATTAATGACTTTCTCCACCCCGAGCGCATTGTCGCCGGAGTTACCAACGAGCAAGATGCTGACACCCTTCGCGAGCTTTACACCGTATTCGTCATTGATGATCCCTCAAAATTATTTATCGTTGATCGCCGCTCTAGCGAGCTGATTAAATATGGCAGTAATTCCATGCTAGCCACTCGTATCAGCTTTATGAATGAATTGGCCCGCCTCTGCGAAAAAGTCGGGGCCGATATTGATTCGGTGCGACGTGGCATGGGGTCGGACTCCAGGATTGGTCGAAAATTTCTCTGGGCTGGCCCGGGTTACGGGGGCAGCTGTTTCCCCAAAGACGTCGCTGCCTTGATACAAACTGGCGACCAGTACGGTGTTTCCATGGACATCCTCAAAAGTGTAACGACCGCAAATGAAACACAAAAAAAGCACAGCGCGCTAAAAATAATTAATCATTTTGGAGGCAAACTGACTGGTAAAACTGTGGCCATTTGGGGACTGACCTTTAAGCCGGGAACCGACGACGTGCGAGATTCACCAGCGTTAACCATCATCAACATGCTGCTCGACACTGGCGCGAAAGTGATGGCCCACGACCCACAAGGTCAAGCTAATTTTAGCCGAGAAATCGGTAGCAAAAAAAATCTCAGCTACGTTGATGCCGCCTACGACGCCGTCCAGAACGCCGATGCACTGGTGCTCATCACAGAATGGGCAGAGTATAAGCGCCCAAATTTCGATAGAATCGGAAATTTGATGCGAACCAAAAATATTTTCGACCTTCGAAATCAATGGTCCTTTAGCTCCACAAAGAAAATCGGCTTTCACTATGAATGTATCGGCCGAAACGACGATAAAATTTTGCCAATGACTAATCTCAAATAACATCTTCAAAGGTGGGGCTCGCAGTGGAATACCTTACACACATAAAATCGGCTTTAACCGAAGCCAGAGCTGGCCTCGACGCTCTGGTTGCCAATGACGTCAAGCTAGGTCGTATTGCGGATGCAGCACAAATCATGAGCCAATGCTTGGCAAGTAAAGGCCGAATATTTTCCTGCGGTAACGGCGGCAGCATGTGTGACGCCATGCACTTTGCAGAAGAACTAACGGGACGGTTTCGTAAAGATCGGCCTGCTTACGCAGCCCTAGCTATCGCCGATGCAAGCCACATGAGTTGCGTCAGCAATGACTACGGCTATGAGGTTGTTTTCAGTCGCTACCTTGAAGCTCATGGCCGCGCAGGCGACGTATTACTGGCCATTTCCACCAGCGGCACTAGCAAGAACATTGTCAAAGCAGTGGAGGCCGCTAGGGCTTTGGGCATTAAAGTAGTGGCACTAACCGGTCACGATATTTGCCGATTAGGGGAGCTTGCGGATATTCACCTTGCGACACCTGCCGGCAATTTTTCAGACCGAGTTCAAGAGCTACACATCAAAGTCATTCACATATTAATTGAACTGATCGAACGTTCGTTAGCGCCAAATAATTATTAATCGTTTCTTCCACTTATCCTAATAACCTGAAATGAGGTTTCACTTATGTCACAGCCGTCCAACCCTGGGGCCCCAGTTTTTTCTGCTCCTGAAAACAAAAAAACCAGCGCCGAGTCTCCCCAAGCAGAAATCTCCATTGCCCGTATCTACATCAAAGATTTGTCATTTGAATCGCCAAAATCGCCACAAATATTTCAGCAGCAACCAAGCAGCCCCGAAATGAAAGTTGAGATTAAGGTGACTCCAAGAAACTTGGGCGAAAACTTCTACGAGGTGTCGCTAAATATTTTACTTGATGCGAAGGTCAAAAATGACAGCTTTTTTATGCTTGAAATTGAACAGGCTGGAGTTTTTGAGGTCAAAAACTCGACACCCGAACAACTTCAACAAATACTCCTTGTTTTCTGCCCGCAGGCACTATTCCCATATGCTAGAGCCAACATTGACCACACACTAACCTTGGGCTCGCTACCACCAGTAATGCTGGCGCCTGTCAATTTTGAGGCCATGAAATCGAATGGTCAAAACATCCACTAACCAACTGAATGTTCGAAATTTAAAAAGTCTTTGGGCAAGGGGTCTACAAACATGCAATGTAGAATGAGGAAGTCTGGGCCCATGCGTTTTTTGCGAACGGAAGCCAGCACTTGAACTCCCTGTGTTTTTGAGGGGTGCAGTATTTCAAACAACACTAAAATTAATTCGCTTTCTTTTATTTTGCTAAGCGGCGATTCAGTTTTGACATAGATACATAAGCCGCCTTCAGATAAGTCGGCCATAATGGCCCTCGCTGGTGGACGCCCTTTTCCGATAAAAGCTGCGGCGTTCACAACGGACGCAGAGTTGTCCTCAATTTTGTCAACAACATTTCCAATGTAGGACACCGTTAAAGACGGGCGTGAAACTTCATTTACCCGAAAAGCATGAACATCATGGGACTTTATTAGTGCTAATTGCTCTGATTCTACCGGGTAAACACCTATTGCCATCCTTGTGCGATAACGAGCGCGTCGACGAGGATCCAAATTCGTCAGCACTAAATGTTCA
>CANJQY010000090.1 GCA_947476525.1 Oligoflexales bacterium
TGGACACGCCTGTGGTTCCTCCGGTATACTGCAAAATCGCCGTGTCTTCGAGTGAGAGCTTCGGTGCGACGACGGCCTTTTTGCGGCCAGCGGCTAAGGCTTCTTTAAAAGTCCACGCCTTTAATGAATAGCCCGGGATCTGCTTTTTAAAGCGCATTGAGGCTTTCAATAGAAAACCTTTCCACGCCGGGAGTTGGTCGCCAATGGACGTCACGATGACGTTTGTGATCTTAGTTTCGGAAATAATTTCTTCTAGCTTACTCACAAATAAATCCACAATCACGATTGATTGGACACCACTATCAATAAATTGATGGCGCATTTCTCGGGGCGTGTAGAGAGGATTAGTGTTGACGCAAATGGCGCCAATTTTGAGGGCAGCAAGTTCGGCAATAGGAAACTGTAATATATTTGGCAGCATAATGGCGATGCGGTCGCCTTTTTGAATGTTAAGTGTGTATTGAAGAAAACTTGCGAAGCGGTTCACCGCAAGTGCGAGCTCACCGTATGTGACCATCGCGTCCAGACACGAGATTGCCGGCTGCCGCTCGAAACGCTTAAAGGAGCGCTCAAGGCAGTCGGAAACGGAGGTTAATTCTCCAAACGAGATGTCGGCGGGCACACCCTTTGAGTAGCTGCGCAACCACGGTCGTTCCATTTTTGGCAATCCTTTTTCACAAAAAATTCGGCAATCTCTGCCAAGAATCCACTAACAACACTCTTCAGCGCAACAACTAACGGCGTAACAACTGTACGGTGTTAGTTTACAGTATTTGTGCTAAGATTACATCCCAGTGCCAGATCATTTTTAGGCGCCGTAAAAACAGCGGATGTAAAAACAATAGCGGTCTTTATTAGACCGCGCAAATGATGGTTTTACCAGCCCTGGCGGAACCAATGAGGACAGCACAAATGACCGCAGTGAAACGCTTAATGATTCTCATCACAGGACTGTGTCTAGGCCAACATGCCAAGTCTGCGCCGTTGGCCGCACCGTTGGCCGCAGTTGCCGAGGCGTTAAGCACCGAGGAACTTCGAGAGCTGCAGGGTAAATTGAACCGCAGGGCAAGTCTCGCCGTCGATTTCGTGCAAACAAGGACGAGCGCCCTAAGACCGAGCCGCCCATCCGTGTCAAGTGGAAAGGCCATTTTTGCCAAGCCAGCGAAATTTCGCTGGACGCTTGAAAAACCGCAGGAGGATATTCTCATTTTTGATGGCACAAACATTTTTAGCTATAAGCCAGGCGATAAAATCGTAAGCCGATTTAAAACGGAAGGCGGACGCGCCAAAGAGATCAAAGAAATTATTGATTTCGTATTGGATTTCGACGCCTTATTGCGGCGCTATAAGCTGGAAAAGGCGGTCAGAGTAGGACAATTGATCACGCTTAATCTAACCCCAAAAATTCCAACCCAAGTCACCAACCTCAATATTACGGTGGACGCAAAAGACTATTTTGTCGGTGTGGTAAGTATGATTTTTACGAATAAAAACACTTCGGAGATTCAATTTTCCAATCCTGTTCCAGGTAAAGTGGACTCTAAGTCTTTTGCCAGTCCAGTTGGCCTTGCGGTCGTAGACGGATTCTAAACAATCTTGTCAAAGTTTTGACGCCGTCACAAAACCTACTCAAAAAATGCGTAACATACTGTTATTGCTAGCTGCATATTTATTTCCGTGGGCGGTTAAGTTTTGGCCAGTTTTACCGATACTCAAACAGTCTGTCAAATAGTCAGACAGTTTTGCGGATGGGGTGAATGTATTTTTGGAATTGAAACGAAAGCGCGAATAGAAGAAGACATAAATACGTAACGACGTAACTAATTTATCGTGGGAGAAATATCATGGCTGAGCCGTATGTTCGATGGGAAGAGTTTGACAAAATTCACGTAATTCGTAAGCTGCGTGAAATTGTCGGCCGCTGGTGGAAGATTCAGCTAAATTTTACGGACCAAAAAGGCCTGCTCCGTGGAGTTCCTGAAGGAAAATTTTTCACACCTCTAAATCCAGTCTGTAAATCTATTACCGAAAACGGCAAAGGTTTTGACGGGTGTCGGGGTACGGCCAGGTCGACGACCGCCTCTTTGACCAACTCCAAAGAGGTGAAAGTTTCTCATTGCCACGCCGGATTTTCTACGGTTTCGGTACCAATTCGCGTCAACGGGCAGTTTGTGGGAACTGTATTCGGCGACGGCTTTGTTCTAGAGGAAACGGCAGCAGCCCAAAAGATCGCGATTAAAAATTACATGGAACGGGCGTTCCCCAATCAAATGGCTGAAATACCTGGTTGGGTAAATGAATTGCCAGTCCTTTCAGAGAAAGACTTGGACTACCTTACCGAGCTAGTAAACCTGGTCGTCGACGAGATCGTGATGACTCACAAAACAATAAATGAGCAAGAAGAAACGGTTAACGAACTTCGCAGCCAATTGGGCAGCCGCTTCGGGTTTCACAATATGATTGGAAAATCTGCGCCCATGCAAAACCTTTACCGCCTCCTAGAGCGGGTCGCCACCAGTGACGCAACTATTTTGGTGCAAGGTGAGAATGGGACCGGCAAGGAGCTTATTGCCAAAGCTTTGCACTATAATAGCGCGCGCAAAAAAAATCGGATGATACCGGTTAACTGTGGAGCCTTTAATGAGAATCTTTTGGAAAGTGAGCTCTTCGGCCACGTTAAAGGCTCGTTTACAGGCGCGGCAAAAGACAAAAAAGGATTATTCGAGGAGGCCGACGGCGGCACACTATTTTTGGACGAACTTGGCGAAACCAGCATGGCGATGCAGGTAAAACTTCTTCGGGTGCTTCAAGATGGCACCTTTTCCCCGGTCGGCAGTACGCAAGTTAGAAAATCAAACGTGCGGGTCGTGGCCGCAACCAACCGAGACCTAACTGATATGGTTAAAAAGGGAACTTTTCGCGAAGACCTTTATTACCGCCTCAACGTCATTAACCTGACAGTTCCGCCCCTTAGAGACCGCAAAGACGACATAAAATTGTTGGTCGACGCCTTCTTGGCGGGAAATGCCAAGGCAACCGCTAAGCCTATAAAAACGGTGGCTGCCGATTGCATGGAAGTGCTCATGAACTATGATTGGCCAGGTAACGTACGAGAGCTGGAAAATGAAATTGAGCGCTTGTGTGTGTTAAATGGAGACGAAAAAAATATTACCGCTGAATACATTTCACCACGAATTACCAGTCTTGTTAAGGCTGGTAATGCTGGCGTAAGGTTTTCGGGAAGCCTTAAAGGCACCATGGAAGAAGTCGAGCGGCAAATGATTTCTGAAGGTCTCGTTAAGCATCGGTACAACCGTTCTCGTTTGGCCAAGGATCTCGGAATGAGTCGGGCCAGTTTGATTTCGAAAATTTCTAAGTATGGTTTGGATAAAACAGGAACTTAGGGCTAAAGTGAGGGCGAGCCATTCTCGCCCTCACTTCTTTAATATCCATTTGCGGCGGCCGTATACAGTCGTTATTAGCGGTAGGCCCGAATCAAAAAAGCACACCCAGCCATTTTAAGCTGCGTGTGCTTTTTTCATGTAGGCGGCTTTTAGAAGTGGTGGTCTTTTAATTGACGACTTTCTTGAGGTCGTCGCTAAGGGCAATCATTAGCTCGTTTTTGCTGGAACTTTGCAAATTTAAGATGCGGTCCAAGGCGATCGCCTCGTCAAAGTCGTCAGCAGAAATAATGCCTTTTTCATCAAGCATTACTTTCAGGCTAAGAAAAACTTGCTTGTAAGTATTGTTGGATTTTTCGACCTCGTCCATGCGGTGCTTAACTCTGAAGATTTCCGAGCCTAGTTCTAATATCGTGCGTTCTAGCTGATCAGCCTTATCGCTCATTTCGTGTCTCCGCTAACATAGGGTGGTTAAAGATTAGAGGCTGGAATTCAAAATCGGCACATTCCGTTAAGGCCCCCATTTACTTCTTAGTTTGTCGGAAAATTTCGGCCGAAGTTTAGTCGCAGCTGACTATTAACGCCAGCAGTCTGGCCATAACTACCTAGAGTTGTGATGGGAATAGAGGAAACTGAAATTTTGAACGTTCGCCCCGTAGTTGCTCTTGCGCCGAGGCACAAGGGTTACGAGGATTGGCGAGGGTCGATTTGGATAGATTCTGCTCAAAATGGTCGAAATCAAGGCGAGAGGAGCGGCAAAAGGGGCGTTTACTAATGTAAATGAGCATTTTGCCGCGACGAACAACGCTGAGTTCGGCCTGTTTCAGCAGAATCTACTTATAGAGGTCTGGGCGTTGATTATTCAAGGCGGGCAGCTGGGCGCGGCACTGGGCCACACGCTCTCGTGACAACTGGCCTACGGCCGACCCGGGAAGGTGCCCAGTATCAGCTATTTTAGTGCCCCAAGGGTCCACGATCATCGCATGTCCAAAGCTTTGCTTGCCTGGACTGTGGTGCCCCACTTGATTTGGCGCGACGACGTAGCATAAATTTTCAACGGCCCTCGCCCTGAGTAACAGTTCCCAATGGTAAATACCGGTTTGATGGGTAAAGGCCGAGGGGATGATAATGCAATCAAGGGGATGAGGCTGTGAAAGTGCCGAAAAAAGCCCGGTAAACCGCAAATCGTAGCAGGTGGCCAGTCCCACGCGCCAACCATCAATGGCCGCAGTCACGAGAGTGTCGCCAGCGAGGTATCCGTCACTCTCGCAGTAGAGGGGTTTTCCAGAGCTATCTTTTAAATTAAATAAATGAGTCTTGCGGTACTTGGCTAAAAGCTCGCCCGTGCGACCAAACACGTACTGTGTATTGTAGACTTTGCCACTTGTGCTCGACTCCGGACGCTCGGCCGCGCTGCCGGCAAACAAAACGATTTTGTGCCGCTGCGCAAACTCGCGAAGCCTCTCGTTGAGGGGGCCTCGTTCAAATTCCGCGTTCTCCCAAAGCTCGGCGTACGGCCCATGAAAAGCAAACATTTCCGGAAGAGAAATCCACGAAGCCCCCCCCTGGACTGCCTTTTCGGCGAGCGAGAAAGTATTGTTGAGGTTCGCTATTTTGTCGGAAGTAGCCGTGACACTAATAACGCTGACGGAAATGTTTTCTAATGACGACAAGGAAACCTCACAGCAGAAAGAATGTTTTTTAAAATTATAATTCAGGAAGCAGAATTTTCTCGTCAACGCCTAACAGTGTCGTCATTAATGCGACTCTTGTCCACATGCCGTTACGCTCCTGGCGCCAATATTTAGCCCTAGGATCGTGATCGATGGCTGGATCCAGCTCATTTCTTCTCGGGAGCGGATGCATGATAACGGCGGTGGCCTTCATGAGTTTAAGATGCTCGGCCTTGAGGCAAAATTTCGAAGAATCGACCTTGGACGAGTCACCTGAGGAGACATCATACTCGTCTTGAATCCTTGTCATATACACGCCGTCACTCTGAGTAATGGCGTCGATAAAGTCCGTAGTTTCCAGAAATTCGGTGCCTTTGGCCTTAAGGGCATCTCTCAAATCATCGGCAATTCTAAATTCTTTCGGGGAAGCAAAAATTATTTTGGTGCGAGGATAAAGAGTGAGAAGTTTGGAAAGACTTCGGACGGTGCGGCCACGCTTTAAATCTCCGACCATACAAATGGTTTTACCTTCGATCCCACCGATGGTCTTAAAGCTGCGTTCTAGCGTGTAAATGTCAAGCAGGGCCTGGGTCGGATGCTCGTCAGGGCCGCTGCCTGCATTGATCAGTGGAATGGGACGGTCACTTTTGTCCAGCATCGTGGCGATTCGGTCGCAAAGCCCGCCAACGGGAGAGCGCATAATAATTAGATCGACGTAGGAACTGAAGGTTTGCAATGAGTCTTCGATGGATTCGCCCTTTCGCTCCGAGCTAGTCGCGGGGTCTCGAATCTCTGAATTTTTTATTCCCAAAATATGGCATGCACTTTGAAAGGAGAGATAGGTTCGAGTCGAGGGTTGGGTGAAGTAAAGCATGGCCCGTTTGTGGGCAAGCAAGCTTTGAAGGTACAGGAGACCTTCTTTGCTCTTGTCGAACTGCCGAATTTTATTCGTCAAGCGGCACATGCGGTCTAGAAATGGGCGATCAAACTGTGAGGCGTTGAGGATGTGACGGTGGGTAGTCAAGGGGAGGCTCCTTTATGTGCCAAAATTTATTTCAAATGTATAACAGGAGACCATGATGCTCATAAGTTTAAATATACTTAACGGTAGCTGGACCAACACCACTTTTAATTTCGCCAATGAGATGGGGGGCTAGGCCTAAAGTTCTAGCGTCCACCATGAATGCTTGGCACGCTGCAGAGTCCACCGTTGCGATCATTCCAGCACCCAGATTAAACACCTCTTCCACCGCACGGCAGTTCACGCCGTTTGCGGTAATAAATTCTGACATCCATGGAGGAGTCGGCAGGAGGTCAAACTTTATTTCTGCCAATTGCTCGGAGGCCATAACACGCGGGAGATTTCCAGAAATTCCACCACCCGTTATATTGGCCAGAGAGTGAAAGGTGTCAGCATATTTTGAAAATAATTCGGGGATCTGGGAATAAAGTTTTGTGGGCTCCATCATTAATCCGATGAGCTCAGGTCGCGGTTTCTTTGCTAACCATTTTCTTACGAGCGAAAATCCGTTTGAATGAAATCCGCTCGCCTCAAAGGCAACAAGCTTATCACCGACGTTCACTCGGTGCGGCCCTAGCCGGTGATTTCCATCGACTGCACCCACGACAAAGCCTGCCAAATCGAAATGACCTTTCTCATATAGCCCAGGCATCTCGGCTGTTTCTCCTCCCAGAAGCGCCATGTCGCAAGCTTTACAAGAATTTTGAATTGAGGTTAGGACTTCTTTAAACTGTTCTTTATTTAGGGCTCCAGTGGCGTAGTAATCCAAAAAAAATAGTGGCACCGCACCAACGGTATATAAGTCATTGACACACATTCCTACAAGATCTTGTCCCAAATCACCACACAGCTTGTGCTCCAGCCCAAGCAGCAATTTAGTGCCGACGCCATCTGTCGACGCCACAAGAGTTGGACTTTTAAAGCGTGCAAGATCAATGGAGAATAACCCCGCAAATCCACCGATACCATCAGCCACTCGTCCGAAACCTTTTGGGTGAACGAACGTAGATTTTTTTGCTTGCAGCCAGTCGACTAATTCGTCGCCAGCGACAGTGTCGACACCAGCGTTCTTGTAATGGTCTGTCAGGCGATTGTCTGAATGATCAACCATAAGTAGATCCCCTTTTTTGAAAACGGTGGTTTGTATATACCGCAGTGAGCTCGGCGACTCAAGCCTAGAGGTAAATGAAATCACTGGTCAGGGGACTCTAGGAAATTTTTGCCTAGCCCTGAAAATGACTCTATGAGCCTTTAACATCAGAGACTTACGTCCTCCGATTTAATTGTTTAAAAATAGTGTCGATAGGCAGCCAATGAAAATGATCGGTCGGGCATGTAGGGCAAGGTCGCAATCCAAGGACTACCAATCTTTCAGAATGCATTTGTAAAGTTGCACGTATTATTTAGGAGGTGTTTATGAATAAGCCGAAAGAACTAAAGGTGAGGAAAAATCCTGAGTCTTCGCTTGGAAAATTTCTATCAGAGATCTCCGCAAAAGTGATTCTCCTCTGGCCAACCCTAGGGCTCATTTCGCTGTTTAGCATTGTAATGGCGACACAAGCGGAGGCTGGTTTAGGCGCATTTAAAATTAGAGGCTACCTGACATCTGGGGTTGGTTCTAAACAGGTGATAATCGAGGCTGGACGCGCCTCTGGAATCACCTCTGGGGAGGTGTTTCGCGCCATTCGACCAGCACGTGCCGGGGTTACTTCACCCATCGAAACGGGAATTCTTAAAGTGATTGCGGTTCATGAAAGCGAATCGATTGCTGAAGTGATTCAACAAGGGACGGTAGAGAGTGAGGCCATTTTCGGTTCTTATTCTGACATCATGGCAGGAGACTTGGCACTTGCCCAGAGACTCACCATCACAGCTGCCAAACTGCTTGCGCCAGAGGTCGTCATCAAATACAGCGCCATCTTCGATGACCCGAAGGCTCAGCCAACGTCCTTTGAGTTTACGCCGGGTGGCCGAGCGGAGCTTAAGAAAATATTCGGCGAATTCGCAAACATGAAGGCGGGAATGCTAATGATCGAGGGACACACCGATCAAAAAGGCACCGCTGAGCAAAATCAAATCGAAAGCTATCAAAGAGCTTTGACGGTTAGACAATTCATAATTGACGACCTCGGCTTTGACGAGTCCAGGGTCACCGCGATTGGAATAGGAGAAACGGAGGCTATTTCCGAGGTTATTTTACCGGGAAATGCGGACAGGTCGAGACGAATTGTGCTGAAGGTTGTGCCGATGATCCAGTAATTTGCACAGAATTTGACTAAGTCGAGCCGCGACGTTGCTTTAGCTCTAGAAAGCCATCTAGGGGATCAACCAATAACAATGAAGGTGAATATTACGCATGAAGATAATTCAATTACAACAGTTCTCATTACGGCGCAAAATATTGCTGCCATTATGTATATTATCGGCTGCACTAAGTTCATGCAGCCGAGGTTTCTCCGATCCATTTAGGAGCAATCCAATCGGTCAAAAAATAACAATCGAGGCGTCACTCGTGAACTCGATGCCTTTGACCCAAGAAAATGATTCGTCTCGGCCTCGCTCTGTCTTGTTCCGCATTGCGAGCCAAGATTCCTCCGCGTCTAGCAAAAGTTCGGTGTGGGGAGTTGGCCTCGAAGCTCGAGTGGCCACAATTTCTCTGAAAGACAAAAACGGCACAGCCGTCACTCGAACATGGAATGAGATATTAGTATCTGCAGAACCGAAAAACTGCACATCACAAAGTCAAGACGTGAAAATTTTACTCGCTACCAATAAAGATTTGACTGTCATTTGCGACCGGGACTTTTCTAATAATATAAGCTCCGCGGTTTTGATCATTGTAAAAACAGAAGATGGAATCGAGCATTCAATAACTAGCTGGGCTACAAACAGATCAGATTTTGGCGATAGTGACCTTATTGTTGTCTATACTTTATTGATATGAGGTGTTTCATGAAAAATATCGAGAGAAAATTTATTGTTTTTTTTACTATAGCGCTGACGAATTCATTTGCAGGCTGTTCATGTACAAAGGCCGGCTTCAATGGCAATGCGGCCAGCAAAGTAGCAAAACGCGCGGCAACCATCGAGGCTGGCGCAAATAGGATAGATATTAGTTCTAATTTTGTCCCACTACTCGATAAGCGGGACCAATTTATATGGACTGTTACATCTGCCGGTGTTGCAACACGGTTAAGCATAACTGGTGACAATGTTACGACGAAAAAAGTTTGGACAGGAGTCTCGGGGAGTGGTGGTACGCGGACTTATGTGACAGAAGGGGGATTCGTCGCAGCTCGCTATCCCTATGTTTATTTTATTGACCCTGAAAAGACTCCAGAAGGGGCCTTGGTAGAGTCGGACCGAAGAAATATGGGTGCAACTAATAGAATTTGTCTCACGTCATATTTGAAAGCAGGTCACAAATTTATTCTAGGGGCGTGGGGAGCCGGGAATTATTTTGAAATTCCTCTAGAAGACCAGAAACCATATAGGCCGCAGTGGAATAAAGTCATCAATGGACAGCTTCCTGGGAAAAAGTCGTGGGGTTATAGTTGCTATATCGACCAAAAGAAAAGGATTTTCTATTCTCAGTATGCACAATTAGGCGCCATTGCCCTTGAAACGCTGACGGAAGTAGACCCTGCCACGACAGCGCCTAATAGTCAGTTTGTTTCACAAAATATTGCTACGTTAACTAAAAATGTTGTCAAAGCTTCCTACAGCTTAGCAGGTGACAATGCTGGTAACGTGTTCAATGGTGTCAGCGTTTATACAATGTCCTATGAGCCGGTCACAGATTCTGTATGGGTAAGTTTAAATCCGCAGATTGGGGTGTTTCCCCGCGACTGTTTTACGAGTACAGCAACGTGTTCTGGTTTTGCATGGTATCCCTCCCCAGGGGGAGCTGCAATAGGACCCTTGAGCGCTCTTTCAGACGGAAGAATTGTTGGCTTGACTAGGGGGAGTGCGGGGGATGTTTATTTACTTAGCCTAAAGGATCCTAAAAATCGAACCGCGGGAATAAATTCGGTGAAAGTGAGTACTCTGACTGGAGATCCATATATGTACACCGACTTCACAGGCGCGACACTTTATACCTCGGACTTTGAAAACTCCAATAAATTTTCCGACATACCGGGATTTTTGCCGGAAAAAAATGTACTAGGTGTTGGACTTATTTGGACTGCTAAAACGGCAACTGTTAATCCTGATTGGAATAACATCAAAATTGAGGCCCGTTGCTTTTCTGATGCCGCGTCTAAGCCCGCCTATGAAGAAACAAAAATGGTGGGTGCTCCCGACGGATTGATCCCCATTTCTGCGGTTTCCTGTGCAAATGCTAAGGTGAGTGATTTGGACCTAAAGTTAACCCAACTTAATAGTAACAGCCCACTGGGAGATGTTGTCGGTTTCAAAATTTCAGTTCAACAATAGTTGCGATCAAGGCTCCGCTGAGCAAAATCAAATCGAACGCTATCAAAAAGCTTTGACGGTTAGACGATTTATAATTGACGACCTCGGCTTTGACGAGTCCAGGGCCACCCTCTCACTGACGCACTTCGGTCAATATTGCCATGAATAAGTGTGACTTTGAAGCATTTATTCATATGAATAAAGATAGATAGCCTGAGCATTTAATATGAATATCGCAATAATTTTGGTGGCTTGGACCTGTATTGCGGCACTACAGGTCCTGAACTCACGCACTGCGACGATTCACTAACTAGAATTTGGGGCTTATTGGAAATGATATATTGGAGCGGCAGGAAAAGGAGGGGTGGGGCGGTCCCGTCTAAAAAAGAACTGAAAGGGGTGGGGTCGGCTCCAAACAAGAAGCCGATCAGAATGACACGGGCGCTTCGGCCCCATTTTCGTTGGCGCATTACAATGTTTTTTAACCCGCGCAAACGAGGCTCTGCTGCTCGGATTCACCGAGTTTGTGTTCTTCGGCATATTGCTTAAGTTTACGCTGCAGGGTTCGGATACCGATACCGAGCAGCCGCGCCGACTTGGTGCGATTATAGCGGGTGCGCCTTAGGGTGGCCAAAATAAGAAATCTTTCAACCTCCTCAAGTTTCGCATGGCCCGGTTGAACGACTAAAACTTGGCTCTCTTGAGTATCGATGATTCTTACGGCTTCCATGGGGGGACTCCTTTTTTTGTGCAGCGGTGAGATGTGAAAATACATCCCTAACGTGCATGCTCTAGGTAGCAATTTTAGTGCCACAAAAGCTCGAGCAAAAAATGAGCTCAAAAGGAGGGCCACACTTGTGATTACAGGGTGTTATGATGTTGTTTGCAACTTCTCAATAAGTCTGGGTAACAAATTGATACCAACCTTTAGGGCAACTGGTATCAAATCTATACCGGACGACGACCCTCTGAGAGCCGTTTACGGATTAGGCTAAGTGTGTTGCAGGGAGCAGCTCCCTGCAACACCTAAGTTTTGGTTTATAATATTCTCACGTAGCACTAGAAACAAGCACTATACATTTTGACTCTAGCGAAGAAGCTGCATAACAATTTCTGGTTCCTGATTCGCCTGAGCAAGGACCGAAGCACCTGCTTGAGTAAGAATCTTGTTCTGAGTAAAGGCAGCCGTTGCAGAAGCGAAATCGACATCGCGAATTCGACTGTTCGCCGACTTGTAGTTTTCCACCTGAATACCGATGTTATTGATGGTAGATGTAAGACGACTTTGCTGGGCTCCTAAAGTAGCTCGCGTGGATGCTAATTTTCCGAGGGCGGCGTCGATGGTCCCGAGTTTTTCGGAGGCCATAGCGCGAGTGAATTGGTCGCCTTCGTTTTCTGGACCAATTTGGCTGCCGACGGACGAGAGTCCTAAATCTTCGGAAGGAATTAGGCTCATTGCATCAATGTCTAGCTTAATTGTATCGCGATTTTCAACCGTGCCATCACCGGCACCCACGTGGATGGTAATCAGATCGCTACCGAAGTCCGCGTTATTTCTGGAGCCTTGCAGAACTTTAAGACCGTTCCACTCAGTGGTGTTGGCGATACGCTGAACTTCGTCCACGAGCTTAGTGTATTCTTTGTTTGAGTAACCGCGCTCTACATTAGAGACGGTGTCCGAGGAGGCTTGTGTTGCAAGTTCACGCAGACGCATCAAGATGTTGGTAATCTCGTTCATTCCGGATTCTGCGACAGATACCATGGAGATACCATCGCTGGCATTTCTGGAAGCCTGCTCAAGGGACCGAGTCTTGGATGTTAAATTGTTAGAGATGGCCAGACCTGCTGCATCATCGGCAGCCTTATTGATGCGGTAGCCACTCGACAGCTGCTGCATGGTCTCTTTTCCAGCGTTGGTGCTATTCGCCAAATTTCGCTGAGCATTGATGGAACTAATATTCGTTTTAATTCTAAGACCCATTTTAAACCTCCTAAAGATTGTTATAAACCAAACATTGTTTTATCAACAAACCTCTCGGATGATAATTAAAAAACTTTAGGACTATTAATAAAATATATTGCGCATACATTAATAA
>CANJQY010000091.1 GCA_947476525.1 Oligoflexales bacterium
CCTTATCCTTTGTGTCCTAATGGCGCTGCCGAATGGGTCATCAACAAAGTAAATTCGATTACCTTATTTTCAGTCCCCGGCTTGCCTGCGGCCTGCTGCTTTTCGACAACGCCTGTGATCGATGGAGCTTTCTTAAGGGCCTCTTTGATCGCTTCAGCTGATTCGTAGTTATCAGTTTCCGCCTTAAGGGTCAGCTTGCCACCCAGCGTGCCACCAGTATCGCCCAAAAATATGAACGCCGTGACGTCTATCTTAGTGGACTTAGGAATCGCATTGCTGACGTCTCGAAGCGCCAATAACGCCGGACTAGTGCCCGACTCCGCGATATAACCGTCGACGGTTGACTTGCGTGACGAAATTTCTTTTTGAATGCTCGTTCGGGCCGCGGTGCGAAATTTTTGAAAGTCGGCACTTGGCACCACCTTCTTTTTTGCTAGTCCGATGCTCGCATATTCTCTTTGATATTCTTTTTCGAGGTCGGCCATTTGGCGTTTATAAAGCACGCTTCTGAAGCCGTAGGACACCATCAGCAGCACCAAGGCGACTCCAAGCACTTGTGCCACGATCTTGCCAATTTTCATGATCTGCGCATAATTTTGCACATATGAAAACTCGCCCTTTCGCAAATTAATAGAGGAATGATTTTTCGTCGTCACCACGGACCGCATGCCAATAGCCACACTCTGCGGCATGACGAGCGCCATATCTGACAAGGATTCGCCGATTCTAAGATCCGTCGCATCAAGCCTGTTGAGCACCACTGGAATTCCCAGCTGATCAGAAAGGTAGCTCGTTATATTCTTCACCTTTGACGTGCCGCCCGATAAGAAGATTTTTGAAATTTTGGTTCGATCCCACGTTTTGAACGCGTACAGCGTCCGACCAAGATCCTTTACAATGGCATTACACGCCAGAGTCATTCTCTCCGCGATAATTCGGTCTTCTGGACTCAACCCCGAGCAGTCGTCGTCCTCACATACGACCTGGCTAACGCGATGCTTGGCAATTTGCGCCTCCATGAGTGTCGATTCCAAGTCTCTTGACAAAAATTCTGATAGATATGCGCCGCCAATATTTATTGATCGAAACATTTTTAGCTGCGTGTCTTGCACTATACAAACTGATGTTTTTTCATGTCCAATATCAACCATCGCCACGCACTCTTCCGGATCACAACGAAGATACGGGGATAAGTTGTAAAATGACAAACTATCAACATCGACAACTTTGGGATCGATATTCACTCTTGCCAAGTGGTCCAGAAAATTCCGCAAAAACGTTTTCCGAGTCATCACAACCATGACGTTCATGCGCCCATCTAGGCCGGCGCCGAGAATTTGATGGTCGACAATCATATCGTCCATATTAAACGGGACTGCATCTTCAATTTCTGCGAGCACGGCCATCGCGATTTTCCGATGGTCGGTAAATGTTGTCGGAAGAATTCGACTCGAAATATGCTGTCCTGGCATGGCCGTTAAAATACGGTCTGCCTGCAAATTATTATCTTTAAATAGCTTTTCGAGACACTCAGCCAAAATAACGTCTTTTCCGACGTTCTCGCGGTAATCCATCTCCAATTCATAAAAATTCTGAATTTGATAAGACTTAAATGTATTTATGATCTCAACCGCTTTGATTGAGAAGCTTCCTATATCTAGGCCAATGACTTTTTGCATATTATTGAAAACCCTCACAATATAGAATGCTTGCGAAGATATTATCTCATTAAGTTTCCGAATCCCAAAATTTATGGCAAATAAAATCAATTCATCCGAAAGAATAGAAGAGACCAAGGACTCGGTGACCTCGATGTGTCGCCAGCTCCGGCTGCAAGTTGGGCTTTATTCAATCGCTGAATGACATATTCCAAAGTTCTGGTTTGTTCTCCAACGATTCCCTTGGCTTTGACTCGAAAGGTAGACGAGTTTGTCGTCATCCAGGCGCCCTTTTCCTTATCTGTGCCAGTGCCAAATAGTTCTGCTAGCCGATCTTTGATGTCTTTGTCAGTTGACGCAATTTTTCCGTTTTGCTCCATCATCTCACGGTATTTTTTTACGAACTTTATTTTTGCATCTCCATCACCTTGCTCGTGGGCGAACAAACATTTTAGGGCTTCGGGCTGCATTGTATTAATATTTAGCTTAACGGCCTCCTTTGATTTCGCGGCTTCCCCATCATTAATGTACGGCCAGACCGTCAAGTAAGGCGAAAAATATGCATGAAGCTCGCGGTCCCATCCATCGACCAAAAGTAAATCGTCGACGGAGTCCAAGGCCGAATTCTTGGCCTTCAATGGCGGCACGCGTTTTTGATATGGGTCATTTTCGTCGGAATACCCGCTACCCTCAGCCGAGGGATTTTCGTCGACCCAGTCGCGAATTCTTCGGGCAATTTCACCGGGCTTCAAATCGTTTTTCTTCATGAAATCTGTTTCAACATCCGTGCAAGTCAGCAACGCTTCTACCTGCATGAGGACACTGTTACACTGTGTGGTTTGATTTGTTGCACATACGTTCAGATTAATTCGACTGGATTCGTCTTCGACTTTGACCCCCATCGAGCCGCCTAAGCTTTCGATAAGCTCTAGCACTTTACTATCCATAATTTGACTCATACCCATCGCCTCTGAAAATTTTGCAATGTCACCAACATCAAGTGGTGTGTCGAACGGGAAGGCTTCGTCTAATTTATTCCAAATGGAGCCAATGCCCTCAGCCATGGCGGCGCCAGCCCCGGATTTATCGGCCTTCAACTGTAAAGCAAGCCCGTAATCGAAAAGATTCAACCAAATCGCCCAATTTGCGGCACTTTTTGCCACATACTCGGCTCGCACATTATCGCGCAGAGACGTCGCTCGGGCTAAATTGACAGTAGAAGAAACAATAAACTCTGCGGCGAACATCATCATTATCGAAATAATCATGACCGCCACCATAAGCGCAACTCCGCGCTCAGATTTTGCCCGGTCACTACTGTCCTCAGGCAAGTCACCTATTGGAAATAAGAATTTCATGGCGGGTAGATTTTTTCGCCGTGGCGTGTTTTTTTTCATTAGTACCACTTTACCGACAGGGATGGTTGCCTTAGTTCTTGCATGCCACGAGCTTGCTGGATCATAACGACGGTTTTAACAGCGGCGATGCTGCCCTCATGGGCTTGGTCTTGTGTGTCTGTCACAGGAATTTCTTCATCCTCATTCCACGTCTCAATTTCGATTCGAACCATTTTTGGAAGTGGCCGATCTCGCCACTCGCCGCGACTGCTATCCCACTGATCTGCGCTCCAGTCGTCACCTTTCCACGGCAGAATTCTAAATGCTTTAATGTTATGTACGAATATCGCCATTGGAGGATCTTCCTTAAAATCATCTTTGGTCGCCGAAGAAATTCCACGGTAGAGATGCCTGCGGCCAGGCGTATTCTGAGAGTCTCGAACTTCATAAACCACATAAGCAGTATCGCCAAGCGGGGCCCCCGGCGCACCCGATACGTTGCCTGTTATGGTCATGCGAAGCTTGTCGCCATCTCCAAGCTTTTCAATTCTAAAAATAGTTTTAAAACGCCTGCCAAACCCGCCACGGGCCACGTCATTTCGGTCCACTACGAACGCGTGTTCAATGTCCCATGCCACCCTGGTCATCGCCGTCGACAATCGCTGAGTGACTCTAGCATCACGAGATAAAGCTAGTTTCAAATCAATCGATGAACGAAGCATGGACGAAATAAGTGTGACCAGCGCCAGCAGAATAGAGATGGTAATCATCACTTCAATGAGGGAAAACCCACGATTTTGTGAGTCAAAGGAAGAAGCCACTGCGTTGCGAGTTTTTTTCTGCAAATGCCCCCCCCCTACCACTAAGCTGCGCTGACGTTCCATTTTAATTTGAGCAATAATGGCTAATTCTACCATATTGGCGATGAATTATCTTTCGACAATTCGCATTCGCTCGGGGGCGAGCCGGTCAGGGAAAAAATCCTGCCTTTTTTTTGCACTATTGCGCCCATTCGACCCATTTTAGAAAGATGAGGCTTTCGTTTGTGATTTATGCACCGTAAGATAAATTGCAAAACGTGGCGATAAAATGGGGGAAAAAAAATGGTACACGAGGTCATCATTATAGGCACGGGACCGGCCGGCTTAACGGCCGCAATCTATGCGGCTCGCGCTAGCCTTAATCCTGTTATATATGCCGGTATGTTGCCAGGTGGGCAACTGACCACGACCACCGAAGTGGAAAACTTCCCAGGCTTTGAACACGGGATCATGGGACCCAAAATGATGGCTGACATGACTGCACAAGCGGAGCGCTTCGGCACAAAAGTCATCTACGAGACGATCACCAAAGTCGATTTTTCCAAACGCCCATTTACCCTTTGGAACGACAACACAGAAATAAAAGCTAAGACTGTGATCATCGCCACTGGCGCAACCGCCAAGACCCTTGGCCTGCCAGACGAAGCAAAATTAATGGGGCGCGGGCTCTCCACATGCGCCACCTGCGACGGTTTTTTCTATCGAAATAAGGTCGTCGCTGTTTCGGGTGGCGGAGATAGTGCCATGGAAGAAGCCAACTACCTGTCCAAGCTGTGCTCGCAGGTATATTTAATTCATCGCCGAAGTGAATTTCGCGCGTCGCAAATCATGGTAGACCGCACCAAAAATAATCCAAAAATTAAAATTATGACGCCTTGGACCGTCGAGAAAACTGTGGCCAACGACTCCGGATTGACAGGTATCATCATTAAAAATCTGGAGACCGGGGACTCCACTGAGCTAAAAGTTGACGGATTGTTTATGGCCATTGGCCACAAGCCAAATAGCGATTTATTTTTGCCCTGGGTTGACGTTGATAGCCACGGCTACATCAAAACGACGGTGCATACTGCCACAAAGACTCCAGGATTATTTGCCGCAGGCGACATTGCAGATCCAACATTTAAACAAGCGATCACGGCAGCAGGCATGGGTTGCCAATCTGCTATTCAAGCACAAAAATTCCTAGAAGAGCATGAGGAGCATTAAACCATGAATTTATTTCAATCAGTTCAAAAAAAAATCATGAACCGCGGTCCCACCATCACTGAAGATTCCATTAAATTGGCTCTCTCGGAGATAATGGACCCTGATCTCGGCAAAGACATCGTCACGCTTGGCTTCCTGCGAAATATCCTGATCACAAATGGAGATATCAAGCTCGACATTAATTTGACGACACCGGCCTGCCCAGTGAAAGAGACGATGAAAGCTCAAGCCGAACAACTCCTTAAGGCGCTGCCTGGAGTTGGAACGGTCACTGTTAATATGACGGCGACCACTCGTGGAAAAATCACCGTGGCCGGCAGCCCTATTGCAGCGAGTCTCGGCCAAGTAAAAAACATCATTGCCGTGGCCTCAGGAAAAGGCGGAGTGGGAAAGTCTACAACCGCCGTCAACCTCGCCTATGCTCTGGCTGCCAGCGGCTCGTCAGTTGGCTTGTTGGATGCGGACGTTTATGGCCCGTCAATCCCTCACATGACCAGACCAGATGCGCCGGCTCAGTCGAACAGCCAATTGATCAACCCTCCAAATGCCGGCGGCGTCAAGGTCATGTCGATTGGATTATTTGCCGGTGGCGACAAAGCAACGATACTTCGCGGCCCAATGGTTTCAGGTGTTATCAAGCAATTTTTGACGCAGGTAAACTGGGGCGAATTGGATTACCTTATCATTGATTACCCGCCGGGGACCGGGGACATTCAGCTAACGCTCTCGCAAACCGTCCCGATCACTGGAGCCGTCGTGGTGACGACACCACAAGACGTCGCACTGATCGACGTGCGAAAAGCGGTCGCTATGTTCGACACGATGAAAGTGCCAGTACTCGGAGTCGTCGAGACGATGAGCTACTTTATCTGTGACGGGTGCGACAAAAAACATTATATTTTCCGCGAAGGCGGTGGAAAACGTGTGGCCAAGGAATTCGGCGTGAATTTCCTCGGAGAAATTCCACTGGAACCTGAGGTCGCCGCCGCCAGCGACCGCGGCATCCCTGCCATTAAAGCGGCAGCTAACACGAGCGCCGCAAAAGCCTACATGGAAATTTCTGGAGCCGTGGCCGCGCAAGTTTCAATAATCCACGAAGCCTATAAAGACGCTCTCAATCATTTTTCTATAGCGTGGCAACCTGACTGATCCGCGGCAACCAGACTGATCGGCCGCCCACACCACACAAAAAAAAGGAAAATACAAAATGGGATTAGAACTCAACACAGTCATCAAAAAAGGCCCTGCCGTCCGTGTCAAGACTATCGGACAGTTAGACGGACGCTCGTTTGGCATCACGTGGACTGATGATTTAGCATCAAAATATGATGTCGTCGAACTGCGCCGCAAATGTCCTTGTGCCACTTGCATCGACGAGTGGAGCCACGAACAAATTTTAAAGCCTGATTCCGTTCCAGAATCTTTGCGCCCCGTCAAGATTGATTCAGTCGGTCAATACGCACTCTCAATTCAGTTTAATGACGGCCACAAAACCGGAATTTACACGTTTGCAATGCTACGAAAAATGGCGCATTTACCGTAACGAATATTGGGTACGAATAACGCGCCCATTTCCCTCAAGAAGTCATCCTTTTTTGCGTCCGCTTACTTCGCGTTCGCCGGTATGTTGCCCATCCAAATTAACTTCGACGATATCACCAGCCACCATCTGACGGCGTTTGCGCAGTTCAACCTCGCCGTTAACCCGTACACGACCCTCACCAACGAACATTTTACCTTGTCCCCCAGTCTCAGCAACGCCCATAAACTTAAGGGCCTGAGCCAATGTAATTCCTGTATCTTCGATCACAAATCTAGCTGGCTTCGTCATATTAAATCTCCCAATTTGAAGCCACTATTTATGGGTACCCGCATCTTTTGTCAACGACGAAGTCTTGTCTATGGCCTCCTCAAGGTTGACTCCGGCCCCGATGGTGGCAAAACGCATGACACCCGCCTTATCAACCACCAACAGCATAGGAATAGCCCCGACTTTTAGTTCTGCATGAAGCTTTTCAGTGCCGTCACGAAGTATCGTAAAATTTGGCTTGGTCTTTTCTGCATAATCAACCAGTAGTTTCTTCTCTTCACTTGAAATGGCGAGCACGACCACTCCCTTGTCCTTCATTTCTTTCGCGTAAGCCGATAGCCGCTCGTGGCTGGCGCGACAAGCTGGGCACCAAGTAGCCCAAAACTCAACTAACACAGTTTTACCTTTGTACGCCTGCAAAGATTTCATCTTCGTGGCGTTCAGCTGCTCTAAGGGAAGTTTAGGCGCTATTTTACCAATAACTTGCTTTTGCAACATCTCCAATTCATCGGGACGTGCTACCAGTTTAATATCCTTGGACATGGGCTTCTTTTTACGAATAAATTCGACTTTTACTGTGGTACCAACACCTTGATTGGCAATGGCGTCAATGAGCTCCTTTGGCTTAGTCACTTTAACAGCATTCACCGTAAGAATTTCATCGCCCGCCAATAAACCGCTATCGGCTGCTGGGGTGCCCTCGATGACGTTTTTGATGACTACACCCGTTGTCCCGTCTTCGATACCGACCCCCATCCAGGGGCGTGCCTGCGCGATTTTATGGGCAGGCTCATCCGCTAGCGGTTGTGCGCAAACGTAACTAGCAGAAAAAAATGAAAACAAAGCCACAGCCACTGTTTTGTTCAGATTCAAAAAATTCAACATAGTTAAGCTCCCCGTCACCAGTTTTCCACCGATTTCTCCAGAAGGATAGTATATCAATTTTTTGATTTAAAGTAGACTGGTCCAAATTGAGAAAACTAATATCAAACAGATTTCTTGTTATATTAGTCAGGTATTACACTTATTTTAGCTTTGCTTGAACAAAAGGTGCCTTTTGAATCATCCCTACTATCCTCTCGGATCAAAATTGCCTTCTCCCGGCGAAACAAAAAATTCCGGACAACTGCTGGACTCGTTTCTAGAGTACGTCTACGAAAAGAAGATCGACCTGTATCCTGCTCAAGAGGAGGCGATTCTTGCCCTATTCAACGGTGACAATGTCATCCTTAATACCCCCACCGGATCCGGTAAATCTTTGGTCGCCACGGCGGCCCATTTTTACTCGGTAGCCAACGGCCGCCGCTCTTATTACACCTGCCCGATCAAAGCTCTGGTCAACGAAAAATTTCTTGCCTTATGTAAGGACTTCGGCCCGGAACTGGTCGGCATGGCCACTGGCGATGCCACCGTGAATCGGAATGCTCCGATCATTTGTTGCACGGCGGAAATTTTGTCGAACCTGACCTTGAGGGAAGGTGACTCGTCTCCTGTCGAAGACGTGATCATGGATGAATTTCACTATTACTCCGACAAAAGTCGCGGCGCGGCATGGCAAATTCCGCTGCTCACACTTCCCTACGCCAGATTTTTATTGATGTCGGCAACCTTAGGCGATACCAAATTTTTTGAAACAGCGTTAACGACCTTCACAAAAAAAACAACTCAAACTATTTCCTCTTCCACCCGCCCAGTGCCGCTGAATTACGTTTATAAAGAAACATTTCTTCACGAAACCATCCGTGATCTAGTCGACACCGGCAACGCTCCCGTATACCTCGTCAGCTTTACCCAGCGAGAGTGCGTTGAAGAAGCTCAAAACCTCATGTCCATTGATGTAAGTAGCAAAGCCGAAAAAAAAACCATCCTCGAAATGCTCGCCGGCGTAAAATTTTCAAGCCCGTACGGCAAAGACATCCAAAAATTCTTGAAGCACGGCATTGGAATACACCACGCTGGCCTGTTGCCCAAATACCGGCTCTTGGTCGAACGTCTTGCCCAAAGTGGCCTCCTTAAAGTCATCTGCGGAACCGACACCCTCGGAGTCGGTGTGAATATTCCAATTCGCACCGTCCTTTTTTCCAAGCTCCATAAATTTGACGGAGAAAAATCCGCCATCTTGAGTGTTCGAGATTTTTTGCAAATCAGCGGCCGAGCAGGGCGAAAGGGGTTTGATGAATCGGGCACAGTGATGGTCCTCGCCCCAGAGCACGTCATCGAAAATCGCGTGTTGGAGCAAAAGGCCGGCGGAGATCCCGCCAAGTTGCGAAAGATCACAAAAAAGAAGCCGCCCGAGCGAGGCTACGTCCCGTGGGACGGGGCCACATTTAATCGCTTGATGACCTCTGCACCCGAGCCTTTGGTTTCGAGATTTCAGGTCACTCACAGCATGTTGCTCAACATCCTAAGTCGTCCTGGGGACGGGTGTCGAGACATGCGACGCCTCTTAAATAGCTGCCACGAGACGCCGGTTGCCAAAAATAAATTGCAAATGAAAGCCTTCCAATTATTTCGCTCCCTAGTTGAACGCAAAATTATCGAGTTTAAAGACCACGAAAACGGAGGGCCGCGAAAACGTTTACAGGTGAATATGAACCTTCAAGACGAATTCGCGTTGAACCAGCCTTTGTCTTTGTACCTGCTGGACACCATTAAGTTACTCGACATGGCTTCTGAAACTTACGCCGTCGACGTGTTATCTCTCGTCGAAGCCATCCTAGAAAACCCGGACGCTATCTTGTACAAACAGGTCGATCGGCTAAAAACCATAAAAATGGCTGAAATGAAGGCCGATGGCGTTGAATACGAAGAACGCATTGCAGAACTAGAAAAAATTGAAAATCCAAAACCAAATCGCGATTTCATTTACGGCACGTTTAATAAATTTGCCGCTGAACACCCGTGGGTTTCACAAGACAACATCAAACCAAAAACAATCGCACTCGAAATGTACGAGTCTTTCCTATCGTTCAACGAATACATCAAAGAATACAACCTGCAGCGTAGCGAAGGAGTCCTACTGCGGCACCTCTCCGACGTCTACAAGGTCCTCACCCAAACCGTCCCTGAGTACGCTCGCAACGAAGAGCTCATCGCCGTGATCGACTATTTTAGCACGATGATCCGTGGCATCGACTCCAGTTTGCTCGACGAATGGGAACGACTGAAGAACCTTGGCACAGGCAGCACTCGGCCCCAACTGGGCTCAAGCACTTCACATGACTCAGATCAGATTGAGATCAAAGACATCACGCGACACACAAAAGCGTTCATGGTTATGGTTCGTAACGAAGCGTTCAGGTGGGTACGGGCACTCGCAAAAAATGACCTCGAGGCCTTGGCCGAGCTACACGGCGAGGGCTGTGAACTACCAAACTATAAATCTATTTGGATGAGCTACTACGAAGACCACCGCGAAATATTGACGGATCGTCAAGCGCGGAACCCAAAACATCTGCAAACGACGCCTAACCCTGCACAAGGAAACTGGCTGCTTGAGCAGGTTGTTGTCGACATCGACGAAGCCAATGATTGGGTGCTAAAACTATCCGTCAACCTTAAAGCTTCGGCCGAGATGAACAAAGCTGTCCTTGAGTTTGTAAGTTTTAGCGCCATCGGGTAGAAATTTAAAACAGGCCACTTTACGCGGCTTCCATTTCGTTACTACCTAGCCCTCGGAAGTCTCTACAGTAATAGTACAGCGACCAGATTCAATTTCACTAACTGTCAGCCAGATCTTTGAGAAATTAATAATCCTCTCCTGCCCGACAAACCAGTGCAGACGACGCATTTCAGGCGTAACAACCTTCGCATCTTCATCATATATCATTCGAGGTGTAACAGGATTTCCTTCTGCTGAAATGGCTAAAGCCAAGTACCCACAACTTGCAGGAGCTTTGACCCTTACAAATTGACCCTCAATATCTCTGGCGTTAATTTCCACCTGTTGAGGATGTAAGAAAGACACCGTCTTCAAAGTTTTCCAAGTCATGACATCATAGTCATCGGACGTTCTAGCGTGAGCGCTTGTAGCTCCCATAAATAAATAGGCAATAGTCAAAACGACACCCGTTACAAAACCCTTAAATTCTGATTTTTCACTCACGGCAGCTCCCTATTGTGATGCAAATAAAGTTATCATTAATGTGGCAAACTAGCCTATTTATTTCAAAACGACAACCCTGGAATTCATGATTATGCCCGATGGTCCAATAGAGCATTGGCGCAGAAAGGTTATAACTCAATTGGGGATGTGCGCCGAACTTTAACTTCGATGTCCTAAGGGCCAAACTGCGCCAGGAGCTACAGGTAAAACGATAGAAATCAATAGAAAATCTGCCTGCGCGCTAAGAAAATACCGGCGAATAGCGGTGTTCATTCGCTATTTTGTCGTTGGCACATGATATGCATTGGAAAACTTGGGATCCGCTCAAATGGTTTGGCGGTACGGTTGGAGATTAGATGCGGCATGATTCGTTGTCGTGTTTGATATTATGGGGGTAAGCATGAATACGAGAATTTGGTACAGGCTTTCAGTTTTAACTTCCCTGTTGGCGATGATTTTTACGTCGTGTGATCACGGCCCGACGGGGAGATCAGATTCTGCATTAAAGAATATATTTGGCACGGATGATCGTTCTCCCGTCACCTCAACCGCGGCACCTTGGGCTAGTATAGGCCGGTTGAGCAACGGGTGCACTGGGACGTTGGTTGCACGAGACATAGTTCTGACTGCGGCCCATTGCATTTATGACAACGCTGCAAGTGGTCCTCAAAATCCTCTTCCAACATTTGCCCCGAATTATATGAATGGCGGATCGAAGGATGAGGGCATTGCTACCGAGTGGTGGGTTGGCACCACGGACTGGGCTACCTATCCAGCACACGACTGGGCATTAATAAAATTGGACCAATATCTTGGTGACATTTACGGATGGATGGGGACCAAAACAATCGCATTCTCGGGCGCCCTACCTTACACTATATCCTTGGCAGGATATTCTGCTGATTTTGAAAATGGTTTAACGGCTGCTGCTCATATTGGGTGCAAGATCCGCCAAGCAACTCAGAACAATACCTATCTGTATCATGATTGCGACACGACACGGGGGTCATCTGGTGGACCATTGTTCGCTATGTGGGAGAATCAAGCTTACGTTGTCGGAGTCAATACCGCGGAGAATCGGGACGGCGGCGAGGAGTCTCTGCGCCTTGGTTCATATGACGGTACTCACCCCAATTCCGGCGTGTGGCAAGTGGCCATTGTAAATAAAATTTTGGAATGGAGTAAGCAAGCCGACCCTAGCTACTTATCACTTTGGTGGACAAACACTGGCTCGCGGTGGGGTTTTGGCGTAGGGACAGATGAAACTGAGGCCGAACGCCTAGCCAACACAAATTGTGCGGATGCCGCTTGTGTCAAAGCGTTCACTGTCGCGAACTCTTGTTTTGCGCTTTCTTCTGACGAGCATGGGTCGCTAAGTTTTAGTCATGGCTCTGGTAGAAAAAATAATGAAGCTCGTGCGATCGAAGCCTGTTCTAATAGTTCTACGTACAGGAGCGAGTGCCACATCGTTGCAAGTGAATGTCAACACTAGTCAGTCTCAGGCGCGAAAGCGCCTGTTACGTTTCAGTCCCAACCACTTGCCAAAGATACCGTCATTAATTGGGTTAAAAAGTTCGTGTTTTAAGTGTTTCAGACAGCCATCCAGTTGCATAG
>CANJQY010000092.1 GCA_947476525.1 Oligoflexales bacterium
GTTTTAATGAGCTTATAGCCAAGCGACTAGGCATTGCGCCACCAAACCCAGCCGAGTTTACTAGCATCGTCGTGCATGATGCTATCGGAAAGGCACACACTTTTTACTTCGATGTTCGAATTTCTACTGGTCTTGGAATCAGAGCTTTTGAGTGGATCAATGGTGCACCGGGAGGCGATACCTTTGGAGTTTTGCTCCCGCCAAATGCCAAATCGACAGAAGCCTACGAAAAGTTAGTCGCTAAAATCAAAGTGGCCCTCAGTGTTCGCTATATCCAATCCTCTGATTTTGATGGCGGCATGAACCGTCTCTACATTAAGGGTACTGCGATTAACGGGCAAATCGAAGAGAGACCTGATGAATTTGGTGAGTTTCAGCCGATTGTCGTTGTCGATGGCAAGGAATATACTTGGGCTGCTTTTGGTCAATGCATGTCGTCATATACAGGTTTCAAATTTCGCCTTGAGTGCTTTGATATGGTCGATGATATGCCGATAGATCCGGATCCTCAGCGTCCAGATCCTTGTTGGTGGCTGGAGAAACACAGTAGAGCAGACGAAGAAAAAAGCTTTCAGTAAACAAGGTACCATGCGAGGGCGCAATGCCAGCTCAATTTAGCGGAATTTCAACTGAGGAAGTAATTTGAGACAAGAGACCGATAAAATAAAGACCGAGGAAGTCCTTGAATACCTTGGTCAACATATTAAAACTCCAGGAACACTCTATATCACCGGAGGAGCCAGCGCCGTCCTGATTGGCTGGCGAGACCGGACGGTCGATATTGATTGCAAATTTGACCCCGAGCCAGGCGGCGTCTATGAAGCACTTCAACAAGCCAAAGAAAAGCTAGACGTAAATATTGAATTGGCATCCCCCGACCATTTTATTCCTCCGGTTCCCGATTGGGCTACACGCTCTCAATATATTGGTCGATACGGTAAACTTACCGTTTATCATTATGATTTTTACAGTCAGGCGTTGGCTAAAATCGAAAGAGGCCACCAAAGAGATCTGTTGGATGTTGAAAGCATGGTTAAACTTGGACTCGTCGACCGCAAGAAAATCGGCGAATATTATCAAAAAATCGAAGGCGAACTCCTTAAATACCCGAGTATAAATCAAGAAGCCTTTTCCAGAAAAATAGAGCGTTTTTTAAATCAGGGATCGCCGTGAATCCATCACTAAGAAATCTTCCAGGCGCCGAACTAATCGAACAAGGGTTGCAGGATTTGGAAAAATCCTTGCTTACCATCCCGGCTCTTCTGATTTGTATCGGTAAATCAAGGCTGGAAAATGCCGGACTTTCATCTCCGAATCTGGAACAATTTCCAAATGAACCGGAATTGATGTTGTATGCTCTGATCCTGCAAGGCAATGAACTAGACCCGTATTCTTATTACAATTCACTTCTAAGGCGCCTCATCAGTTTCGAAAAAGCGCTTGAGCAACGACACTATAGCTCGTCGCGACGATCTATACTCTGTAGAGGAGGTACCTTTTGAGCTTATCTGATTTTGAGATAGTCCAAACCACAACTGGCGCCACGTCGATCCGTAATAAGATCGTCAATGAAATCATGCATAATCCGATTGGCCCGTGGCAGGAGTCCAACCTCCTTTACGTGGAGCAATCTGCCCTTCGCGCACGCCTGCAAAACGGGCGAAGCGACGACCTCATTGTCTACGATATTGGCCTAGGGGCTGCGTCCAATGCGGTCGCCTCCATTCACGCGGCCCTGACGCTTGGTCGTGCACAAGACCGTCGTCGTCTTCACATCATTAGCTTTGAAAATAATCTTGAACTCCTAGAATTTACTTTGATCAACGCGAACGAATTTTCTCATTTAACTGGCTATAGCCAAGCATTAGAATCAATGTTGAGAGACCACCACTGGACGAGCCCTTGTGGGAGTATTGTTTGGGATCTGCGCGCAGGCGATTTCCTTGAGCTCATTACAGAGGAAACAAGCCTCGCAGAGATCGTTTACTTTGACCCCTACTCGCCCTCGGTCAACGTCGACATGTGGACGCTTAGTTGCTTTAAGAAGCTTCGCTCGCGTTGCGCGGCTGCTGACGGGCTAGTGGCCACAAACATTTTTACCTATTCGATTGCGACACCCATTAGGGCTGCGATGTTTCTTGCAGGATTCTACGTGGGCTACGGACTGCCTACGGGCTTGAAAGTGGAAACGACCCAAGCCTCCACTCACCTCGACACGTTAAATCAGCCATTAGCAGACCGCTGGTTTGAGCGTTGGCAGCGGTCCGATAAACAACTTCCCTTCGATTCCGACCTTTTTGACTCGCTGTCCCTCCAGCGCGAGGTGGCCCAACACTCGCAATTTTACGGCATGTCTCCTATGTGGAAACCACTTAATCCAAAACAAAACAGGCCTAAAAAAGTCAGTAGTGTCAGCAGCCCCTGAAAACTACAGGCTCATCCATAACACGGCTCATGCCAGAGAGACATAAAATCGTCAATGAGATCATAAATATTGATTATTGCGGCACTACAAGCATCCAAAAATAGCTGTATTACCGCTTTATTATGCTGTCCGCTTAAAACTGGTGATTAGACCGTCCACTTCAGGCGTCTTGTTAGGCGAGTTCGCAGTATATCGGAATGACTTCAATTTCTGCCGACTCTAGTTTAATCGTTTTAGGGCGTTCAAGGGCCATGACGAAAGCTTTTTTCAGGCCGGAAAACTGGAGAAAATGTTTAAGATTACTGACGTCATGTGAATTGATGTGTTGACTGGCCTTAACCTCTATTGGATAAATTTTTTCATGGTCAATCATCGTTTGATTTATAACGAAATCAACTTCAATTCCTTGCTTATGATTTTTTTTCCAGCCAAAAACTTTTTGATAATTTTTTGACATCTCCAATGCTTGAATTTGTAGTAATACTGCGTTTTCAACTATACCACCAAGCGGCGTCCTTAGGGCGGGATCCAAGGTATCCAATAGCGAAATGGTGGGTAAGGCTCCAAGACGCAAAAAAGTCAAAATCCCGAGATCATACAAATACCATTTTGGATGAAAACTTTGTGTTGGCGCTGATCCTGTTTGCTCAATTTCAAGCAAAAGATTCCAGGCCTTAAGTGCCTCTACAACGTGCCTGGCATCGCGGTGACTCGGAGTGATGTGGCTGAGCATGGATGAATTTCCAAGCTGACGTGCAACAGTTTTCATGGCATCGGTGAATAAATGTTCTTTTAATTTTTCTTTGCGATAGAAGTCATCTCGCTGCGAGGCAAATATCATCGCTTGTATCTGTCGGTAATCCCCTCCCTCAACGTGGGCAACAACGGCAGCTGGCAAGCCGCCAACAAGCAAATATTCATCGAATATTTTGAGTAGTTGCTCGTGAATTATTGTTGAAATACTAGCTTGCATTTTCAGGTGTAAATCGAAAGTAGCTTCCAAATCTTTGGCGCGTAAAAACTCTCGAAATGTACAAGGGCGTACCACGACACTTTGAGTTCGGCCTACAGGAATACGCGCGTCCTTATCAAAGAGCCGGCTCATGGAGGATCCCGTGAGAATACATTTGGTGTGTGGCCATTTCTCTTTCATGAACCGAACAAATCCGCCTAAGGCCTTGCTTTCTTGAGCCTCATCGATAAACAGAACCGCGTTGTTTCCTGGGTCGAATCCAAGTTTTGTTTTTAAGAGAACCACAAAATCTGAAAAGCTACGGCACTCGTCCATAGCTAACTTGAGGTCAGGCCTTTCTTCGAGGTTTACTGTTGTGCACGGCCTCGTCTGCTGTAGGCGCGATAGCACTTGAGTGCAAATTAAGGTTTTTCCTACCTGCCGTGCTCCGTGCACTAACAAGACATTCGAATGCAGCTCTGGAGAGTCGAGGTAGGCTTGTATCTTTGCTTCGATGTCGCGAGAAATTATCATAACTTATTATAATCATAAGTGTAATGGAGTTACAACAAAAATGTTCGAAAACCTCACGGTATTTCGTCAAAAATGTTTAAATGCCGCACACTCGTAGAAAAAGTGGTGATCTGAACAAGCCTCAATCGTCGCGGGAAAACGCCAAAAAAGCGCTTGAATGATTCTTCAATCAATTATACAAATAAAACCAGCGACTTATCATGCATACAAGGATTGAGGATGCATGAGATCTATTTAAGGTAATGGAGTGAAAATGGCTCGTTTATTTGGAACCGACGGCGTTCGCGGCATGGCAAATGTTTATCCGATGTCGCCTGACATGATCCTTCGCCTTGGTCAGGCGATTGGCATATATTTTGGAACCCGTCAAAATAACGCAAGAATTCTTATCGGTAAAGATACGCGCCGCAGTGGCTACATGCTCGAGCAAGCCCTTTGTTCGGGCATTTGTAGCGTCGGTGTTGACGCGTATTTCTTGGGCCCACTTCCAACCCCAGGCATAGCCTATTTGACCAGAGGCATGCGTGCTAGTGCAGGCATCGTCATTTCGGCGTCGCATAATCCTTTTCATGACAACGGCATAAAAATCTTTTCGGCCGACGGCTACAAACTAGCCGACGAGGTGGAGGACGAACTAGAGCGTCTCGTTCAAGACCCGGCCTTGGCTGAAAATGTACCCACAGGTGCAGGAATCGGAACCGCTCGACGAATTGACGACGCCATTGGCCAGTACTCTGTGTTCTTGAAAGAACAATTTCCAAAGCAACTTCGCCTAGACGGCCTAAGAATTGTGATCGATTGTGCCAATGGTGCAGGGTACCGCGTTGCGCCAAAAGTTTTCGAAGAGTTAGGTGCAGAAATTTTTGTGATTGGTGACGAGCCGAATGGTTTAAATATCAATGAACATTGTGGAGCCTTGTATCCGCAGTCCCTGCGCGAGAAAGTCCTACTTTATAAGGCAGACTTGGGCATTGCTTTAGACGGGGATGCCGACCGAATTGTGGCGGTGGACGAAAAGGGTGAACTTATTGACGGCGATGAAATGTTGGCGGCTGTCGGCGTTTCACTTCTTAAAAAAGGAAAATTACGAAACAACACCGTCGTCTCAACGGTTATGAGTAACATGGGTCTTGAGGTGGCGCTAGGCCAGCATGGCGGCAAACTCATTCGAGCGAAAGTGGGGGACCGCTACGTCATGGAAACCATGCGCGGTGGTGATCACATGCTCGGCGGCGAGCAGTCGGGGCACCTCATTTTCCGTGATTCGTCTACAACCGGCGATGGGGTTTTGGCAGGCCTTAAATTTTTAGAAATTATGATTGAAGACGGAGTTAAGGCTTCAGATCTCCGGCAAACGATGGCCCGTTTCCCACAAATTATTAAAAATGTGCGGGTTGCTGAAAAAATCCCTTTAGAAAACCTTAAAGGTTTTCAGTTAGCTTTAAAAGATGCGGAAGCAAACCTCGCAAATAACGGCCGAGTGCTAGTTCGTTATTCTGGTACAGAAAGTATGGCTAGGATTATGGTCGAGGGTCAAAATCGTGATGATATCGAAAAACACGCAGAAAAACTTTGCCACGAATTGATGGTCTCCATCGACAAGCATCGTCCATAAAAGAGGAAGAAATAAATGATTAGGCTCGGTGTAAATATCGATCACGTGGCAACCGTCAGGCAAGCTCGCGGCGAATCCTATCCAGACCCAGTGCAGGCCGCCGTTTTTGCGGAGCTTGGAGGCGCGGACAACATCACATGTCATTTGCGAGAAGATCGCCGGCACATTCAAGACCGAGACGTGTGGGCCCTTAAAGATACCATTAAAATTCCACTTAATTTTGAGATGGCCTGCACCAAAGAAATGTTGGCGATCGCCAAAAAATTAATGCCACACGCCGTTACGCTTGTGCCAGAAAAAAGAGAAGAACGCACAACAGAGGGTGGTCTTGCGCTTAAAAATAATTTGAAAATTTTGACCAAGGCCACCGAGGAGCTTCAAGATCTCGGAATATTGGTGTCCCTTTTTATCGAGCCAACGGTTGCCGCCGTAGAGCTCTCGTTTAAGATTGGGGCCAGGGCGGTCGAATTTCATACCGGCCATTTTTGTCACAAAATAGACCGACTAACCAACACCCGGGAAAAAGAAAATCTCGTCAACGCGACACTGAGCCTAGCTAGTGTGGCGGCACACGACCGCGGCATTCAGAGTCACTTCGGGCACGGCCTTCATTACGCCAACGCTTCGTGGCTGCAGGTGGTTCCTTATGCCGAGGAGGCAAACATTGGACATGCCATTATTGGACGCGCCATTTTTTGCGGGCTGGAAAAAGCGGTTAGAGACATGCGTGCGTTGTTGAATGTTGGTTCTTTGAGCCCACTGCCCAACGGTCCATTAAGCGGTCCATCGAACGGTCCATTAAACGGTCCATTCCATAGCCCGACTAAGAAATGAAGGGGCCGCCATGATTGCCTGTTGGACTGCCGGCCTCGAAGATCTCGCCAAGATTGCGCGGGTGGTGGCCGAACATCTATTAAACACTTCGAGCCGTCCCTTCGTGTTGTGGCTTTCGGGAGACCTCGGGGCCGGCAAGACAACCTTTGCCAAAGAATTGATGCACGCCTTAGGCGTTCCCAAGAATGTTCCGGTGCTCTCGCCCACCTACACCTACATGACAGAGTATGATTCTACAAGTGGCCTCTTAGCCCACATGGATCTCTACCGGCTGGTGGACGGTGATTTAGACTCCGTGGAGATGCTTCTGTCTGGTAGATCTTTTAGCGGGTTAATTATCGAATGGCCTGAACGGGCTCGCCAGTCTTCTTTGATAGAGAAAACAGCCGAGCTAAATTTTTTGATCTTAAGCGACAAGCAAGACGGTGACGCAGAGCTCCGCCGGCAAATAAGCATGAGTCATTGAGGTCGGGCTAATCACGTTTTTTGTGATTAAAAATCTCGACAGAAGCTGTTTTAGGATTAACTTCTTGGATGACGACGCCGTCTGGTCCTTTTGTGCGTATCGGCAAGTCATAGTGCCCTGGAACTAGGTCTTTGGCATTAATGAAGGCATGGATGTCTTTTGTGCCCAATTGATCGATTATGCCGTCAGCAGCCCTGATCATGGCACTAATGGACAATGGACGCACAGAGGAAGAATACACGGAGCCTTCGACCAGTAGGGGAATGAACGAGACCGTTTTAATTGATTTTTTAGGGCCAACAACAAGGGACACCTTCACCTCGTAGTCACTGAGCGTCACGGCTGGAAGGTTGGCCTTAGCGATCCCCAGGGTCACGACCTTCGTGCTGGTCAGTGTGCTGACGTCTATGGGGTCTGTCAATAAGTGAGTGAGTTTAGACACCTCTGAACGAGCTCCTGAGACCTCAATCGACGCAGGCACGGAGACGGCCTCGTCAAGGACGATATCACCAGTCACCTCACCAAGGATGGTTGGTTTAACTAAGAGACTTTTGGTGAGTTTTTCTTCGACGACAAACGCAACATACGGGTCGTGAATGGTCAATCGTATGCGGCTGTCAAAGTTTGGAATAAACTCTTTGTCCAGTCTGTAGCGAAGGCTGCCAATTTTCGAGGCTGGGACTCGAATGATCGCGTCCATAGATTTACCTCGGTAAGTACCCACCAGTAGGCGGGGGCCACGCAGGGTGATGTCGCGACTGATGACCTCGTAATCTCGAACGGCAGATGAACCTGAGACCTCTACATGGACGTCTAACTTTGCGTTCACTTCCAAAATCTCTTCACCCTGTACGACATACCAAATAAGAAGTGACAACGCTAAGGCGGTCAGTTTGTAGCCGAGGTTAGAGAATATCCGCGTGATGACGTTAGTTTTGGATTGGGTCATTTATCCCCCCGTCCAAATATTTGAGAGTAATACTTTTTAAGTTGAGCCGAAAGATTTCGACCCATTGCCCCCGCCTCTTCGTCACTGATTAGGTGCCTAGCCAAAGCCTCTCTCAGGGCTTTGGCGTCAGGTTTGCGTACGATTTTCCCGTTGTCGACTAGGGCCATGCTGGCTCCCTCTTCGCTGACTATAATGACAAGGGCATCAGATTCTTCACTGATTCCCAAGGCGGCGCGGTGTCTCGTGCCTAGGTTTGCGTCCACTTTTTCGTCGCTGGTCAAAGGTAAAAAGCAGCCCGCGGCGGCAATCCTTCCCCTCTGTAAGATGACGGCACCGTCGTGAATCGGAGAACTACGGTGAAATATCGCCATCAAGATTTCCTTTGAAACGCGAGCATCTAGCTGCACGCCCGCGTCGATGTAGCGGCGCAAAAGTATGCCGCGTTCAAGCACGATCAAAGCCCCAATTCTCTTCGCAGCTAACGAAGAGGCCGCCCTCGCTATTTCGTCGATGATCAACATACTGTCAGAGGTGTCTTGGTCAACGAAGATGTTGCGTTTTCCCATTGAACTCAAAACGTATCTGATGTCATTTTGAAAAATGATGATCAGAATTATAATGAACGAACCGTAAAATTTGTTCATCATCCAGTTGACCGTACTCAAGGGAAAGACGTTAGACAAAACGTAAAGTCCCACCACTAAAAGAACACCAATCAAAATCTGGGCGGCCTTCGTGCCACGAATAAGCAACAATATCTGATAAATGATGACCGCAAGCAGCGACACGTCTAAGGCCGACCAGCCGTTAAATTGTTGAAATATTTCAATCATGCCTGTGCCTCACTGAGCAGACGCACAAACTTAATCAGCGGCGCAACACTGTGGGTACGCACCATCTTTGCACCGGCCAGGACTGCGGCCCCTTCAATTAGTTTTGAAGTCGAGTCGCGGTCCGAAGGCAAATCTCCGCCGAGCGAGCGGCCGATAAAACCCTTTCGCGACACACCGATGGCGACGTTATATTCACTGGACAACCGTCTGGTCTCAAGGAGTAGGGCCCAGTTGGCGGCGTCGGTCTTTCCAAAGCCAATGCCTGGGTCCAAAAAAACATGTTGCACCTCACACCCGGCCGTCACAAGCTCGTCTTTAGAGCACTCAAAAAAAGCGGAAACACGTCTTCGTGCCGACCGAGGACTGAGTGGGTTTCTTTGCATGGTTTCAGGACTGCCGTGCATATGAGTGGCGATGAAGCCTAATTTTTTGTGCTGACTAAAAAGAGGCCTAAGCTCCTCTTGTTCGGGCAATGGACCTACGCAGTTTATAAATGATACGTTCATTTCCGCGACTCGCCTCATGAGATTATATTTACGGGTATCTACACTAATTTTTGAGATCAAGCCTTCTCGCTCAATTAATTCTAGGGATGGTCTAAGTCGTTCCCACTCCTCGGCTTCAGGCACCTCAAGTGCGCCTGGGCGAGTAGACTCGGCGCCGACGTCCACAAAGTCAGCTCCTTCCGCGAGGAGGGCTAGGACTCGTTCTAAAGCTTTTTTCGGAGTCATCATTTCTCCGCTGCCGGAGAACGAGTCTGGAGTTAAATTTACAATCCCAAAAATTTTAGAACTTACAGCCCCAACTAACTCATTTTTTGTCGCAACAATGTTTCCACGATCTGGCAACGGTGTTTTTCCTTAGGTTGCAGGCTCTGGAGTCATGGCGCTAGTCGGCGCATCGTTTTCGGGAGCACGGATTGGGCGAGCTAGCTCCGCGGCTCGAAGTATTCTGGATTCTTTAGCCTTGCGGCGGGTGTCCTCATACTGGGCGCGGTCGGCATCCGTCAAGAGTTGCTCGCCGTTTAGAACTCGGCGAATTTCGCTGCCATCAATGGTTTCTTTGATTAACAGGGCTTCCGCCAAGATCTCAAGTTTATCGGCATTGTCTTTCAAAATTTTGAAAGCCTGCTTCGCGCCAGCAGTGACTAAGCGGTGTATTTCACCATCAATTTCCTCGGCAATACGTTCAGAGTATCCGCGGGCCTGAGACATCTCGCGGCCAAGGAAGACTTCTGAGCCTTCTTTTTTTCCGAAGGCCAGAGGTCCCATTTTTTCGCTCATGCCCCAGTTGCACACCATTTTGCGTGCGATGTCGGTCGCCTTAGTAATGTCGTCTCCAGCACCCGTGGTTTGCCGATTAAACACGAGATCTTCCGCGGCGCGGCCTCCCATGGCATAGGCAATCATGCCTTCGGCATACTCTTTGGAAATGGTTAGACGGTCTTCGTCAGGCAGCATAATGGTGACACCCAAAGCTTGACCGCGCGGGATAATACTCATTTTATGGACGGGATCAACATGCCCAACCAGCATTCCGACAAGTGCATGCCCGGCTTCGTGGTAGGCGGTATTTTTCTTTTCATCTTCATTCATAATTAAACTGCGGCGCTCTGGTCCCATCAATATTTTATCTTTTGCGAGTTCAAAATGATGCATCGTCACTTCTTTACAGTCGCCACGCGCGGCAATTAAGGCGGCCTCGTTCACCAAATTTTCAAGGTCAGCTCCAGAAAATCCGGGAGTACCTTGGGCGATGACCGCTAAGCGAACATCAGTGGCGAGCGGAACTTTTTTACAGTGTACGGTCAAGACCCCCTCGCGTCCTCTCACGTCAGGCTTCGGCACGACCACCCTACGATCAAAGCGGCCTGGCCTAAGAAGGGCCGGGTCCAAGACATCAGGCCGGTTGGTGGCGGCAATAATAATGACCCCGTCATTGCCCTCAAACCCATCCATTTCCACCAGAAGTTGGTTCAGTGTTTGCTCGCGTTCGTCATGGCCTCCGCCGAGACCGGCTCCGCGGTGGCGACCCACGGCGTCAATTTCGTCGATGAACACGATACAGGGCGCGTGGCGTTTTGCCTGTTCGAATAAATCGCGAACACGACTAGCTCCCACCCCCACAAACATCTCTACAAACTCGGATCCAGAGATGCTAAAAAATGGCACTCCAGCCTCGCCGGCGATCGCTTTAGCGAGGATAGTCTTGCCGGTTCCTGGCGAGCCGATAAGCAAAACACCTTTTGGGATGCGGCCACCAAGGCGTGTGAATTTTTTTGGGTCCTTGAGGAAATCAATGATTTCTTCGAGCTCTTGTTTAGCCTCGTCAATTCCGCATATATCTTTAAAAGTTAATTTTGGGGTGCTGTCGGTGAGCATCTTTGCCCGGCTTTTACCGAAGCTCATAGCCTTGCCGCCGCCGCCTTGTATTTGACGCATAAAAAATAAAAATAGAAAAAGTAGGAGTAGCATCGGAAGGCTGTTGATAAGGAGGGCCTTCCACCAGCTCGCCTCTTCGGCAGCCTCATAGTTGACACTCACGCCGGCAGCCTGCAACTCTTTACGCAAATCCGCATCGACTGGACCGAAGGTTTGAAAGGTACTTTTATCTGCACGGATAGCCGTGATGATGTTTTCTCGAAACGTCACCTCTACCACTTTGTTTTGATCGCTCGTCGGTAGTTTGACGGCCGCCGAGAATTCCGAAAACTTAACCACTTTTTGTTCTTCGGCAGGCTTAACCAATAAATGTAGAAGCAAAAATCCGAGGAGCAACGCTCCAATTAATAGCGTCATTTTAGTTTGATTGGGTTGCTTGGTCGGTAGCTTGGCCATAAAAAATTCTCCTAGTTGCGAGTCGGGCGATCATCCGTTGTTTTAATTGTCCCACAGATTATTTAATCCACTACAGTGCAAAGAATGCCTACATTCAAATACATTTGACACGGTAATTAATAGCGAAGTTACAATTTATTCCTAAAATAATCCAAAGACATTCCAAGAAAAGCCCTGTTTTCAATGAATTGTCCTCGGGTTAGGGTGTCTTGATCGATATTTCCGTCCGGTTTAAGTGCAGAACCCTGCTATTTGGCAGGGAAAATTGGCGGGGCAAGCCATCTAGCCCTGTGGACATCTTGTGGATGGCCGTCGAGATTTGCTCGATGACTTGGCGTGAAACTGGCGAGCGGCCGCCGTAGTGGCCCTCAAGAAACGTGTGCACCATTTTATTGATGGCGTGAGTGGCGGCCTTGGCGAAGGCGGTCATTAAGAGGTGAGATGGCGGTTTCTGGGCTTCTTGGGGGTCTTGACCAGTGTGTGCGGTCTCGGCCTCGCTCAAAAAGGACTGGGTGATCCGCATCGAGGCCCCAGGGAACAGATCTTCTAGAATAGGCATAATGTTGTGCCGGATTTTGTTTCTCGTGTAGTGCTCTTTCTCGTTGGAAGAGTCTTCGCGCCAAAGAATCTTTTCTTCAGTCAGATGCTTGCGAATTTTATTTCGCGAGACGCTTAACCACGGGCGAAAAATATTACCGTCATAATAATGCATGCCCGCAGCACTTTCAAGAGCACTGCCGCGCGCTAGCCGCAGCAATACATTTTCTGCAACGTCGTCCGCATTATGCGCAAGCGCAATTTTATAACCCTGCTCAAGATAGTTAGCTTGAATTCCCAAGCGAAATTCTCGGGCGGATTGTTGAATTCCCGTCAAAATTGGTGTTTTAGGCCGAAAAACCTCAAAAGGGATGTTTTTGAGGGCACAAAGCTCACGCACAAACAACTCGTCGCCGTCGGATTCGCCCCCCCTAAAACCAA
>CANJQY010000093.1 GCA_947476525.1 Oligoflexales bacterium
AATATGGCTCAGTATCTAGTGGTTCTGTTTAAAGGTATCAATTACAGCAGCCAACTTACTCCACCACCGATCGGCCTCGTGGAGATCCCCTCGGTGCTGCCCCGCTTGATTCCTGTAAATTGGAAGCCAGACAAAAAGCAATTTATTTTGTTAGAAGATTTATTAAAGAGCAACATTAGCTTAATTTTCCTAGGCTATGAATTAGCGGAGGCGCATCCGATTCGGGTTACGCGCAATCTCGACTACACTCTTTTGGAAAATGAAGTGGTCGACTTGCTAAAATCTGTTCAACGAGAATTAACGAACCGTGAACACCAAGAGGCCGTGCGCTTGGAGCTCGGAGGCTCGCTTCCTGCCTCCGTCATGGGTATTTTGCAACGAGAGTTGCGCCTCACCGCAAAAGAAATTCATCAGAGCCCAGAGCCGCTACTCATTCCAGGTTTAATGACCCTTTACCACCTCGCTATGCCTCATTTAAAAGATCCCGCCTTTAACCCTAGGCTACCGATGCAAATGATGAGCAACGAAGACCTTTTTACGCTCGTAAAACGCGAAGATATTTTGCTACACCACCCTTACGACAGTTTTTATCCTGTCATCGAGCTGCTGCAGCTTGCGGCCCACGATCCAAACGTACTAGCTGTAAAACAAACATTGTACCGCAGCGGTGGCGACAGCCCAATCGTCGACGCCTTGGTAGCGGCCGCTGAAAACGGCAAACAGGTTACAGTTGTCGTGGAGCTCAAGGCGCGCTTTGACGAAAAAAACAACATTCATTGGGCTCGCCGATTAGAGCGTGCTGGGGTCAACGTAGTTTTTGGATTTGTAGGGATCAAAACCCATGCGAAGGCGACGTTGATCGTCCGCCGCGAGGGGGACGCCCTCGCTAGGTACGTGCACCTGTCAACCGGAAACTACAATTCAAACACGGCCAAACTCTATACTGACATGGGGCTTTTTAGTGCTCGGCCAGAATTGGCCGATGATATTGGACAGCTTTTCAACATTCTCACTGGCTTCAATATCCTTACGGGCGATCACCGCAAACGCGCCATGCCTGAACTCAAAAAACTGCTGCTGGCTCCCCTCACCTTAAGGAGGAAATTACTGGAACTAATTGCCCAAGAAATACAGCTTAAAAAAGAGCATGGTAAAGGCCTGATCATTCTTAAGGTAAATGCCGTAACCGACAAAGAAATCATCGACGCCCTATACGACGCAAGCCGGATTGGTGTCGAGGTTCGCCTCATCGTCCGCGGCATGTGTTGCCTCAGACCGGGGGTCAAAGGCTTATCCGAAAACATACACGTGACGTCGATCATCGACCGTTTTCTGGAGCACAGCCGAATTTACTATTTTTATGCAGGGGGAAAAAAGGTGGTTTGCATGGCAAGTGCCGATTTAAGTCCTCGCAACATGGATCGGCGTGTTGAAATTTGCTATCAATTGGAATCGAGTGAACTCAAAGAGCAAGTGGTCAGTCACATTTTGGCGACCTACCTCGCCGACAACGTCAAATCTTGGAGGCTCCTACCTGACGGCAGTTACGAGCGAATTCATCCGGGACCGAACATCCCAACTATCCGCGCCCAAGAAAAATTCATTGATCTAGCTCGAGACTATGGCATCAAGTCCATCCCTTACGAGATGGCAATACGGCACAACACGGTCAAAGAAAAGGGCGCTCGCCCGGTGGCAAAAGCCAAAAAGACGACTGTTAAATATCCGTAAGACTCACGCATTGATTATTTGCTTTTGCAAACCCATCCAAATTTTATGCCTGTGGCCGCATTTAAATCGTTCCATCCGTATGGCGAGTTACAATAACGCAATATGTGAATATCATCACCGTCGTTTAGCGGCTCTCCGGGAGCCCAAACTTTACCACTGGACGGCCAAGCTTGGATGGTAGTCGACGTTGTATTTGAGACCCAGTAAGATGTATCTTGCCAAGTTGTACAGCCGTTAGCCGCTAACGCGGTGGAGACGAGGTATTTATTTTCGGCTTCAGAATCGATATGCGCTAGGTCCATTTTCTGTTCTCCACAAAACACAGCGGACTCAGCTTTTGTTTTTTGGCCTTTACAGATCAGGTACTTCTTATTTTCAAAGTCTCCCGAAATACAATTTGAGGGTCCGGTGGTGCCACCACCCTCTACCGAGACCGCGGAAGGATCTCCCCCGGTACTGGTTGAAGTGGTCGTATTACTATTGGCGCTCTTTTTGGTGGGCGGCGGACTTCCATTTGACCCGGCAAAATTTGATTTCGCGCAGCTGTGAATGGATGCTGTGGTCAACAAAAGGCCTACTAAAATCACATCAGAATGTGTCATAAAAATCCCCATATTCAATGTAGAACAGTGCATGTCACTGCATAAGTAACTCATCGGGAAATGGGGGGAGAAAATTAATTATTTTAAAAAACCACTATAATATCTGTAACTTAAACTTAATGATTCAAAAAAAAGGACCAGATCTCCTGCGGCAAAATTTCCAGACGCGAGTAACTGAAGGGAAAAGCGACAATCCAGCGCTTAAATGTATAAACTTTGCACAAACTACCTCCCTTGGCATTTTTTTTAGGGTTTCCAGCCCCTAGAACCCCTATATCCGTTCAATAAACCCCCTAAATGACATATAACTACATGATTTTATTAGCAAATAATACATTTTAAATTTCGTTCATTATACAGATGTATTTTGAACGAAACGGGGTAAATATAACCCTTTAATATGATTTTGATTTATCTGTATACAGCAACAACACCAAATACCATCCTGCTGTAATGGTTTTAATGCAGGAGCAGCAAAAATGGCGGTGTTGTCGTATTACAAAGTGGAAGAGCGGACAAATTGGGCAAATTATATACATTTAAACAGATCCCTTAACCACAAAAATTCAACCGCTCAATATTCTGTGAAATGGGCCGATAGACCTTTCATAAATCAGGATTTTTCAAGGAGGCATACATGCGTATCGGAAGTTCCAGTCAAGCGAATTTAGAACAGTTGCCCGCAGAGGTTCAAATCGAAGCGGCACTCCTGGAAAAAACGGCAGAACAAAACCGCATCGAGGGTGACGCAGCATTAAGGCTCATAGAAAACGCCACAGCCGGCGTGAATAGGCCTCTGGCCGAAGGCTCTGTGGGCCGCCAAATTAATATCCGAATTTGAGTCATTTTTGAACATTTAAACCATGCACGAACCTAGGTGTTAGCAGGTGGCTGCTAACACTCTATGTTGGATACGTGATTAACCTGGTGGGAGCACACTGCGTGATTATTTCTTCGATTCTTTGAGCAGCCCATCTTCATCCCGAAAAAGAATTCGTCCCTTTTCATTGGATTTCTGCAAGGCATTTAAACTGGCGACAACCGCATTGAGAAATTTTGGGAAAATAATCGGATCATAATCGTCCTTCGCATTCTTTTCCATGATCAGAAGGGCGTCTTGAGGCTCAAAGGCCTCCTTATAAACACGCTTCATAAGCAACGCCGAATAGACGTCAGCAATTGAGACAATTCGGGTGTATAAGTGGATGCCATTGAGGTTTTCTGCATGTAAAGCGCCACAATGGCCTCGCGGATAACCCTTGCCGTTCCAGCGTTCATGGTGCTCGCCAGCCACCCTCACTACCGATTCGTGGATGGGGGCGCCATTTTCAATGACTTTGAGAAGTTCTTCTTCGCCGAAAATAGCATGTTCCTTCATAACGTTAAATTCGTCAGGCGTAAATTTTCCAGGCTTATTCAAAATATGCGACGGAACACAGGTTTTACCAACATCATGATAGAGTCCGCATTGGGCTATAATTGCAGCCTCTTTTTTTGAGACATTTTGCTCCAGATGCTGCGTACTGATCAAGGCTGCGAACATCGCCACCGACGCACTGTGGTCATATAGAGTAGGGTCGTGAATGACCATTCGCGATAGCGTGGCCATGGCGCTTTGACTGTCAAAAAGGTTATCCACCAAATGGGCGGCGGAAGCCTCTACGACTTTGGCGGTGTCTTTATTAATTCCACCACGAACTACTAGTTGACTAGCGTTGCTAAGGTTTCCGAAAATTTCCAATACTTTTCGGTCTAACGTTGGCTCCTTATCCAATAATACGTCGATTTTTTGACGCCGCACACTGTCGATAATTGCGAGGAGACGATTACGGTCGATTTTTCGAATGCAAATCTCTAGCCCAGCATATTCCTTCTGGATTGCGCGAGAAATCTGCTCAAGCAATTCTTTCGAATGTTCCGCAGGCTTCATGAACTCAATCATCGTCAAGCCGATACGAAAATAGATTGAAAAATCAATCGCCTTAACTTCACGTAGATACGCAAAATGCTCCGAATTAACCTGAACAAATTTGGCGCCAGACTCCTCGTCAATTTCAAAAATATGGCAACGCTTCCGCGTTGCCTCTTTGATGATGAATGGCTTATTGGTCATAGGTTAGCGACATCCCGACGCTCTCGAGGATCTACCCGGTTGATTCTACCTGATATTGCTTCAAATATCGTGACGTCGGCTCCCATGCCTGTCAACCTGCCAACCCAATTCTATAGCTTAGTTTCAAGGTCTTTTGCGATCGCTTCAGGCGTCTCAGTTGGCGCATAACGCTTTTGTACCTTACCGGTTGCGTCGACCAAAAATTTAGTGAAATTCCATTTCACCGCCTCAGTTCCCAGCAGACCTGGGGCCTCCGACTTCAAATATTTATAGAGCGGCGCCGTAGTTGGTCCATTCACATCAATTTTGCCAAAAAGTGGAAATGTCGTAGAAAAATTTAGAGAACAAAATTCTGCAATTTCCGCTTCATTCCCAGGCTCCTGCTGGCCAAATTGATTGCAAGGAAATCCTAAAACTACCAAACCACGGTCAGTAAATTTCTTATGCAGATCTTCTAGTCCTGCATACTGAGGCGTAAATCCGCACTTACTAGCCGTGTTGACAATAAGCAAAGTCTTCCCGCGGTATTGCTCTAGGTTAACACTTTCGTTTTTGATGGTCTTGACCTGAAAATCATAAATACTAACTCGTTCCATAATAATTCAACCTCTCAAATTGACGCTCGACCAAATGCCTCTAGCACACCACGCACTACAGACTCTGCAGCTAATGCTGCCAGTAATATTCCCATGACTCGCCCAATCACCTCGCTGCCCGTACGGCCCAATATTCGGTTCAGTTTAGTGGTACTAAGCAACACAAGAAGTGTCACCAACAAAACAAGTAGCAACGACACTATTTTGATTCCAAAATTCACGGCTGAATTCTCAACTCCCGGCTTTCCAACCATGCTTGCAAGCATCGCACCGGGGCCTGCGATGTATGGCAACGCAATCGGAAAAACAGCGAGATCTTGCCGCGAAGAATCAATGTCTGCACTCTTTAATTCAGCATGTTGGTGAAATACCATTTGTAGGCCAACAATAAAGAGAATGATCCCGCCGGCAATTCGAAAGGACGAAAATGATATGCCCATACTTGCCAGTAAAAAATGACCAAACACAGCAAATCCCAGTAGCACACAACCTGCAATAAACACGCCCCTTGAAATAACTTTTCTGCGAGCCTCGGGTGTGAAATGCCTCGTGGCAGCCGCTAAAAGTGGCACCGATCCAATTGGGTCAATGGACACAAACATCGTCACAAATTCATTTAGAAATATTTTGAAAAATTCTGGGAACATAGAACATCCGCCTCTCGCTTTTCGAAACATCACAGGCTATCATTATTTGGCTAGAAGTTGTAAAGTATTTTGATTTTTTTCTAAAAACAAACGTTCACTTAAATTTACAGATTGGTTCTATGACCGAAACCATTATTCATGTAAAAAACCTCGTGAAGACGTATCAAACGTTCAAAAAGCAACCGGGCCTTGCCGGGGCGATTAAAAGCTTCTTTATCCGCGAACCTGTAGCCGTACACGCGATTAAAGCAACCTCGTTTGAGATCAAAAGAGGCGAATTTATTGGCCTTCTTGGCCCAAATGGTGCCGGCAAAACCACCATGCTTAAAATGATGACTGGGCTTATACCACCGACCAGTGGGACTTCTACGACGTTTGGTCGCTTCGACACCTCGCGTAGGCCACGAGAGTATCTCCGTAAAATAGGAATGGTCATGGGTCAGCGCAATCAATTGCATCCTGATCTCCCAGCACTCGACTCGTTTCGCCTCAGTCAGGCTATTTATGATATTCCACAAACACAATTTGAAGCCCGACTGAATCGATGCCTTGATCTTTTCCAAATTCACTCAAAACTAAATATTCCAGTGAGAAAGCTCTCGCTTGGTGAACGCATGAAAATGGAATTGATCTTGGCCATTTTGCACGAGCCTGAGATCTTGTTTCTTGACGAGCCTACGATTGGACTTGATTTTAGCGCAGCTAGACAAATTCGCACGTTTCTGGCGGAAGCCAATAGTAAATTTAAAATCACCATTGTCTTGACCTCTCACTACACCAAAGACATCGAAGAATTGTGCCGCCGTGTGATTCTAATCAATCACGGATCGCTAATTTACGATGGCCCCCTAGACGGGGTGGATGAACGTGTGCAAGGGGAAAGGCAAGTCGTAGTCACCGCAAGTGACCCAAAATCTCAAGCCGAAATTCTGAACGTCATCAAATCCCTCGATGGCGTCACGGTTGTAAATGGAGAGCCAAGCGATCAGAAAAATAACCTGCCGGCCTTAGAGCATGCAGAGAACCTTACCATCACGTTTGCCGTACCGGCACGCCTTGTGGGTGAAACAACCAAAAAGTTATTGAACACGTTGGCCGCCTCCGATATTCGAGATCTGACCATCAGCGAGAGAAGTATCGAAGATGTTTTTTCTGAAATCTACAACCGCGCTGAGGTTAGCCCCCCTGCAAATCTCAATTCCACAATAATTGGAGGCTCCAAATAGACTCGGCCTCCGGAAATTTCAAGTCCCCCAGTGCTTTGGCCGACATTCGTGTCCTCATCCGAGCCAGCGCCGTTCATTTTGGCCAATGCCTTCAAGCCGCCTTGATGTATCGCAGTGCTCTCGCCATTTTTGTTGTTTCAGAAGCCTTTGCCTACGCTGGCATCATTGCGTTTTGGTATGGAGCCGCGAACTCGAATCCAAATCAAGCGTTCTACAAACCAATGGCTTTAGTTCTTTATTTTTGCCTGGTTTCTTTCCACCATGGGATTCAACATCATGCCTCCTCCCGAGATATTGGCAGTGACATAAGGTTGGGCAAGCTATCGTATTCCATCGTCCGACCGTTTCCGTTTCTATTGCAAGCCGGCCTTCGCAGTGTAGCCTTCACGCTCACATATTCACTGCTGCTGGCACCCCTCGTCGTGGCCGCATTTATCTTTGTTCCAGATCTTTGGACGACGTTTTGCGCGGGAATTCTCCCGGGCGCAGTTTGGCAATATCCCGTTGCCGCCGCCATTGGATTGACGGCGGGATGGTTGGTGCGAATGGTTATCGGCGTACTTGCGTTTGACATGGCGCAAATCTGGGGGCCAGACACCTGTTTTATCGCCCTATACTATGCCGCAAGTGGCTCGGTTTTCCCCGTGGACTTGCTGCCAGTATGGGCGCTAGGGATCGTAAAATGGACTCCCATGTACTACATGGTGGGATTTCCTGTACTGACCTTAATGGGTCGCTTAAACCCAGTACAATTTCAAACAGAAGCCCTTCAAGGCTGCGTTGTCGTGACGCTTACGTTTGTAATTCTAGCCCTCATGTGGCGTCGTGGCATCAAGGTTTTTGAGGCCATAGGAATATGATCAAGTACTACTGGAACCTCTTTAAACGGATCGCAGTTATCAGCACTTCAAGCATGCTGATGTATCGCAGTAATATGGTTTTTTTCTTACTTTTTGAATCATTCTTCTTAGTGGCAAATCTCGGAGGATTAATTTTAGGTGTCAACCTAGCAGGAGGGCACCTTGGGGGCTGGAGTCTCAACGAGGTGTTGTTTGTGGCCAGTATTTACGGCGTTAGTCACCAATTTTTTACCACGTTTTTTATGGGTGGACTATTTTCTGTGGGATGGTTTGTTTGGTCTGGACGGATGGACTACGTACTTTTAAAGCCACTTCATCCCTTAATCAGCCAGCATGCGGCGTCGGAATTTATCATTAGCAATACACCGAATTTGTTAATAAATATTGGTGTTTTTATTATTTTCTGCCTCCGCGTTTCAGACGATGGCGTAACGTTTACGTTCTTGAATTTATTAATTTTGGCCGCCTTCAGTTTAGCAGGGTTAGCGGTCAGGTACGGCATTGCACTCGTCGTCGTAGCACCCGCATTTTTGGCCGAAAAGCTGGCTGGCGGTGAAGACGCATACTGGGCACTAACGTCTCTCGCAAAATATCCGACGGGTGTGTTTCCAAGAGTTATGCAATGGATTTTTACCTTTTTGCTCCCGCTTGCCTCCGTCGCCGCAATCCCCGCAGAAGTGTTTTTTGGCAAACAAAGCTGGACATCAGCGGCCTTGTATCTCGGTTCAGCTTTATTATTCTCATGGGTTGCGGTAAAATTCTATGAGTTCTCGGCAAGCCGATACCAGTCGGTTAATTCAGGAGCCTAGACCTCGGGCATTACCGCCAAGTACAAGGAATTTCACGCCAGTGGGCTTACCAACCAAAACAACTTATGACGACGCTTTAACCGTTATTCAAGCACTCCTTGATAGCGGCTATGAGGCTATGTTTGCGGGTGGTTGCGTGCGTGACCGCTTGCTTGGGACACCTCCTAAAGACTTTGACGTGGCAACCACAGCACACCCCGCTGAGGCTACCTCTGTATTTAAAAAACTTCGCTACCGAGTCATTCCAACCGGAATCGACCACGGAACGGTGAGCATTATCACAGCCTCTGGACCGGTCGAAGTAACGACCCTACGCCATGACATTAAAACCGATGGCCGCCATGCGATTGTGGATTTCGAGAACGCTACGTTTAGGACAGATGCCGCCCGCCGAGACTTCACCATTAACGCGATGTTTGAAGACAAGACTGGCACTATCCACGATTTTTTTAATGGTAAAGCAGATCTCAAGGCCCAAATTTTACGGTTTGTTGGAGAACCAGGTCAACGTATTCGCGAAGACTACCTCCGCATCCTTCGCTTCTTTCGTTTTTGGTCTCGACTTGGTTTCACGCCCGCTCCTGATTCCCTAAAATATTTGACCAGCGAGGCCTCCGGACTCCGCCAAATTTCTCAAGAAAGAATTACCTCGGAACTCTGGGGGATTTTCTCTGCGCCCAACGCTAAAAATGCACTCGTTGGAATGGAGCAGTGTGGCGTTACGGCGGTTGTGTTACCGGAAGCCATTGCCATTGATGACCGCCTGCAGTCCATTTTGCACACCGTACCTACGGTGAATGACCCTGTTCGACCTTGGTTAACATTGTCACTCATGCTGGGAATATTACACGAAAAAACTTGGGACGAAGAGTCGTTGCGGCTTTTGGGTCGAAGGCTTCGTCTAAGCGAGAAAGACGGCCAAACACTACTCAGTGTTTTTGAAGGCTTCGGTTTTTTGTCTACTGTATCCCCCAGTACGATTGAAGTGGCTACCGTTCTGGATTTTGCCGAAAAACTTGAGGTGCGAGGGCCAGAATTCGCGTTGGCAAATTTCTTCGGACCGATTTGGTTGTTTTTGGCGAAAAACAATTCCGACGTTCGACGCGTCGAAAATATTGAACATGTACTAGCCACCGACAACGCATTTCTGGTTCGCCGGAAATGCACGATGCCAATTACCGGCCGTGATCTCCTTGAATTGCACCCAAGCCTTGTCGGAAGTGCCATTGGCAACGCCATGCTCGCCGCTCGGCGCGCGTTCAGAAATGGTCGCTGGACCACGCATGACGAAGGCTTAATTTTTCTAAAGCAGTTATTTTAATGTACGTCTCGCCAGATTATAGCGTAAACTTCAATCTACTATCATTTGCAAATGCCGCCGAGTAGAGGTTGAATGCCCGTGGAAATCAAAATTCCTTCATCAGAAATTGAGTTCACTTTTGCTAGAAGCAGCGGCCCCGGCGGACAAAACGTCAACAAAACCTCCAGCAAAGCTATTTTGCGTTGGAATTTGTGGGAATCACCCTCGGTTTCGCAAGCGGTAAAAGACCGTTTCTCCGCTACTTTTTCAACACGGATCACTGTCAACGGTGACGTGGTCATTCACTCAGATGAAAGTCGTGACCGCGCTATCAACGAAAAAACTTGCCTTGAAAAATTACTCGAAATGTTAAAAAAAGTTTGGACGCCACCCAAAAAACGAGTTCCGACTAAGCCTACAAAAGGATCTCAACGCCGAAGAATGGATTCAAAAAAACTACATGGCGACGTCAAAAAAGGCCGCAAGCGGGTTCACGATGAGTGACCTTCAAGGCTATCACCTAGCGCCAGTTTCAGATCAAAAGCGCAGTCGGATAGTGCTTACCGTGCTTTGGGCTGCGTTATGTTTGCCATCTGCTTCTTTCAGCCAAGTGCCGGCAGGCGATCTATCAGGCGATGCTGTAAAAAATTCCAATCCTCCCCTGGCGATCTCACCAGTCACACCGGATCAAAGCGCAAGTACTTGGCGCTATCCGCACACACCTATACTAATGCGTGTTGGCGTCTCAGCGGGCATGCAAGCCGGCGGTCCTATTCGCTATAATACAAGATTTCCGGAAGTCAAACCTGACCCTCATCCGACTAGCTACTTTCATGCCCCGTCTTTTGCAAGTATCGAAGTTGAATTTCCACTCACAAATGGCGCTCTACTTATAGGACTTGTGAGCCGGCAGGACTATGCTCACTCAGGAATAAAAACTAGGCAAGTCAATCACGAGGGGGAAAACTGGACGGTTGACCGTTTTGAGTTTAGTGACACAGGGCTGGTGCTTGGTTGGATTTTCGGCGAAAGATTTCGCGAGGCCTGGTGGTGGGCAGACCTTTCAATCATTGGCGACCGCGGCGGCGTTGACGCAAAAATGACGCGGGCCAGTGTCCAGGCATCATCTACGGCACAGGTTAATATCACTGCCCTGTCTTTTCGGGCCAGGGCCAGTGCTGGATTAATTAACGCTGGACCCTTTCAGCTTAGCGCCGGCCCAGAACTGCACCTACCAATATGGTACCGCCTGTCAGATCAATCAGATTTGGAACTTCGGCCATGGATTGCCGATACTCTCGCCTTAAAAGCTTCAGGAAGCATCGGCCTCGCAATTATGACTAGCCTTCGATTTTAATTCCATCTATTGTTCAATTCTTGCAACGATCGACAAGGAAAAATCGGTCGTCTTTTGCGAACGTATTTTGCACACGTATTTTGCAATCTGACATCTAATGTTACAGGCCAGCATCATGTACTCTCTCAATGCGAAAACTGCGGCTGTTGTCCAAAAATATGGAGGCACATCCGTCGGATCAACCGAACGAATACTTAACGTTGCCAAACGGATTGCCGAGCAACACCGAGCAGGATGGACGCGCCTCGCCATCGTCGTGAGCGCGATGTCAGGAGATACCAATCGACTGGTCGGGTTAGTACGAGCCGTTAATCCCAATGCACCAGCAAAGTCCTACGACATGGCTGTGGCCACGGGAGAGCAGGTTTCAGTAGCCCTAATGACCGCAGCCCTTGCTGGCGAGGGCATTCTTGCAGAGCCGCTTTTGTCTCATCAACTAGGAATTATCACCGACGAATTTCACAGCAAGGCACGCATAAAGTCTATCGACACCAGTCGCATTTTGGAAACCTGGGCTCGTGGTGGAATTCCCGTGGTGGCAGGATTTCAAGGTGTCACAGAGTCGCAGGATATTACCACCCTTGGACGCGGTGGCAGTGACACCAGCGCTGTGGCGTTAGCCATTGCTGTGAACGCTGCGTTTTGTGAAATCAATACCGACGTCGACGGAGTTTTCACCTCGGATCCTCGCATCGTCCCGACGGCACGTTTAATTGGAGACATGGATTTTGAGGTAGCGTTAGAAATGGCAAGCCTTGGAAGCAAGGTACTTCATCCTCGTTGTGTCGAACTTGGTGCGAAGTTTCAAATGCCAATCGTTGTTCGCAACACCTTTACTGCTAATTCCCATAGGAGAACACGCGTGTTAAATTTATCTGACGTTTCGAACATGGAGGCACCCACCGTCTCTGGAGTCACGCTTGACCGTGACGTAGCAAAGATCACTCTCCTAGGCCTTGCCTTCGATACAGCCTTGGTTAGCGATATATTTACCGCAATTGCGAAAGCGGGGGTCAACGTCGACATTATCGTCCATAACTTTCCTGAGTCGAAGGCCGGTGACCTTGAACGTAAAACAATGCATTTAGGTTTCACCACGACCAAAGG
>CANJQY010000094.1 GCA_947476525.1 Oligoflexales bacterium
CTTGGGGTCGGGTAAGGTGGGTTCTGAATAATGCTAAATCGTTCGGCCGAATGGGTCAAAATATTAATTGAGAAATTCTTTTTCCAATAGCCGCCTACTCCAGTATTTAGGTGCCCAAGGTGCAGGTTGGTCAAGAGCCGTGAAGTGTGGTAGGCCAATGTTGGCGAGATCGGCTTATTGGGTAATCCAAGAAATGGTGCGGATAAAACTAGGCATCGAGGGCTAATTAAGCCTTTCATAATGGCGATCAGCGCAATTAAGCCGCCCATGCTATGACATACCAAATTATATGGCTTCCCATTGGTTGAAGCATTAATGACTTGAGCCATGTCGTTAGCATACGTGTCATAGTTGTCGATCCAGGCTTGAGCGCCGCCAGAGTCGCCTTGGCCGCGATGATCAAAAGTCATAAACCCTGTGTCGTTTCCAATCTTTAGATCCGAGGGTAGGGATTCATATTTTTCTAGCCATTCGGCTCTGCCATTAACCATGACAAGAAATCGGCTCGCTTGTTCGGAGTTGTCACTTACGCCATAGCGCAGGTCCAAAGAATTTGATTTATCGCGGACTTTGCTAATGCGCATGGACATGCTCTCCAGACGTATCGAAATTAAATAATTGTTGAGAGCGGTATTCGATGGCAGCTTCATTTTTTTGCCAGAGGATAAACTCTGTCGGATAATTTGTGCAGTGGCCGTCTACATCTAATGACTTCAGCATAGTCCACCAAGACTCTCGACTCTGATCTTCGCCGATCATTGGCGACCAAGTATAAACCCTCCAGCTCCGTGATTTACACTGATCCATAAAATGTTCTGATAATTGACCCATGCGTGGATGGACGATCGTGGAGCTGGTCATATGCATGAAATTTAGGATAGCTAAGTGAGAAAAATTTGGCCACGGGAGTTCGTCGTCGCCAGTCAAACAGGCACGCACAATATTTGGGCAAAAATCTCGCAAATATATCAACGGTTCTGGGCAAAAAGACGAAACGACGATTTTATCCACTAAACGATGCTTGCCGACGACGTCACGTACCGCCCGAGCCGACTCTGGATCATTTCCCTTAATTTCAATGTTGAGTTGGATGCGGTCTAGAAAACGCTCCACGACCTCATCTAAGAAGGGTACGGGGTCACCGTTTCGCTGTTTTAATTGTGCAATCTCTTTACGGGTTAAATCGGAACAGTAAAGGTTTTTTCCCGTGGCATGCATGAGGTGATCGTCGTGATTTATGACGGCATGTCCATCCTTTGTGAGAAGGACGTCAAGCTCAATGCGGTCTGCGCCGCAGGCAACGCTTCTTTCATAGGCAGAGAAACTATTCTCAAATTCTTCTTTATTATTACCGCGATGAGCAATCACTAGCACAATAGATTCCTCACTAAAGATATGGGCAAAAAATTCCTATTCACCTTGGCCAAATCGGCAAAGAGTATTCATCGGCAAAATGGATAGAATTAGTGTACAATGGAATCAAGGACAATGCTTAGACTTTTTCACTGACACATCACGATAATTAGTAAGGAGCTTTCACCATGCCATCAATACTTCGTTTGCTAATTGCAATCAGCTTAATTTTTAGTGCCCAGTTGGCTGGTGCCGCGTCGCTGAAAAAGAGCAGTTCGGCCTCATCGAGCTCCTCTGATGGCGAAAAAAAATCTTCAGGGCGAGACTGGCTGGTCAGCCTGCCGGTAATGACCGAGCGCCCACAACTGCGCGTACATATGGAATACAACGCCGGGCGTTCTGCAGGATTGGCGCTAGAATTAGCAACCATTGCTCGTAGTGAGGAGCTTCGCGAGACGGAAATTTTGGCGACGGGAAACTCACTGATTATTAGCGGTGCGCAGGCGTCACTTCTGTTAAGCCGGTATTCGGATGAGGCCAATTTGGGTGGGTTTTTCTGGACCGTTGGGGCCGGCTACAAGCAGTGGGTTGCCGACTGGAAAAACCAGCCTGCCGAAAATAACGATAGCCGCGTTGGGCTGGTGGATGAAGGAGGTCATTTGCATCACCGAGTTATTGGTAGGGGTACAACGGGCCACATTCGTGGCGGTTACCGATATGTTGCCAGGGAGTGGCCCATTTCTGTAGGAGCTCATATTGGACTACGCCATATGAATTCTCAGATCAATGACGTTAACGTTTCTGATGCCGAAGAAAAGAAACTTGCGTACGAATATGCGCCAATTAGTAGCAGAGAACGCCGGTCGATGAAAAACCGCATGATGACTACACCAGATATTACCGTAGATTTTGGCGCGGCTTTTTAGGGCGAAGTCCATGTAAGCCAGAATAAAGTATTAACGTAAAAAAGACGCAGCCTCCTGGCCGCGTCTTTCCTTTTAATACGGCGTTTCGGATGCCGTCATTTCATTTCTCTAATGTGTGATTCCTCTAATTTATTTTCACTATTATTGAGCTTGGAAATATTGAATTTGAACGATGGATCCAGCGGCAGGTATGCTTCCAATATTAAATTTAACCGCATTGTTTCCTCCATTGTAGCTCCAGGCCAGTGTTGGGTGCCCGTCCACTTGAACTTTTATAGTATCGGGATACGGCTGCTGACTCAAGACTATTTGCGAAGACTGGGCTGCGATATCTTGACCAATCGTGGCCAACGAGCTAGACCAGTTGTTGTCGCAAATACTTTGAACAATGCCGCCAGTTTTATTCGCTGCACTGATGTACTGACTGCCTTCCTCCTTTGGCTGGGAGTGGGCTGATGTGCACATAGTTCCGTTTGCATTTCGGGTTCCGGTAATCGTCGAGACAGAAAATCTGCCTGCGCCTTTGGCCGCAAGAGTATCTCGCACCATGTCGTCAGACGTGTAGCGATAAGACGTGAGGCCGAGCTGCACAAAGTTGCGCCCCGAATACAAATCTGTTTGCCCAAGGCCAATTCCGTCATCTTCCTCGTCACTAACCACGATCACGGCAAGAAACGCATCACTTCTAATGAGGCCATCATTTTGACCTGAAATGGATTTTGAAATAGCCATTTTCATGGCCGTTAATCCATGCTCATAAGACGATCCGCTAATACCAACTCGTGCATTCGACACGAAGCGACCGGCTAGATTTGGCGTATCACGAGTCAAGACTCTGGACCCCGCAGGTCCAACCAAAGATCCCCTTAAGCGACTTGCCGGCCTGCCGTCAGTCGTTGGACAGTAGCGCAGATTTGATGGGAACAGACTTGGACTTCCTGTATCACAAACATCGGTGCTGGTGACGCCGATTTGGAAATCGGTACTGGTTTGAGAGAGTTGGGAAATAAAACTTGAGAAATTTGCACCAAGGTAGGATTGCTCCTCTGCCATTGATCCAGACGAATCAACTATCCAGAGAATATCAACTTTAGAGCCTGATGATTGAATTGCCGAATCGGACACAAGAGTCAGATTTGTGGTATCTTCATTGCCAGCAGGATCTCCAGGCTTCCAAGACGGAAATAGGGTGTTACCCGTGCTTGAGGTTATAGGGCGCCCCGCCGTGTTCCCAGGTAGGCTCGGGCCTTGACCGCTGGCAACAGCACCGCCATTTTGCCCCTCGCTGGCAACAGCATCGGCATTTTGCCCCTCGCTGGCAGGCGCATTAGTCGCTTGCTCCGTAAATGATGGAGCCTGTTCACCGCATCCTGCAACTAGCAGGGCTGTAGCTGCGGCGGACCACAACGCGTATCTCGTCGAGTACCCGCACGCATATAAATAACGTACCGATTTCATAGCAAATTCTCCTCTAGTTGTTTAAAAACCTCGTGTCATGGGCCATTAAGCTTCAAGCCTAATCTCCCATCACCCTATAGCCATCGCCCAGATTTCAAAGAAACTACAGGAAATCAAAATTATCAAATAAAAACATAGTAGTAACCGGAGGATTTGGTTAACATGAGACCTCCTAGGCTCATGTCTTGGCAGGTATCTGGGCGTGGGTGAAGTGGAAGGGGAATATGCGAATAGCGATTGATGCCAGAATGATTAAGCTTGGTAGTATGCATGGTATTGCACGCTATGTTTATGAGTTAATCCGAGGCCTTGCAGCTAAAAACTCCGAGTTTGAGTATCACATATTGGTGAATGAAGACAGTCCGATACGGCGGGAGGTTTGGCCTGCCAACATTCAATTCGTCATTATTAAAGCTGGTTGGATTGGATTTCGAGAGCAGTTTGAGATTCCTGCGGTATTGCGCGCGCGGCGAATTGACCTTTTTCACGCACCATCTTTTGTCGCTCCAATTTTATCTCCTTGTAAAATGATAATGACGATTCATGACTTAAATCACTTGGTTCTTCCGCAGTTTTATACTCCTTTTCACCAACTCTATTACCGCGTGTTCGTTAAGAGCTGTATCAAGCGATCCAAGTTTATTTTGACAGTCAGCAATTTTTCCAAGGACGAAATCGTTAGAACGTTAGGTCTAAGTAAGGCAAAGATATTCGTCACGTATAACGGCGTCGGCGAAATTTATCGTCCTGTTACAGACGTGAAAGAGCTGGAGTATGTTCGAGAAATCTATGAATTTCCGAAGGAGTTTATTCTCTGTGTCTCCAATAATAAACCACATAAGAATATTTATCAGTTGGTGCGCGCCTATTGCCAGTCTAACGTCGATCTGCCGTTGGTTTTAGCGACGCCTGTAGATTCGGCATTGCTTAAGTTGGCTGAGTCTTTTAACAAGAAACACTTAATTTATTTCTCCAAATTCATTGCAGAAGAACACCTGCCTGCCGTTTATTCTATGACGAAGTTGTTTGTATATCCTTCGACCTACGAGGGTTTTGGATTGCCGCCACTTGAGGCTATGTGCTGCGGGGCACCGGTGGTTGTGGCGCGATCCTCATCCTTGCCAGAGGTTGTTGGTGAGGCGGCCATTTTTGCGGACCCCTATAATTACCTCGACATTGCTCAGGCACTTGAAATTGGCGTAAACGACGATTCGGCACGGGCAAGATCTGTCGCGAATATCGAAGAACACCGAAAAAAGTTCTCGTGGGACATAATGGTGAATCAAACACTGGAATTGTATCAAAGTTGTCTTGCCAGTAGTGGGGTTTCGGCAAAAGCCGAGCCAAGCTTAGTTAAAGGTGCACCAGCTTGAGAATTGGCATCAACGGCAGATTTCTTATTGCAAAGAGAACGGGGGTTCAGCGGGCCGCCTATAACCTAATTCGGACATTGATCGAAGTTGATCGAGACAATGAATACGTGATTTTTACCGGCCATGAACAGGTAGGTGCCCAGGATTGGAATTATAGTAATGTGACGGTTGTTGGTGATGATTTGAGGCCTAGCGAAAGTTTTAGAAACCATTTTTGGGAGCAGATTCGCCTGCCAAAGCTTTCAAAGAAATATAACATCGATATTCTCCATTCCCCAGCAAACATCGCGCCTTTATTCTATTCCGGTAAGTCGATCATTAATATTCACGATCTTTGCTTTGTGGTAAATCCGCAGTGGTACAGCTTTGCATTTAGAACAGTTTACAACTTGATCATTCCGCAATTGGCTAAGCGCGCAACGAAAGTTATTACCAATAGTAACAATTCAAAAAACGACATTTTGCAGCACTTTAATCTTCCCGCCGAACGCGTCTCGTTAGTCTACTGGGCCGTCGATGATACCTTTTCCCTTCCACTTATTAATAACGAAGCTGTTGCGACGATTGGGGAGCGTGACTACATTTTATATGTGGGGTCCCTTGAGCCTCGAAAGAATATTAATATTCTAATTGAGGCCTATGAACAGCTTAGGCGGCAAAATCCTACTATCAAAACTAAATTGGTCTTAATTGGCGGAGAGAGTCCGTTATTTGCCGCAGTCCAGTTGAATGTGAGGGAGTACCGCGACGATATTATCTTTAAGGGGTTCGTGACTGATAGCGAATTGAGTGCATACTACCGTGGAGCACGTTTGATGGCGTACCCGAGTCTTTATGAAGGCTTCGGACTACCCCCCCTAGAAGCGATGGCATCTGGAGTGCCTGTGGTAACGAGTTCTAGTAGCAGCATTCCAGAAGTTGTGGGCAGTGCTGCGGTGTTGGTGAATCCGCGCGATTGTAAGCAATTGACGGACGCTCTGCACCGAGTTTTGACGGATGAACATCTGTGTAAGGAAATGATTGCAGAAGGTTTCACACAAGTCGCTAAATTTAATTGGTACCGAGTCGTTCGGGGAGTGCTAGGAGTGTATCATGAGGTTTATAAACGAATTGACAAGCAGCCGGTGACTGTGCAGGCTTTTATGCCTCGCGCCATTTGGAATAAGCTTAAAAATATTGAGAAAATTAGAACAGAAGCAGTCGACGAGAGCGATGTTCAAAAAGCTATTACTTTTACAGGGAGCTTACAGCCATGAGTATTCGAAGAGATAGAATTCGTGATGTCCTTAAGACGGGTTCTGAGGGTCAAATGGTGGTGGTTTGCGGTTGGGTGAGATCTCGTAGAGAGTCCAAGACGTTCGCATTCTTGGTGTTGAACGACGGTTCCTGCCAAGCCACTTTGCAATGTATTATTGACCAAAACATTCCAGGCTTTGCACTCCTTGGCCAATGCCAGACGGGGGCGGCCGTTCGCATCGAAGGTGAACTAAAACCTAGTCAAGGGAAAGGCCAGAGTTGGGAGGTTCATGCTAAAAAATTGGAGCTGTACGGTGAGGCCAATCCAGAAACTTATCCTCTCCAGAAAAAAGGCCATACCCTAGAATTTTTACGTGAGATTGCTCACCTCCGCGGGAGGACCAACACGTTTGGTGCGGTGTGGCGGCTTCGCAACTCTTTAGCTCACGGGGTTCATGATTTTTTTCAAAACCGGGGATTCATGTGGGCCCATACGCCAATTATAACGGCCAATGACTGCGAGGGAGCCGGCGAGATTTTTACGGTGACGTCCCTCGACCTAAATAAAATACCGCGTAATGATAAGGCTCAGATTGACTGGTCAAAAGATTTTTTTGGCAAGCACGCTCATTTGACCGTTAGCGGCCAGTTGCAGGGCGAATTTCTGGCACTTTCACACGGCGACATTTATACTTTTGGCCCAACGTTTCGAGCAGAAAACTCCAACACCACGCGTCATCTTTCAGAATTTTGGATGATAGAACCAGAGATGGCGTTTGCAGATCTTGAAGACGACATGCAGCTGGCTGAAGACTTGATTCGCTTTCTTTGCACTTGGGCTATAAAAAAATGTCCCGATGAACTCTCGTTTCTTTCCGACATGTATAAAGGAATGACGCCTGATGAAATTGTTAAATTGGGAGAAAGTAAGTTTGCGCGCATGACTTATACCGATGCTGTTAAAGAGCTAGAGAAGGCTACAGTAAAGTTTGAGTTTCCGGTTAAGTGGGGCGTAGATCTGCAGTCGGAGCATGAGCGCTATTTAACAGATCAGGTGTTCAAGGGGCCGGTAATCGTCACCAATTATCCAAAAGATATTAAATCCTTTTACATGCGACAAAATGATGACGGCAAAACCGTCGCCGCCATGGACGTCTTGGCACCTAAAATTGGTGAAATCATCGGGGGTAGCCAGCGAGAAGAGCGCCTAGACCGCCTAGAGGCGAGGATCCGGGAGATGAAGCTGCCTCTCGACGACCTGCAATGGTACGTCGATTTGCGGCGTTATGGGTCGGTTCCCCATGCGGGCTTTGGTCTCGGATTTGAGCGTATTGTCCAGTACTTATCTGGCATGGCTAACATTCGAGATGTGATTCCATGCCCTAGGGCGCCGCAAACCATTGCATTTTAGGGGGGGGCGATTTGGGATTTCCGATTTTTTTTCAAGAACCCTAAAATTACGCGGGTTACTTGTTGACCTAAGTGGGTCTCTTATATATAGTCCCCCTCTCTATAGGACTACAGCTGGGTTTTGCGCCTTTGCTAGCTGTAAAAAGTCGAATGATTCAAGCGCTAAACCGGTACTCGGAGCTACAGATACTATGAAAACTGTAAGTGTAAAGCCTTCTGATGTTAAGAAAACGTGGACCATCGTTGATGCGTCCGAAAAAACCCTTGGACGCCTGTCGACAGAAGTCGCTCGTGTTCTTCGTGGTAAGCACAAAGCTGATTTTGCTCCACATATAGACGGCGGCGACTATGTCGTTGTTGTGAATGCGGCTAAAGTAAAAGTAAGCGGCGTGAAAGAAACCGATAAATTCTACTACAACCATACTGGTTATGTTGGTGGAATTAAGGCGATTAATGTTCGTGATCTTATGACGTCACACCCTGAGCGCATTATTATTAGTGCAATTAAAGGTATGCTTCCTAAGACGAAGCTTGGTCGTAAAATCTCTGGCAACTTGCATGTATATGCCGGTGCTGAGCATCCGCACAAAGCTCAAAACCCAGTCGCAATGCCGACTCGCTAAGGAGAACCTGACACATGGCAACTAAGACGAATCCAATCCACGCAGTCGGTAAGCGCAAAACAGCTATTGCTCGTGTGTGGATGAAACAAGGTGAAGGCAAAATCATTATCAACAAACGTACGATGGCGGATTATTTTATTCGTCCAACGTCTCGTATGATGGTTGAGCATGCTCTCGAAATTGCTGGAGCCACCAACATGTATGATATCACTGTTAACGTTCGTGGCGGTGGCCTTACAGGTCAAGCTGGCGCGATTCGTCATGCTCTAAGCCGTGCACTTGCATTGCTCGACCCTGAGAAGCGTAAAGATCTTAAGGCTGCAGGCCTTATTACTCGTGACGCTCGTAAGAAGGAACGTAAGAAATACGGCCTTGCTTCTGCTCGTCGTCGCTTCCAGTTCTCGAAACGTTAATATTAGCGTTTGCTGTGTTTTGTTGAATCAACAAAAGATATCTGAAATTTTAAAGGCCCGAACAATTTATTTTGTTCGGGCTTTTTGATGGGAATTTATCATGAGCCCCAAAAGAATACCCCTTGCATGTAGTCGAAACTCAAATCTTTTTCCAGAACTGGCCATTCCCAAGAGAACTACTTCGAGATGGGCCTCCGGAGGGCGGCTGTCCGTCGTCACGGCGTCAGAATTCAGTGAACAGGATCATGGGGTCCAACTTGCAACGCCCAATTACTCGAGGAGGCAAAAGCCAGCAAGGCCGCGAGGCATGCTCACAATACAGCTGGTTGTTGCCCGATTTGCCCGTTCTAACAACTAAAATTGACAACAGGAAGGGAGCGGCAAATAGTGCGGCCATCATTGGCCGACCACTTTCCCTAATATCTTGGTTCGCATCTGGGCTAAAACAACCAAATAACAGTGTAAAATAACCATTAATTTCAGGTTGTTAACAATTTTTTATAGTGAATTACAAGCAATAATTTATAGTTGATGGTATGATCCCATTTGTAGTCATCAAGCGCAGGTACGCAAAGCTATAAATACAGGGATACGAACTATGGCGAGACTGGCGAAGCCAAAGAATGAAAAAATTGCCAATTCGTTGAAATCAGCTAAAACTGCGGCGGGCGGCGGCCACGTCTTTCAGTCCAAAAAACTAACACGAGCACAAGTGAAGGTTCTTCGTCAAGCTGGGTGGCTCTTAGAAATTCACGCCGGCTGGGTGGCCCTTGTAACTCCTGGTGCAACGGAAGGAGATACAATCCCCTTCTTCAGCAATTACTGGGAATTCGTCCAAAAGTATCTGAACGAGCGTCTGGGGGAGGACTATGTTTTGTCATCAATTTCGAGTCTTGCCCTTCACTCCGATCTATTGACAATTCCCTTACAACTGACCGTGACAACAAGCCGCACTACTCAAGGCCCCGTGCAACTTCTTTGCGGCGTGGCACTTATGGTGATCAGCGATCCCAAACAAGATGTGTCGGAGGCTGTGCTACGTGACGGTGGTCTAAGGATCCTACCGCTCGAACAGGCACTCGCCTCCATGCCTGCTGCATCTTATCGAAGGCCCACATCCGAGCTTACTGCTGCTGTGGCCACAGTCCGAAATATTCCGGAACTAGCCCGCATCCTCCTAAAAAATCCGACAGGTGGGGTGGTGGCGGGCAGACTGATCACAGCGATGAAAGATGTTGGACGCACCAAGGACGCCGAGATGATTGAAAAATCTTTCGCCGCCGCAGGCGTTGAGATTTCACCTTCCAACGGGGTCGGGAGTTTTAGCACGCTAGACGCCGCCGGAGCTCGCCTCAAGTCGGGGATTGCGGCCCGCCTCACAAGTATGTGGAATCAGATGAGCGTTGCACTCGCGAATGCCCCGCGTCCTGAAGCAAACATTGCATTCTTTCGCTCAGCCACCAGCGACGAAATTAGGGTCGCCATCCGAGAAATCTATATTAACGATGCCTATAATTCACTTTCGATCGAAGGCTACCAAGTAACACCTAAGCTGATCGAACAAGTTGCCGCCGGTTCTTGGGATCCGAAGCAGCGCGAAGAGGACAAAAAAATAGTCGATGCCCTCGCGGCGCGTGGATACTTTGAAGCATTCAATGCAACCGTCCAGATCATAATTGAGATTCACGCAGGCGCACCAGACATAGAGACTCTCGAACGAGCAGTACTAGACTGGAGAGGACTCCTTTTTTCTCCGTCGGCCCGAGCGGGGCTTATTCCTGCCGATAGCCTCGCGGGCTATCGCCGCAACCCCGTATACATTCGCGGTTCAATGCACGTGCCACCAGCCCATGAAAAACTGATGGATGCGATGGATGCCATTTATGATCTGCTTCGCGCCGAAAAAAACCCATGGATCCGGGCCGTGCTCGGACACTTTTTCTTCGTTCACGTTCACCCCTTCCCTGATGGTAATGGTCGAACGGGGCGATTTCTGATGAATGCTCTGCTCGTCACTGCAGGATATCCATGGGCTGTAGTACGGGTCAGCCAACGTGCTCGCTACTTCTCGGCCCTCGAAAAGGCTTCGATTCATGGAGACCCAAGTGAACTTTCAGATTTTCTTATGGGAGAAATGGCCGTAGGGCGCAATGTCAGCATCTCCGACCATTTATCGCGGCATTACAGGAGTCAATTCTAATTTAGGGCGCCGATGAGATTTCGCACATGATCAACAATCGGTTGCCTTCCTGCCTGCCGCGCTGTGTTTCTAATCACCACCAGCTGTGCTCGGACGGCTGCGATTTCCGCCGCGTAATCGTCACCAAAACTTGCGAATGTAGCCAAATTAGCGACGCCGCCAACACGTGCGTTCTGTGAGGCCTCAGACCCCATCTCCTCGGCAGAAAGTCCAACTAGAGAAATATGCTGAAGGGCTGCCACCGCAATTTGTTCAGCACTTTGACCATCTACCATAAACGAGGCGAAGGCGGCTTTTTCTTTGTCGGCACTCAAGGAATTGGCGGCCCCAAAACGCAGGTCCGCTAGTCTGTCTGCCGCACTTTTGTTTGCGGTATCACGAATTTCATTGGAAACTGCGAGGGCTAGCGCTGTGCGTTCTTCTGCCGCACCGAAACGGTCGAGGCTGACAATTGTGATCGCAAGCTGAGCGAGGAGGTTTTCTAATTCGCGAAGTGGTTCTGCTGGTAAACCTTGCATTTCAATCGCTTGTTTTAGGATTTTTACATAGAGACTTCGACGTTCGTTCTCGTTCAACGTGGTGGCAATATTTGCAGGCAGAGATCTCCAAGATCTTAGGGCTCCAGCATTAAGTGTCAGATTGACCCGAAGCGCCTGCGCACCTGAACCTACGTAGTAGCCGATTAGTTTTCCGAGAGCCTCGGCCCTATTTGTCGCAAATTTCTTGAGTGCTTCTGCATTCGGCGTGAGGGCTGGGTCGCGAAGGTGATCGAGGATGGCATCGCGGTGAGAACTAATGGACTGACTTAAGGTCAATGTTTCTATTCCCCGAGCACCGGAGGCATTTGTTAAGCGAGTCAACGCATGTTCTAGACCAACAACGGGAAGCGACTCTGCATCATAGCGAATGCAGTCTGGATCAATTCCACCCTCGATATTATCTGCGGCTGTATCTTCACAGGCAGGGATCACTTTATCCGTTGTTTTGATGTCACGTCCTTCGTTGTAGAGGTAACTAATGGCTTGGCGGTCATACTCAAGCCGAGGGCCATTGCCGGCACCGATTTCGGCCATCAATCCGACTTCGTGCTGATAATAATTATAGTCCATCACTGAATACGTGGTCGGATTATTGTCGAAGTCCGCAGGCTTAGTTCCGTCAAAGGATAGGGACGCCTTGAAGTTGTGATGCAGGCCGAGGGCGTGCCCCATTTCGTGGAAGAGCGTGGAAATAAAAATGCGGCGGCCAAAA